>JBKJRR010000332.1:0-20204 GCA_046594635.1 Burkholderiaceae bacterium
TTCCGGATCGCTGACGCGGCCGAAGTTGAAGTTGCCGTCAGCGCCAGTGGTCTTGGTGCGCACCAGCGACTGCAAGGTGTACTGCGCGTCAAGCGTGGCCACACCCCAACCCAGCAAATAAGCCGACGTGTCGAAGTTCTGTACCTTCTGGATGAAGGTTGCCATCGACTCGGCTGCCAGCTTGGTCTTGACGCCGATGCGCGCCCACATCACCGAGATGTTCTGGCAGATCTCTTCGTCATTGACATAACGGTTGTTCGGGCAGTTGAGCTGAATCTCGAATCCATTCGGATAACCCGCATCGGCCAGCAGCTTCTTGGCCTTGTCCGGATCGGCCTTGATTGCCACATCCAGCTCTGCGGTATGGCCGTTGACGCCGGGCGCCACCATGATGCTGGCGGGCAACGACAGACCGCGCATGGTGTTGCGCTTGATCAGTTCGCGGTCGATCGCGATGCTCAACGCCTCACGTACGCGCTTGTCCTTGAACGGATTCTTGCCCTTGACGTCCGAGTACTTCAGCTCCGGGCTGAACATGTCCAGCGCCAGGTAGATCGTACGCACCTCATTGCCGTCCAACACCTTGAGCTTGGAGTCGCCGCGGATCCGGGCCACGTCCTGCGTCGGCAGATCGGTCAGCATGTCAAGTTCACCCGACAGCAGCGCCGCAACCCGGGTGGGGTCGGACTTGATCGGTGTGTAGATCACCTCGGTCACGTTGCCGCTGTGTTTGTCCCACCAACCCTTGTTGATCGTCATCGTGACCTTCTGGTCGGGTTGCCAGCCAGTGATCTGGTAGGCACCCGTGCCGTTCACGTTGCGCGAGGCAAAGTTTTCTTCCTTGGCCTTGTAGTCCTGGACGTTCATCGTCTTGTTCTTCTCGGACCAGGCCTTGCTCATCATGCGGAAGTCGATGAGGTTGCGCAGCAACATCGGATTGGGCGCCGCCATGATCACGTCGACCGTGTAATCGTCGACCTTCTTGACCTCGCTGATGCCGGTCACGTAGATCGACATCGTGCCCTGGGGCTGCTTGATGCGACCGAAGTTGAACACCACATCGTCGGCGTTGAAGTTCGAACCGTCCTGGAACTTGACGCCCTTGCGCAATTCAAAGCGCACCTGCGTCGGGCTGATGTATGTCCACTTGGTGGCCAGTGCCGGCTCAACCTCGAACTTGGGGCCGTAGCGGGTCAGACCCTCGTAGGAGTGCATCAAAATCGCATTGGTTGTCGCATGGTTCTGCGAATGCGGATCCAGCGTCAGGATGTCGTTTTGTGCGCCCCACTTGAGCGTCGTCGCCTGTGCGGCCGGCATGGCCAGGCAGCTGGCCAACGCCGCAACCGCCAGAACTCGTTTCAATAACATGGTGAATCCCCGATATGGTGAAGTGCGCCAATGTAACGGCATGCGCCGCGCTGCGCCACAGGACAAACCCGCACGGGTGAAAACCCCTCTGCAACTGGGTTAATTCGCGTGCTACATTCGCCGCTTTCGCACTGCGGCCACGCTGCCCTGTCACCCATGTTTGCATTCATCCTGCGTCGCCTGCTGCAGGCTGTCTTCGTGATGGCCACGGTGGCATTCATTGCATTCATGCTGTTCCAGTTCGTGGGTGATCCGGTGCTGTTCATGCTGGGACAGGACGCGACGGTCGAGCAGGTACGCGAACTGCGTGAATTGCTCGGACTCGACCGTTCCTTCCTGGTCCAGTTCGGGCATTTTCTGCTCAACTCCGTACAAGGTGATTTCGGCATCAGCCTGCGCCAGGGCGGCAAGGTCTCGTCGCTGATTGCCGAACGTTTTCCGGCGACACTGGAACTCGCGCTCGTTGCAGCGCTGCTGGCCCTGGTCGTCGGCGTGCCGATGGGGGTTTACGCCGCACTGCGCCGGGGCAATTTCCTGAGCCAGAGCTTCATGATGTTTTCGCTGCTCGGCGTATCACTGCCGACTTTCCTGATCGGCATCCTGCTGATTCTGGTGTTCTCGGTCTGGCTGGGCTGGTTTCCCAGTTTCGGCCGCGGCGACACGGTTGCGGTCGGTGGCTGGAAAAGCGGCCTGCTGACACTCGACGGCTGGCACCATGTGGTGTTGCCTGCGATCACGCTGGCGATCTTTCAGCTCACGCTGATCATGCGTCTGGTGCGCGCCGAGATGCTCGAAGTGCTGCGCACCGACTACATCAAGTTCGCCCGGGCGCGCGGTCTGAGCGATCGCGCCATCCACTTTGGTCACGCGCTCAAGAACACCCTGGTCCCGGTGATGACCATCACCGGCCTGCAACTCGGTGGCCTGATCGCGTTTGCCATCATCACCGAGACGGTGTTCCAGTGGCCCGGCATGGGCTTGTTGTTCATTCAGGCCGTGAACTTCGCGGACATCCCGGTCATGGCCGCCTACCTGTGCCTGATCTCGCTGATTTTTGTCGTCATCAATCTGGCAGTCGATCTCTTGTATTTCGCGGTCGATCCGCGCCTGCGCGTCAGCGGCAAAGGACATTGAACCCTATGGCGAGCCCGCTGACAATCCGTCTGCGCGCTGCGGTGCGCGGCCATGCGCTTAGCGCAAAAAGGAATTCATGAGACGTTTGAAACGCATCTGGAACAGTGATGTCGGCTACAGCTTTCGCAACTCGCCGGTCGCGATGGGCGCCACACTGGTGGCGCTGCTGTGTGTCTTCTGCGCCGTCTTCGCCGGCTGGGTGGCGCCGCACAACCCGTTTGACCTGGCCACGCTCGATCTGGCCGACGCGCGGCTGCCACCGGCGTGGACTGAACAGGGCAGCGCCAAGTTCGTGCTCGGCACCGACGACCAGGGGCGCGACATCCTGTCGGCGCTGATGTATGGCGCACGTATTTCGCTGGCGGTGGGATTCGCCTCCGTGGTTCTGTCAGTGATCATCGGCGTGGCGTTCGGCCTGCTCGCGGGCTTTCTGGGCGGATGGGTCGACGCCGCGCTGATGCGCCTGTGCGACGTGATGCTGTCGTTCCCGGCGATCCTGGTCGCGCTGCTGATTGCCGGTGTCGGCCGTGCGGTGTTTCCGAATGCCCCCGACAACCTCGCGCTGGGCGTGCTGATCGTCTCGATCACCCTGACCGGCTGGGTGCAATATGCGCGCACCGTGCGCGGCTCGACCATGGTGGAGCGCAACAAGGAATACGTGCAGGCCGCGCGCGCCACCGGCGTAACCTCGCTGCGCATCATGCGCCGCCATGTCTTGCCCAATGTGATGGGTCCGGTGCTGGTGCTCGCCACGATCCAGGTCGCCACTGCCATCATCACCGAGGCCACGCTGTCGTTCCTGGGCGTGGGCGCGCCGCCAACCTCGCCGTCGCTGGGCACCTTGATCCGGATCGGCAACGACTACCTGTTCTCGGGCGAGTGGTGGATCACGATTTTTCCGGGCCTGATGCTGATCATCATCGCACTGTCGGTCAACCTGCTGGGTGACTGGTTGCGCGACGCGCTCAACCCGCGCCTGCGCTAGACATCCATGAATACAAAGCAACAACCGGCCAGCGTCAACGCTGGCGCAGCCGCGCCCGCCAACAAGCAGGCCGCCGCAATGCGAGCCGCCACCGACCCATTGCTGCGGGTGAAAGATCTGGTGGTGGAGTTCCCTACCCGCACGGGCACCCTGCGCGCACTGGACAAGATTTCGTTTGACATCGCGCCCGGCGAGGTACTCGGTGTGGTCGGCGAGTCGGGCGCCGGCAAGTCGCTGACTGGCGCGGCCATCATCGGCCTGCTTGAACCGCCCGGACGAATCGCTGGCGGCGAGATCGTGCTCGAGGGACAACGCATCGACAACCTCGACCATGAAGCCATGCGGCATATCCGTGGCCGGCGCATCGGCGCGATTTTTCAGGATCCGCTGACCTCCCTCAACCCGCTCTATTCCATTGGCCGCCAGTTGATCGAGACCATCCGCACCCATCTGCCGATGAGCGAAAAAGCGGCACGCGCGCGTGCCATCGAGTTGCTGCAGGACACCGGCATTCCCGCCGCAGAGCAACGCATCGACCACTATCCGCACCAGTTCTCCGGCGGCATGCGCCAGCGCGTGGTGATCGCGCTGGCACTGGCTGCCGAGCCAAAGCTGATCGTGGCCGACGAGCCCACCACGGCGCTGGACGTCTCGATCCAGGCGCAGATCATTGCACTGCTCAAGCAGGTGTGCAAGGACCGTGGCGCCGCGGTGATGCTGATCACCCACGACATGGGCGTGATTGCCGAAACCTGTGACCGGGTCGCCGTGATGTATGCCGGGCGCATCGCCGAGATCGGGCCGGTGCACGAAGTCATCAACCACCCGGCCCATCCCTACAGCGCGGGCCTGATGGCAGCCATTCCCGACATCACGATCGACCGCGAGAACCTGCACCAGATCGACGGCGCGATGCCGCGGCTCAATGCGATTCCACCCGGATGTGCATTCAACCCCCGCTGCGAACGCTCGATGGATCGCTGCGGCCGCGAGCGCCCCGAACTGCTGTCCGCCGGTCCTACGCGAGCCGCCTGCTGGCTCCATGCTGCCGACGCGGCTACCTGAAACGGAAGACCCCCATGGCATTGGTCCAAGCCGACGATCTGGCAATGAGTTTCGACGTGTCGGCCCCTTGGCTGAACCGGGTGGTAGAGCGCACGCCGCGGCTGTTGCTGCATGCGGTCGACGGCGTTAGTTTCGAGATCGAAAAGGGCAAGACGCTGGCACTGGTCGGCGAATCGGGCTGCGGCAAAAGCACGGTGGCGCGCCTGCTGGTGGGTTTGTACGAGCCCACCCGTGGCGGCTTTCAGTTCGATGGTGCAGACGCACATGCGACCTACCAGAGCGCCGCCGGATTGCAGCTGCGTCGGCGCATCCAGATGATCTTTCAGGATCCGTATGCCAGCCTGAATCCGCGCTGGGTGGTGGAGGACATCATCGGCGAGCCGCTCACCGAACATGGTCTGATCACCGACAAAACTGCCTTGCGCGCACGGGTCGAGGAGTTGCTCGAGTCGGTCGGCCTGGCAGCGCAGGATCGCATCAAGTACCCGCACCAGTTCTCCGGCGGCCAGCGCCAGCGCATCTCGATTGCGCGCGCGCTGGCCACACAACCCGAGTTCCTGGTCTGCGACGAACCGACCTCGGCGCTCGACGTCAGCGTGCAGGCGCAGGTGCTCAACATCATGAAGGACCTGCAACGCAGGCTCGGCCTGACCTACCTGTTCATTTCACACAACCTGGCGGTGGTGCGCCATGTCAGCGACCAGGTCGGTGTGATGTATCTGGGCCGGCTGGTCGAGCTGGCCGACAAGCAGGCACTGTTTGCCAATCCACGCCACCCCTATACCCGGATGTTGCTGGACGCGATTCCCAAGATGCACGACACCGGCCGCGCGCGCACGCCGGTGCAGGGCGAAGTGCCCAACCCTCTGAGCCCGCCGAGCGGCTGCGCCTTCCACCCGCGCTGCCCGCACGCCAATGCCCGCTGCCATGACGAGCGCCCCCAGATGCAGAAAATTGCCGGTGTGCGTATCGCCTGCCACGCGGTCGAGGAAAACCGCATCTGACACGCGTGCGCGTTGGCGCCGACGTCAGCCTGGCTGGCGGCCCAAGGTGGTCGCTTCGCGCGCCAGTTGCGTAATACGCGCCCAGTCGCCTTTTGCCAGTGCGTCACCCGGCACCAGCCAGGATCCACCCACGCACACGACATTGGGCAAAGCCAGCAGCTCAGCGGCATTGCCGGGGGTGACTCCCCCGGTCGGGCAGAAGCGGATATCGGTGAACGGGCCGCTCCAGGCCTTGAGCATGGCCACGCCACCGGCCTGCATGGCGGGGAAAAACTTCAATTCAGTAAGACCATCTTCCTGGCACATCATGATTTCACTTCCGGTTGCCACACCGGGCAGCAGCGAAAGTCCCAGATCGCGGCACGCCTGCCCCACGGCCGACGTATAACCCGGACTGACGGCAAAACGGGCGCCCGCGTCTGCGGCAGCGCGCGCATCGGCCGCGCTGCGCACCGTACCCGCGCCGAGCACGGCCTCGGGCACTTCACGCGCGATCGCCGCCATGCAGGCCAGTGCCTGCTTTGTCCTGAGCGTCACCTCGAGCATGCGGATGCCACCGGCGACCAGCGCGCGGGCCATCGGCACCGCATGTGCCACGTCGTTCAACACGATGACCGGAATCACAGGCGCATCCTGCATCACCTGCAGTGCGCTCAACCCCTGGCTCACAACCATGAACATGCTCCTTCTTCTGCTGTTGTCACATTGCGCCGCATGCCGGCGAACAATTCACGCCCCATGCCCACGCCGTTGCCTTCGACCAGCGCTGTCGGCATCTGCGCGACCTCGCGCGCATTCCATTCTGCACTGTCGACCAGTGCCAGCAACGTACCGGCATCGGCGTCCAGCCGAACCAGATCGCCGTCGCACAAACGCGCCAGCGGGCCGCCGGCCGCAGCCTCGGGCGACACATGGATGGCAGCAGGTACCTTGCCCGATGCACCACTCATGCGCCCATCGGTGACCAGCGCGACGCGGTAACCCTTGCCCTGCAATACCGCCAAAGGTGGCGTGAGCTTGTGCAACTCCGGCATGCCGTTGGCACGCGGCCCCTGCCAGCGCACCACACACACCACATCACGGTCGAGTTCGCCGGCGGCGAAGGCCTGGTGCAGGGCTTCCTGCGAATCGAATATGCGTGCCGGAGCTTCGACCAGATGGCGATCGTCCGGTACCGCCGAGACCTTGATCACACTGCGTCCCAGGTTGCCCTGCAGCAGTTTGAGGCCACCGGTGGCGCCGAAAGGTGCCGCGACACCCCGCACCACGGACTCATCTCCCGAAACACCCGGGTCGCGCCAGGCCAGACCGGCACCAGCCGCCTGCGGAATCGTCGTGAAGGCTTGCAGGCCCTCCGGCCGCACCGTGGCGACATCCGGGTGCATCAGGCCGGCATCACGCAGTTCGCGGATGACAAAACCTGGTCCACCGGCGGCCTGGAAGGCGTTGACGTCGGCAGAACCGTTCGGATAGACCCGCGTCAGCAGCGGCACCACATTGGACAGCGCCGCGAAATCATCCCAATCGATCACGATGCCGGCCGCGCGCGCCACTGCCACCCAGTGGATCAGGTGGTTGGTCGAACCGCCGGTGGCCAGCAGCGCCACCATCGCATTGACGATGCAGCGTTCGTCGACCAACTTGCCGATTGGCGTGCAAAGCGAAGCAGCCGCGGACGCCGGCGACTTTCCATCCATCGGCGTGCCGCGACCGAGCAGCGTGCGCACCGCCTCCAGGGTCAGCTCCTCGCGCAGCGTCTCGCCGGGGTTGACAAAAGCCGTGCCCGGCACATGCAAGCCCATGGCCTCCAACAGCATCTGGTTGCTGTTGGCCGTGCCATAGAAGGTGCAAGTGCCCTGGCCGTGGTAGGCCTGCGACTCGGCTTGCAGCAGTTCGGCGCGTCCGACCAGGCCTTGCGCCGCCTGCTCGCGTACCTTGCTCTTGGCAGTGTTCGAAAGCCCCGAGGTCATCGGGCCGGCCGGCACGAACACCGTGGGCAGGTGACCGAAATGCAAGGCGCCGATCAGCAGGCCCGGCACGATCTTGTCGCACACGCCCAGCAGCAGCGCGCCGTCGAACATGTCGTGCGACAAGGACACGGCCGTGGCCATGGCGATCACATCGCGTGAATACAGGCTGAGTTCCATGCCCGGCGTGCCCTGCGTCACACCGTCGCACATGGCAGGTACTCCGCCTGCGACCTGTGCGGTGGCGCCAAGCCTTCGCGCCTCGGCCTTGACCAGATCGGGATAGCCCTGAAACGGCGCATGCGCCGACAACATGTCGTTGTAGGCAGTGACGATGGCGATGTTGGGCGCGCGCTGCGCGACCACCGGAATCTGCGGTCTGTGCAGCGGCGCGGCTGCGTCTTTGTCCGCGTTCGGCATGGCGGCAAACGCGTGCGCCACGTTGGCGCAACCCATGCGTTCGGCGCCGGGTGGCCTGTTGGCGGTGGCATCCAGTTGTTGCAGATAGGCGGCGCGCGTGGGCACACTGCGCTCACGGATGCGTTGTGTCACGGCGTCGACCGTGGAATGGAGTTTCAAAATTTTCATGGTTTTCCTGTAACTTAGTTACACACCACGATCCTAACCCGCATCGGGCATGGCAAACCATGTTCTGGTTACCGATGGGTTACGAAATGGCCGGGGCGCCGCGCCGCAGGCGGCACATCGCGCTACAGTCAAGCGGTGAGCCTTGATCCGCAACATTCTCCTGCCTTGGAGTTTCCTGTGCCGCTGCGCGATCCCGCGCCAATGCTGGCCCGGACCAAGGCGCAATGGGGTGGCAAGACCGACCTGTGGGTGTTCGCCTACGCCTCGCTGATCTGGCGCCCCGACTTCGATCCGGCCGAACAACGGCTGGCCCGTGTCCATGGCTGGCACCGTGCGCTCAAGATGTGGAGCCGCGTCAACCGGGGCACGCCGACCCGGCCCGGCCTGGTGTTTGCGCTGCTCCCGGGCGGCAGTTGCCAGGGTGCGGTTTTGCGCGTGCCGCACGGCGATGGCGAAACGGTGCTGGACCGGCTCTGGGAACGTGAAATGGTGACCGGCGTATACGACCCGCGGTGGTTGCCTTGCCAGACCCGCCAGGGCCCGGTGCAGGCGCTGGGCTTTACCCTGTCGCGCAAGAGTCCGAATTTCACTGGGGATTTGAGTGCGCAGCATTACCGCGATATTTTTGCCGGCTCACACGGCCGTTATGGCAGCACACTGGAGTACGCCAGCCAGACCCTGCATTGCCTGCAGCAACACGGCATCCACGACCATGCCTTGCACCGCTTGATGCGTCACGCACGCGAGACGTCGCGTTGAGCCGTCGGCGGCTGAGTCGACCAAGGTCGAACGTGCGCCGAACGGGGTTTTCTATACTGCCCACATGAAAAACATCGCCGACCTGCGCAAGAGTTATGAACGGGCCGAACTGAGCGAAGACGCATCGCATGCGAATCCGCTCGGGCAGTTCACCCAATGGCTCGATGAGGCTATTGCCGCTGAGGTGCCCGAACCCAATGCCATGACACTGGCCACGGTGGACCAAGGTCTGCGGCCCAGCACGCGCATCGTGCTGATCAAGGGGTATGACGCGCGGGGCATCGTCTGGTACACCAACTACGACAGCCGTAAAGGGCAGGAACTGGCTGGCAATCCGTATGCCGCGCTGCAATTTCACTGGGTCGAGCTCGAACGTGTCGTGCGCATCGAGGGCATCGTAGAGAAGATTGATGCGGCAGACAGTGACGCCTATTTCAAAAGCCGGCCACTGGACTCGCGCATCGGTGCATGGGCCTCGCCGCAATCCCAGGTGATTGCCAACCGCGCCGTGCTGGTGGCCAACGCCGCGCGTTATGGCGCGCAGTTCCTGCTGCAACCGCCACGCCCGCCCCATTGGGGTGGTTACCGGCTCCAGGCCGACAGCTGGCAGTTCTGGCAAGGTCGCAAGAGCCGCCTGCACGACCGCCTGCGCTACACGCCAGATGCAGACGGGCACTGGGTTCGCGAAAGGCTGGCGCCATGAGCGCCTTTACTCCCGCCGCAGTCAACACGCGCAGCTTGCGTATCCACAGTTTCCGTGCGCTCAACCCCGGCCCCGCACTCATCGTCACCGGCGCCGTGCATGGCAACGAGACCTGTGGCAGCCTTGCCATCGAAAGGGTGGCGCAGGAACTCGACAGTGGCGCGCTGGTGCTCGAGCGCGGCAGCCTGACGCTGGTACCCATCACCAATCCGCTGGCCTACCAGCGCGGCCAGCGCATGGGCGAGCGAAACCTGAACCGCAATCTGTACCCGAACGCGTTGCCGCAGGACTATGAAGACCGGATTGCCAACGTGTTGTGCCCTCTGCTGGCGCAACACGACGTGCTGCTTGACCTGCATTCGTTTCACAGCCCCGGCGAACCCTTCGTGATGCTTGGCCCGCAGGACAATACCAACAGCCTGGAGCCGTTTGCGCACGCGGCCCGGGAAGAGGCTCTGGCGATGTGCCTGGGTCCGCGGCGCATCGTCGAAGGCTGGCTGAACACCTATGCAGACGGCGTCCAGGCCCGCATGGCACGCACCAGCGCAGCCGACCGCGCCACGCTGCTGAGCACCGATCCGCGATATGGAGTGGGCACCACCGAATACATGCGCAGCCAGGGCGGGTACGGCGTCACGCTCGAATGCGGCCAGCACCAGGACCCGACCGCACCTGAGGTGGCCAGGCGTGCGATCCACAACACGCTGGCCCAGTTGCAACTGATCGACGCCAGCGCGCCGGTGCCGATCGCCAGACCGCAGATGCTGCGCCTGACGCGGGTCATCGACAAGCTCCATGGCGATGACCGATTCACACGCCAATGGTCAAGTTACGACCCGCTCCACCAGGGCGACACGATCGGCATGCGCCACGACGGCACGCCGGTGCTGGCGCAGGGCGACGGTTTCATCGTCTTTCCCAATCCAGGGGCCATGGCCGGCAACGAGTGGTTCTACTTTGCCGAACGCAGCACGCGCCTGGGCGCAGGCTGACCCGCTGTTGCGCGGGCGGGCGCCGGGTCATGTTGCTCGCCATCGTGATCGACGCCATCATCCTGCTGCGCATTGGCACGGGCTGGCATCCATGTAAAGCTGGGTAAACCTGGGGCCGCGCAGCGCCGGCAATGGCGGGCTTGAGGTATATTAATAACCGATAAGTCATTAATATCCACACTTCAAACGTGCCCGAGTCCTGCGCCGACCTAGCGGTCGCTCACCCCCATCGATCCTCCCGCCGCAAGCAAGCCCGGCCGGGCGAATTGTTGTCGGCGGCGCTCGATCTGTTTGTCGAAAAGGGATATGCAGCGACCCGCGTGGAAGAAGTGGCGCGGCGCGCCGGCGTATCCAAAGGCACTTTGTTCCTGTACTTTGCCAGCAAGGAGGACCTGTTCAAGGCCGTCGTGCGCGAAAACCTGTCGGTTCGATTTCCGCAGTGGAGCATCGTGCTGGACGCATTCCCGGGCACGTCGGCCGAGATGCTGCGCTTTGCGATGCGCGAATGGTGGGCGCAGATCGGCGACACCAAAGCTTCAGGCATCTCCAAGCTGATGATCAGCGAGGCCAGCAACTTTCCCGAGCTCGCGGTGTTCTATCAACGCGAGGTGATCGAACCAGGCAATGCCCTGATAAGGCGCATCCTGCAGCGCGGTGTCGAACGTGGCGAGTTTCGGCCGCTGGACCTGCAATACGCCGTGCATACGGTCATCGCACCGATGCTGTACCTGATCATCGGAAAATATTCGTTTGGCGCCTGTGCGCCACAGAACAGCGTGCTGGTACCCACCGACTATCTGGACGCGCAGGTCGACATCCTGCTTTACGGCTTCAGCGTCGGTCGAGCCGATTCAACCACCTCGTCCCTATCCCCATCCCCATGAAACGAATCCTCAAATGGCTGGTGCTGCTGCTGGTCCTTGGCGCACTCGTTTTCGTTGTGATGCGCACTGTCAAGCAGCGCCAGGCAGCGCAACAGTTGGCCGGTCAGGGCGCAGCGCGCGTCGAATCGCTGATGCAACTGACGGCTGCCGACCTGGTGCCGGTACAGTTGCAGGCGCTGACCCAGGTGCTGCCGGTTTCCGGCTCGCTCAAGGCCACCCAGACTGCCTTCATCAAGGCACGCGTGGCTGGCGAACTGCAGGATCTGTCGCTGCGCGAAGGTGACCAGGTCAAGGCAGGCCAGGTGGTGGCGCGGGTCGACGCGACGGATGCCCAGGCCCGCTTGCGTCAGGCCCAGCAACAGGCACAGGCCGCAAAGGCCCAGATCGACATCACCCAACGCACCTACGACAACAACAGCAAGCTGGTCGAACAGGGCTTCATATCGAAATCGGCGCTGGATTCGTCCAGTGCCAGCCTGGCCAGCGCACGGGCCAATCACCTTGCGGCCATGGCCGGCGTGGATGTGATCGCCAAACAGCTTCAGGACACCGTGCTGCGTGCACCCATCAGTGGCGTGATCGCCCAGCGACTGGCGCAAAACGGTGAGCGCATTGGCGTCGACGGCCGGGTGCTGGAACTGGTCGACATCAGCCGGCTGGAACTCGAAGCCAGCCTGGCCGCGTCCGACACACTGCTGATCAGGCTGGGCCAGGTGGCCGAACTGCAGATCGAAGGCACACCAGCGCCGGTACCGGCCAAAGTGGTGCGCATCAACCCGACGGTCATGGCCGGCAGCCGTTCGGTGATGGTCTATCTGGCGCTCGACGCTGCGCCCGGATTGCGCCAGGGCCTGTTTGCCCAGGGCAACCTGACGATCGCCCGCACCGATGCGCTGGCCATCCCGATCAGCGCAGTGCGCACCGACAAGCCCCGTCCTTACGTACAACTGGTGCGGGACAACAAGGTGGTGCACCAGCCGGTCGAACTCGGCGCCCGGGGTCTGGTCAAGGGCGAATGGATGGTCACCGTCACCGGTCTGGCCCAGGGCTCGACGCTGATCGCCGGGTCGGTCGGGCAGTTGCGTGAAGCCACCGCCGTCAAGTTGCCCTCCGGCGCCCTGTAGATCATGTGGTTTACCCGCGTCAGCCTGCAGAATCCGGTCTTCGCGACCATGGTCATGCTGGCCCTGGTGGTGTTGGGCCTGTTCTCCTACCAGCGCCTGCAGATCGACCAGTTCCCCAACATCGATTTCCCGGTGGTGGTGGTCATCACCGAGTACCCGGGTGCCGGCCCGGAAATCGTCGAGAGTGAAGTCACCAAAAAGGTCGAGGAAGGCGTCAACGCCATCGCCGGCGTCAATGCCCTGACCTCACGCAGTTACGAAGGCCAGTCGGTGGTGGTGATCGAATTCGGCCTGCACATCGACGGGCGCAAGGCCGCCGATGACGTGCGCGAGAAGGTCGCAGCGGTCAAGCCCTTGCTGCGCACCGAGGTCAAGGAACCCCGGGTGCTGCGTTTCGATCCGGCCTCGCGCGCCATCTGGTCCATAGCGCTGATTCCCGACGGTGCAGCCGTACCTGGCAAGGCAGCGGTCCGAGTCCCGAGCGCAGTCGAAATGACCAACTGGGCCGAGCAGACACTCAAGAAGCGGCTGGAGAACGTGCGCGGCGTCGGATCGGTCAGCGTGGTCGGCGGCACCAAACGCGAGATCAATCTGTACCTGATCCCGCAGGCGCTCGAGGCTCATGGGCTGACTCCTGACCAGGTCGTGGCCGCCGTGCGCAGCGAGAACCAGGACCTGCCGTTGGGCGCCATCCGCTCACGGGAGCAGGAGCGGGTGGTTCAGATCGAGGCGCGCATCGACCGGCCGGAGGACTTCGGCAAGATCATCGTCGCACGGCGCAACGGTGCGCCGGTGCGGCTGGACCAGCTGGCGCGCATCGTCGACGGCCCTCAGGAACTCGACAGCCTGGCCCTGTACAACGGCGAACGCACGCTGCTCGTGACGGTGCAGAAGTCGCAGGACGAGAACACCATCGCCGTGGTCGACGGCCTGCAGGCAGCGGTGGCCGACATCACCAAGCGGTTGCCCCCCGGTGTTCGGCTTGAGCTTATCTCCGACGGCTCGCGCCAGATCCGGGTCTCGGTTGCCAACGTGCGCCAGACGCTGATCGAAGGCGCCATCCTGACAGTGTTGATCGTGTTCCTGTTCCTCAATTCCTGGCGCTCGACGGTGATCACCGGGCTGACGTTGCCGATTGCGATCATTGGCACCTTCCTGTTCATGGACCTGTTCGGCTTCACCATCAACATGCTCACGCTGATGGCACTGAGCCTGTGTGTCGGATTGCTGATCGACGACGCCATCGTCGTGCGCGAAAACATCGTGCGCCACGTGCAGATGGGCAAGAGCGCGTTCCGCGCGGCACTCGACGGCACCCAGGAAATCGGACTCGCCGTGCTGGCCACCACCTTGTCCATCGTCGCGGTGTTTCTGCCGATCGGCTTCATGGGCGGCATCATCGGAAAGTTTTTTCACGAGTTCGGCCTGACCATCGTGGCTGCGGTGCTGATTTCAATGTTCGTCAGCTTCACGCTCGACCCGATGCTGTCGTCCATCTGGCATGACCCGAGCATCGAATCCCACGGCAAGCGCCATGCACCGCGCACCCTCTACGACAAGACGATTGGCCGCGTCACGGGCGCGTTCGATCGCGGCACCGATATGCTGATCGACGGCTACCAGAGCATCCTGCGCTGGTCCTTGGGCCACCGCATTGCCACGGTACTGATCGCGCTGGCGATCTTCGCCAGCAGCGTGTTCATGGTGCCGCTGCTGGGCACCGAGTTCGTGCCCAAATCCGACTTCTCGGAGACCACGCTCAACTTCCACACGCCCGTGGGTTCGTCACTGGAAGTGACCGAGGCCAAGGCGCGCCAGGTCGAGGCCATCGTGCGCGCGATGCCCGAGGTGCGCTATACCGTGACCACCATCAACACCGGCAGTGCACAAGGCAAGATCTCCGCCAACGTCTACGTGCGCCTGATCGACCGCAAGGACCGACAACGCAGTGTGGACCAGATGTCGGTGGTGCTGCGCGAGCACCTGCGCCAGGTGGCCGGTATCACGGTCACCCATGTCGGACTGCTCGATTCGGTGGGCGGAGAGAAGCAGTTGCAGTTCTCGATCCAGGGACCGGACCAGGCCGAACTCGAGCGCATCGCACTGCTGGCCATGAACCAGGTGCGTGCCATCCCCGGCCTGGTGGACCTGGACTCCAGTGTCAAGCCGAACAAGCCCACACTCGATGTGAAGGTCCGGCGTGACGTGGCCTCCGACCTGGGACTGAACATCAGCCAGATCGGTGCCGCCCTGCGCACCATGGTGGCGGGCCAGACCATCGGCAACTGGCGCGCCAGCGACGACCAGACCTATGACGTCAAAGTGCGGCTCGACCAAGCGTCGCGCAACGCCCCACAGGACCTTGAGCGTCTGCCGTTCGCCGTAGGCAGCAGCGCTGACGGCAGCCAGCGCGTCGTACGCCTGAACCAGGTGGCCGATATTGTCGAGACCACCAGCGCGAACCAGATCAACCGGCGCGATCTGACGCGCGAGGTCAGCGTGACCGCGAACGTCAGCGGACGCTCGGCTGGTGAAGTGTCCGATGCCATCAGCAAGGCCATGGACACGATCAACATCCCGCCGGGCTACAGCTACAAGTTCGGCGGATCGACCAAGAACATGAACGAGGCCTTCGGCTACGCGATTTCCGCGCTGGTGCTGGCCATCGTCTTCATCTACATGATCCTGGCCAGCCAGTTCAAGAGCTTCGTGCAACCACTGGCGCTGATGACCTCGCTGCCGCTGACGCTGATCGGCGTGGTGCTGGCGCTGATGTTTTTCGGCTCGACGCTGTCGATGTTCTCGATCATCGGCATCATCATGCTGATGGGGCTTGTCACCAAGAATGCCATCTTGCTGGTCGATTTCGCGACCCGGGCGCGCGAAGACAGCGTTGCGCCGGACGGCACGCGGGTTCCGGGGCTGGCAAGGAACGATGCCCTGCTGTTGGCGGCCCGGGTCCGGCTGCGCCCCATCCTGATGACCACGCTGGCCATGGTGTTCGGCATGGTGCCGCTGGCATTCGCGCTGACCGAAGGCTCCGAGATGCGCGCACCGATGGGCCAGGCCGTGATCGGCGGTGTGATCACCTCCTCGCTGCTGACGCTGGTGGTGGTGCCGGTGGCTTACTGTTATATGGACGATCTGGCGCAATGGACACGTCGCCTGCTCGGCATCAGGGCGCCGGACGCGCAAGACCTTAAAATCGACAGCCCGACCTGATATTTTGCGAGATCCCCGCATGCAAAGCGCCATGAACTTCGAACAAGCCCGCTTCAACATGATCGAGCAGCAGATCCGCCCCTGGGACGTGCTCGACGCCCATGTGCTGCAACTGTTATCCGTCGTCAAGCGGGAGGATTTTGTACCTGCGCCGCACAAGGCGCTGGCCTTCGCCGACATGGAAATCCCGCTTCCCGACGGCCAGTGCATGCTCGCACCGCGGGTCGAAGCCCGTATGCTGCAGGACCTGGCGGTGCAAAAACATGAGAAGGTGCTGGAGATCGGCGCCGGCTCAGGTTACATGGCGGCGCTGCTGGCACACCGTTCCCAGCGCGTGATTTCACTGGAGATTCGCCCCGAACTGGTCGCGCTGGCCCACGCGAACCTGCAGCTTGCCGGCATCCACAATGTCCAGGTGCGGCAACAGGATGGCGCGGCGGCCGTGCCGGTCGAAGGACCGTTCGACGTGATCGTGCTCAGTGGCTCCACCATGCAAGTGCCCCAACATCTGCTGCAACACCTCAAGATCGGCGGCCGGCTCGGTGCCGTCGTCGGCGACGAGCCCATGATGCGCGCCACGTTCGTGACCCGTGTTGGCGAAGCCGACTACCGCACCACCCAGCCCTGGGACCTGGTCGCGCCACGCCTGGAAAACTTCCCCGAGCCGTCCCGTTTCAGTTTCTGAACCCTGTCGTAGAACCCATTGCCAGCGATAAGCCCGATCATGATTGACCAGATCCGCCCCCGTGAATTGTCCAGCTGGCTGGCGCGCCACCAGGATGCCGGCCCGGCCGTGGTGCTCGACGTCCGCGAGCCCGCTGAATGGCGCACCGCCAGCATTCATCCGGGGGATGGCTTCACGCTGCTGAACATGTCGATGGCGAGCGTGCCGCTCCGGCTGTCCGAACTCAACCCGGACACGCCGGTTGCCTGCCTGTGCCACCACGGCGGGCGCAGCATGCAGGTGGCCCAGTTCCTGCAAAACCAGGGATTCAGCCGCGTCGCCAATATTGCGGGCGGCATCCACGCCTGGGCGGACGAAGTCGACACCACCATCCCCCAATATTGATTTCGCCGACCTGGCCATCCATCCCGACCGGACCGATTACCCTGGACCTATCCAACATGCACAACCGTTTGACCGCCGGTGATCGCCGCCCCACCCTGCTCCGTTTGCACCGTCTCGCGGGGATGCTCGGCCTGGCCATGACGGCGATGCTGCCGGCGCAGGCGCAGAGCCTGGTGCAGCTGTACGAGACGGCACGGGTCTACGACGCAAGTTACCAGTCCGCCAAACTGCAGTACGAGGCAACTGTCGCGCGTGCGGACCAGGCTCGCGCAGGGACCTTGCCGACCGTTGGTCTGTCAATGGGCATCTCGCGTACCCATCTCGATGCCAATATTGCAGTTCCAAAGCCCACCTACGGCTCCCAGAATGCGACCATCAATGCGTCGCAGCCGCTGTACCGTCCGGCCAACCAGATCGCCTATGAACAGGGGCGCAAATCCCTGGTCGCCGGGCAGGCAGCGGTGGAGACCGCCGAACAGGATCTGATCGTGCGGGTCAGCCAGGGCTACTTCGACGTGCTCGCCGCGCAGGACGGCGTGGCCTTCGTCGCCGCGCAAAAAACCGCCGTGGCCGAGCAACTCGCAGCCGCCAAACGCAACTTCGAGGTCGGCACCAGCACCATCACCGACACCCGCGAAGCGCAGGCGCGTTATGACCTGGTGCTGGCGCAGGAGATCGCTGCAGCCAACGACCTGCTGGTCAAAAAAATCGCCCTCGATCGCCTGGTGGGCAACGACGGCACGTCGCCCAGACCACTGGCACCGCCGGTGGTGTTGCCAGCGCTGGTGCCAACCGATGTCAATGCCTGGGTCAACCAGGCTATCGACATGCACCCCCTGCTGCGCCAGGCCATGGTGGCGCTTGAAGTGGCCCAGCTCGAGACGCGCAAGGCCCAGGCCGGCCAAAAGCCCACGCTCGACCTGAACGGCAGTTTCGCCATGAACCACAACGACGGCAGCGCCTCCTCGCGCCTGGACAGCCGCACCAACATCGCCACCGTCGCGCTGGCATTCAATCTGCCGCTGTTTACCGGCTACGCCGTTCAGAACCGCATCAAGGAAACCCTGGCACTCGAGGAAAAGGCCCGCAGCGACCTGGAAGCCGCACGCCGAACTGTGTCGCAAGCGACCCGCGCCGCCTATTTTGGCGTGTTGTCGGGTCAGGGGCAGGCCAAGGCGCTGGAAGCGGCCGAAGCCTCCAGTCAAAGTTCGCTCGACGCCAACAAGCTCGGCTACCAGGTGGGTGTGCGCATCAACATTGATGTGCTCAATGCGCAAAGCCAGCTGTTTCAGACCAAACGTGACCTGGCCAAAGCCCGTTACGATGTGCTGGTCGGTGGTCTTCGCCTGCGCCAGGCCAATGGCTCATTGACGGCTAGCGACTTGCAAGCGATAGAAGCGGTACTGGCCAAGTAAGCGCGTGCGCACACGGCCGTATCGTTTCGACCCGGGCTGTGCCCGTTTTTCGCAGCGGTACCCCGATTGACCATCCGGGCCACCACCCATGGAGAAAACGCACACCATGCAAACCGTCAACGTGTTGTGTATCAAATGGGGCCGGAAATACGGTCCTGAATACGTCAACCGCTTGTTCTCGATGGTGCAGCGCCACCTGCGCCGGCCATTCCGTTTCATCTGCCTGTGCGACGACCGCGACGGCATCGACGCCGGCATTGACGTGCGGCCGATTCCGGCTGTGGGTTTCGGGCCGTTCGACAAGCGAGAAGCCTGGAGCTTCGGCCACGGCTGGCTCAAACTCACCAGCTTCGCCGATCCGCTGTACGACCTGCAAGGGCCCACGCTGTTCCTGGACCTGGACATCGTGATCGTCGACAACATCGACTGCTTCTTCGACCATCCGGGCACCTTTTGCGTAATCCGCGAATGGGACAAGCAGGACGGCACCGGCAACACCTCGGTCTACCGCTTCACCACGGGTCAGCATGCCGATGCGCTGGCGCACCTGAGAGACGGTTTTCCTGGCTCCATCGCCGATGTGCGCAACGAACAGGAATACATCACCCAGTTCCTCGGTCGCCAGGGCAAGGTCGCGTTCTGGCCCACGCACTGGTGTGTGAGTTTCAAGCGCCACTGCGTGCCGCGGGGCCTGATGAGCTGGTTCAAGCCCCCGACGATACCGCCCGGCGCCAGGATCATCGCCTTCCACGGCAAACCCGATCCGCCTGACGCGATCAACGGCGTCAGCGGCAAGTGGTATCGCCGGGTTCCGCCGACGCCCTGGGTGGCCGACCATTGGCACTGAGCAGCACAGGAAACCGCGCGTGACGATCTTGTGGCGGCGGCTGTACAGCCTGGCCGGTTATGTGGCGGTGCTGCCACTGCTGGCCTATCTGTGGTGGCGCGGTCATAGCGACCCGCACTATCGCCAGCGCTGGCCTGAACGATTCGGGTTTGCCACAACGCCAACCACCGGCCTGGTAATGGTGCATTGCGGTTCAGTCGGCGAAGTGCTGGCCGCCCGCCCGCTGATTGAACGTCTGCTCGCCGATGCGCGCTGGGGTCGCCCCCTGATTACCTGCACTACGCCCACCGGTGCGCGACAGGCCCGCGCCGAGTTTGGCGATCGGGTCGACCATGCCTATTTCCCGTTCGACCTGCCTGGCGCGGTAGCGCGCTTTTTGCAGGCCTGGCAGCCGCGTCTGGTGATCCTGCTCGAGCGCGAGTTGTGGCCCCACTTTCTGCACCAGGCGCAACACCGCGGCATTGCCGTGGTCGTAGCCAACGCACGACTGTCGGAGAAATCGGCGGCCGGATATGCGCGCTGGCACGCCATCATGCAACCCGCATTGACCAGTCTGCGCCTGATCTGCTGCGAAGACCAGACCAGCGCTGATCGCTTCAGCGCGTTAGGGGTTGCCAAGGCACGGCTGCGCGTCACCGGCAACATCAAGTCCGACCTGCAGCTGGCCAGCGGACTCGCCGACGCCGTCGCTGCGAGCCGCCAGACACTTGGAACGCGTGCCGTACTGACCGCCGGCAGCACCCACGCCGGCGAAGACGAGGCCCTGATCACAGCCTTCGTGCAGCATCTGGGCACGCGCCCGGCCGACTTGCTGATCCTGGTACCGCGCCACCCGGAACGCTTCGACACCGTGGCCCGATTGCTGGCACAGGCGGGCCTGCGGTTCGTCCGTCACGGCCACGGCGACACTCCCCGCGCCGACTCCCAGGTGCTTCTGGGCGACACCATGGGCGAACTGTTGCGCTGGTACGCAGTGGCCGACGCCTGTTTTGTCGGAGGCAGCCTGATATCCCGCGGCGGCCACAATCCGCTGGAAGTACTGGCGCTGGACAAACCCTTGCTGGCGGGTCCGCACACC
>JBKJRR010000421.1:0-9530 GCA_046594635.1 Burkholderiaceae bacterium
CGCCGCGCTTCGCCACCCATTGCCTGGGTACGCACTGCTACGACGATCTGAGTGAGCGACATCCGCGGCTACGACCCTGACCTCGCCGTACTCTGACTGCGGTGCAAGGGTCGCGCATACGGATAATGCGCTGCATGAGAATCAACCTCGTGACCCCATTTGCCGAAAAAGACGCCGTCAAGGCCCTGGGCGCCCGCTGGGACCCGGCCAAAAAGCTCTGGTACATCAACGATGTGTCGGATCTGACCCCGTTCCAACGCTGGATTCCCGATCTGAAGGCGGCTACGGATGGCGGCGGCGCAACCCCGCCTGCAGTCGTGCGCAAAGCGCCGTCGACCAACCCGCGCAAGCAGCCGGTGCAGGATGTGCCACATTGCGGTTGCCCGGTACTACCCTGGGAATCCTGCGCCCATTCACCTGGCCCACGCTGAAAATCGTTGCCGGGCTGGACGCATGGCCATCCGGCCCCAGGGGAGCAACGTGGCGTGGCAACCACGCGCACGGATGGCGCTCCATTTTCCGTTGGTTCACAGGATTACCTGTTGATTTTCACAGTAGTTTGCATATACTGTACGAAACGACAGTCAAAGTACTTCTGGAGAAATCAATGGACCCAATCGAATGGATCGCCCGCTGCTCTGCCCGACTGCACGCCCAATGGCCGAGGCTGGCGCGTGAACAACGCGACGAAGTCGCCCGCGACCTCTGGTCGGACCAGCGCTGGCAACAAAGCGAACCGGAGACCGCGGTGGTCGAGTGGCTGCGCCAGGGCATCCCGTCGCCAGTGGGAGGGAGCACCACATGAAACACAGCTACTACCCACCCGTTTCCAACGGCCGACTCTGGCGGCTTGCCGACACCTTGCCGGGGCGCAAGCTGCTCGTCGCACTCTGGGCCTGGATGTAAGCTGACGGCAAACAGCAGCATGCCCCTTGCGCCATTGCCAAAGCAACGCGCGATGGCGTGATACTCACACCGCCGGGTGGACGCCGTCAGTACACCAGTGCAGTCGACTTGCCCCAGAAGACCCGATACGCAAACACGGTGTAGGCAACAATCACCGGCAAGACCAGCGCCACCCCGTAGAAGATCACCATCAGCGCCTCGGGCGCGCTGGCCGATTGCCAGATCGTGATTTCGTCGATCACCAGCCAAGGGAACAGGCTGTACGCCAACCCGTAGAACGCCAGCAACAGGATGCCGATGGTGCCGGCAAACGGCACCGCAATGCCGTACTGGTTGTGTTGTGCCAGCCGCGTCGGCAACCGGTGCAGGCTGCGCCCGATCAACACGAACAACACCAGCGTCATCAACGGAATCGGCAACAGGGTCACCATGTTCGGAAAGCTGAACCACTTGTCAAAAATGCGCGCGCTGACCCAGGGCGTGACGACCGAGATCGCGCCAATACCCAGCGCCGTCAGCCACAGGCTGCCCCAGGCCCAGCGCACTGCCTTGAGTTGCAACGGCCCCTCTGTCTTCATGATCAGCCAGCCCGCACCCAGCAGACAATAGGCTGCGACCAGGCACAAGCCGATCATCGCGCTGAACAAATGACCCCACAGGTCATTTTGGAAGCCGGTGACGAGGCCACCCAGCATGTAACCCTGAGACCAACCGGTCAACAGCGAGCCGGCGTAAAACGCACGGTCCCACCAGTGCTTCTGGCTGGCCTGCGCCTTGACCCGGAAATCAAAGGCCACGCCACGCAGGATCAAGGCCATCAGCATGAGGGTGACCGGCAGGTACAGATGCCCCATGATCACGCCATTGGCCTGCGGAAACGCCACCAGCAACACGCCCACCCCCAGCACCAGCCAGGTCTCGTTCGCGTCCCAGAACGGGCCGATACTGGCGATCATCGTGTCCTTTTGTGCACCGTCGTCCGCGCGGCGCAACAACACGCCCACGCCCAAGTCATAACCGTCCAGCACCACGTAAACCAGCATCGAAAAGCCCATCACGGCGGCAAACGCCAGCGGCAGCCAGCCTGCAGGCTGCGTCAGATCCGGTATCAGGTCGACCATGTGGCTTCTCCAGCATGGACAAATCCGGTCGGAACCGACATTGATTTTTCCAGCGGCTTTGATTTGTCGCCGGCCTTGCGCGCCAGGTAGAACACCACCCGCACATAGCCCACCAGCAGCGCCAGGTACAACACCAGGTAAAGGCTCAGGGTCAACGCGATATGGGCGGCAGGCACGGTCGAGGCGGCCTGTGCGGCGGTCAACACGCCGGACACCAGCCATGGCTGGCGGCCGATTTCGGTCACATACCAGCCGGCGACCAGGGCCACCCAGCCGGCAAACGTCATCGCCACCAGCCACCGGGCCAGCCAGGGCCGGATCTCGTCATCGCGGCGCAGGCGCCATGCGCTGTACCAGCTCACGGCCAGCATCAGCAGACCTACACCGACCATGATGCGAAAGGCCCAGAACACGGGCGCTACCGGTGGATGCAGGACGCCAAAATCCTTGATGCCCCTGATTTCGCCATTCCAGTCATGGGTCAGGTACAGCGACGCCAGATTTGGAATCGCGATTTCGTACCGGTTCGATTGCGTGGCCTGGTCCGGCAGCGCGAACAAAATAGCCGGCGCGCCTTTCTGCGTCTCCCAGATCCCCTCCATCGCCGCCAGCTTGGCCGGTTGGTGCTCCAGCGTATTCAGGCCATGCAGGTCGCCCACGACGATCTGCAGCGGAATCAGCAGCGCGGCCGCGTAAACGCCTACCTTCATGGTTGCGCGCACGTCCGCACCCCGGTCGGCCCTCAGCCAGCGGTAGGCGCTGATACCCGCCAGCAGGAACGACACCGTGAGCCCGGATGCGATCAACATGTGCGTCAGCCGGTAGGGGAACGACGGATTGAAGATCACCTGCAACCAGTTGGTGACATGAGCCTGGCCGTCGATCATCTCGAAACCGGCCGGTGTATGCATCCACGAGTTCAGCGCCAGAATCCAGAAGGCAGACATCGTCGTACCGATCGCCACCAACCAGGTTGCCAGCGTATGTACCCGTTCGCTGACCCGCCCGCGCCCGAACAACATGATGCCCAGCATCGTTGCCTCCAGGAAAAATGCGGTCAGCACCTCATAGGCCAGCAAAGGCCCCGCGACGTTGCCCACGGTGTTCATGAAGCCCGGCCAGTTGGTGCCAAACTGGAAACTCATCGTGACGCCACTGACCACACCCAACGCGAAGGTCAACGCAAACACCTTGACCCAGAACTGGTAGGCGACCATCCAGTGGGACTGACCGGTCGCAACGAATCGCTTCTTGAAGAACAGCAAGGCCCAGCCCAGCGAAATGCTGATGGTCGGGAACAGGATATGAAACGTGATGTTGGCCGCAAACTGCACACGCGCCAGCAGGAACGGGTCCAGGCTACTCATGATGCTGTGCCTCCTGAGCCCGGGTCGCCGTGTGCATCATCAGACAAGCCAACCGTCGCCGACCTGTCCGTCTCAATGACGGGCCCGGATTTGGCGATGGGAGAGAACACCTGTTTGACGCGGTCTTTCATTTCCAGCAACTTCTGTACTTTGGCACCCATCTTCATCAGACTGGCCAAGGTTTCGGAATCCATCTTCTGCACATCGTCGAGCCAGTCGGTCATCAACTCGATGAAGGAATGCATCTTGCGCATGCGCTCCTGCGCATGGATGTCTTCGGCGCCGCTGGGTTGCTCCATCAGCGCGTCGCGCAGCATCGACAGGGTCGGGTCAATTTCCCGCTTGCGCCGCTCCGCCGCCAACGTCCGGAAGATCGTCCAGACATCCTCCGGCGCCTGGAAGTACTCGCGCCGATCATTGGGTTGGTGAATCAGGCGCACCAGTCCCCAGGACTGCAACTCCTTAAGGCCCATGCTCACATTGGAGCGGGAAAACCCCAGCGCCTCGCCCAGTTCATCGGCATTCAACGGTTGGGAAGATACATACAGCAGCGCGTAAATCTGACCCACTGTGCGGTTGATACCCCAGCGGCTGCCCATTTCGCCGAAATGCAGGACGAACTTCTGTGTCAACGGAGGCAGGTTCATGTTTTGCTTCTTTCTGAATTTTCAGTATTTTCTGAAATTTCAGAATTCAACACGAAGTCCGGTCCGGTTCTTGACACCGATCAATGGTTATTCAAGGTTCCCAGAGCAGGTCCGGACCCCCAAAACTGCAGTCAGGCGTCGATCCCCCAAACGAACCCACACGGGGCCCGCCAGGTGGCGCATCAGCCGCGCAGCGAGACGGTCAGGAGACGCCGAGCTGACAGTCCAGCCCGGCCGGGACCGTCGGGTTGAAATCGAAGCGCCGCGACTCGAGCGCCAGAATCAGGTCATCAATATGTGCGAGAAAGGCCTCACGGCTCTCATGTGGACTGCCGATGATCACCCTGGAAGAACGATCCTCCAGCTCCACCTCGCCCGCCGTACGTGCCCAGCGGCGAACTTCGCAGTAGGCTATGAACGCCAGACGTCCCAGATCTCCGTGTTTACGGCTGTGACGCAAATCAGCGAGCAGATCGTCCAGGCCCAACTGTAAATTTAGTGCGGTGTTCATGTTGCACTGCAGCATGATAACCAAAACTGACTCGAAGCTTACAGAATCGGTCCGCAAGCCTGTGCAGCCAGGGAGCTCAAACCGGCAAAACCCCCGCAAACCCTTGATTTGCCGAAGCTTGCGCACGGGCAACACAAAATAGAGTCGTCCGTCTGAAATAGGCGTCGACAGACCTCGATCCGGTCGCGTGCCGATCTCAGCGGCCAAGCATTCGACAACTGCATGGCTGAAATTCTGCGAATCCAAGGGGTTCGACGCTTCAAAGCCAAGCGCACCAGCCCATGAACCACACCCACAAACGCGGCCAGCCCCGGACAAATCTGTGCGTTGTCGGCTACCGCCATAGAGTAGCCATGGCGCCCGCAGCGCTGGCCTGCGTCGACCACGGCACGGTCGGGACGACATCCGGCTATTGCATCGACGCGCCATAGTTGGGGACCATACCTGACGAACCCGCCATGCGACGGGTGTCAGGTAGGCATTTTGGCAACGGTTAGGATCGGCGCTCAGCTATTCACATCAGGCCCGACCGAACACCAGCATGCCGGAGGTTTTCTTGACCGACTACGATTTCACTTCGTTTCTGGAATCACCGCTGAGCCTGGCGGCATGTGGCGTGATCCTCGTTGCCGCTTTGCTCGCCTCGCGCATGCTGCTTCGGCAATGGAATCGCCACCGGGTTTCCTCCAGCACCCGCGGCATGGAGGCCATCGCCCTGGGCCTTGCCACGGTGACTGCCTTGCTGCTGGTGGTTTTTGCCGATGCGCACTTCGACAAGCAGGATCGGGATCTGCGCATGGTGGCCGAGCTGGAGCAAAAAAACGCCTTGGCCTCCGAGTTGCGCACCCGGATCACCGCTGAAGTCGACCGGGTACGCGCCATGCTGGCCGATCGTACGGTGCGGCGCATCGAACAACAACAACTCACACAGGCGCGTGACGAACTGGCGCGGTTCCAGTCATTGAACGACCCACGGATCACGCAGATGCTGGCCTTGATCGACGCCGAACTGGAGATCCGCAATCTGGTCGCCAGGACCTTGAGCGAAACCGCGCCCGACCAGTTGTTCGCCATCTACAGCCGGCTGTCCGAATTGGTAACAGACAACGCGCAATACAAGGAAAGTGCGGATCGTTACGCGGCGGCCATGAAGGTCGAGTCGGCGGTCAGCGGGGTCGCCGCGCCGGCCAAGCCGTGAACTGCGCCAGCCGTGCGGGTTCACAAGCAGATCAACGCCTGGCGCAGCTGAAGCGGACGATACGGTTGAGTGTCGAACCCGCGTTAACGCAATTGCGGCTCATGGGCCCGTGATTGGCGTGAACAAGCAGCCCCTCACCCATCGCTTTGGCATGTTCTGACGAATGCAGCAGATTCGATACCACGCGCCGCCGAAAATCAGGCGCGCTCGTCGAGCAGGACTCCGGCCAACTTGTTGCTGGTCTTGAACACTGCCAGATTTGCCAGAAACGCGTTTTTGGCCGAAAGTTGGGTGACAACATCCCTGTTCAGGTCTGCGCCCGCCGTTTCGGCACGGTCTATGGCAGCCGACACACCTCCGCCGGACTGGGGCGTCTGCCGGACTTGCTGGCGGCGAAATCCGTCGGTCGCAAGGTTTGCCACGTTGTGCGCAGACGTGCGCAACTGGGTCTGTGCTGCCTGCATGCCGGACAACGCGATCGATGCGGTGGAATTCAAGCCAGTGCTTTCGAAGTCGGAGGGTTAACCGATACTAGCGCGCAAGTGCTCACAGCGCCCGGTTGGCAGGCCGATCAAATTGCGCATCGGCAAAATTGTTCCTGATTCTGCAGATGCTTTCCGGTATTTTTTGCAGCCAGTCCCACTTCAAACTCGCCGTGAACCATGACGGATTTCAAAACTGCAATCGCCAGCACCGGCACTGAACGCGTGCTGCGCTGGCTGTTCGCCGCCACCGCTGTGTTCGTGATGGTGTTGTCCTTGTTGCCACTGGGGCCTGAGGCTCCTTCGCTGGGCTGGGACAAGGCCAATCACATGGCAGCCTTTGCCTTGCTGGCACTGCTGGGCTGTCGCGCCTATCCTTCCCACACTGGGGCCGTGCTGGTCGGACTGCTCGCCTACGGTGGTTTGATCGAGGTGTTGCAGTCGTTCACCGGCTACCGCAGAGCCGAATGGGCCGACCTGTTAGCCGATGCCCTGGGCCTTGCACCGGGATGGTTGCTGGCGCGCCTGCACAGAGGCATACGTGGTGGTCGCTGATGGCGCAAAGCCACCGGCGTCGCGTTCTTTGCGACGCGACGCCGACAAGGTACGCGGTGCGGCTTGTGGTGTATGGCTGGCCGCAGCACTGGGGTGGACATGGCCGGCACACGGGCAGGATACTGCTCCCGCTGCGCCCGCAACCGAGACGCAAGCGCCTGCGGATGTGACCGACCTCAAGACCCTGCTGACGCTGGCGCAACAAGGCCACCCGGTCGCCCAGTTCAATCTGGGCGTCAAGTACGACTTCGGCCAGGGCGTGGATAAAGATCATGCGCTTGCTGTGCGCTGGTACCGACTGGCGGCGGCGCAGGGGCATGGCGGCGCACAGTTCAACCTGGGCGGCATGTACTTCGAAGGGTTGGGCGTGCAACGCGACCTGGTACGGGCCACCATGTGGTTCACACTCAGCGCGCAAGCCGGTGTGGGAGGGGCCGCAAAGAACCGCGCTATTCTGGCCCGAGCGCTGAGCCAGGAGCAGCAGACGCAGGCCCGCATGCTGGCGCTGCAGTGCCGGCAGCGGGAATTCAAGGACTGCGAGCCTTGAACCCTGTGCCAGCAGGACCGTCTGCGCTGGCGATGGCGGGCACCGGCCCGATACCCACAATGTGATGTCCAATAGCACCATGGACCCAACCGAACACATTGACAAGCGCCTGAATGACCTGGAAATCAAGGTCAGCTTCACTGACGACCTGCTGGACGAGATCAATCAGACCTTGTACCGGCAGCAGCAGCAGATCGATCACCTCACGCGGGAACTGCTGACGCTGCGCGAGCAATCGGAGGACACCGGCGGCCAAAACGCCCGCAGCCTGCGTGACGAACTGCCGCCCCACTTTTGACCGGGCCGGTGCCTACCCCCCTCACAGAAACGGTACAGCCACGATGAGCGACACAAGGTCCCCGATCCTGGTATTTGACGCCGAACAGGTACATGCGGCCTTGCCCTGGCAGGCGCTGGTGCAGCAACTGTCGGACGCGTTCGCGCAAGGGGCACAGGTACCCGTGCGCCACGCCCACGCGCTGGGCGGACCGGACGCCTTGCTGCTGATGCCGGCGTGGTCCGACGCCGCACTGGGCGTGAAGCTCGTCACGGTAATGCCGGGTAATGCTGCCCGGGCAATGGCCACCGTACAGGCAAGTTATCTGCTGTTCGAGCGCAGTTCCGGCCGCATGCTGGCCATGCTCGATGGCGAGGCGCTGACCGTGCGCCGGACCGCCGCTGCGTCGGCCCTTGCCGCGCGCCATCTCGCGCGCGGCGATGCCCGGCGCCTGTTGATCGTGGGTACGGGCCAGCTGGCCGAATGGATGGCGCGCGCCCACCATGCGGTGCGCCCGGAATTGACCCGGATCGCCATCTGGGGACGCAACCCGCAGGCCAGCGCGACACTGGCCCGCAAACTCGCCGATGCAGGGCTGCCGGTCCGCGCGTGCGACGATCTGCAGCGTGGTGTGAAGGCCGCCGACATCGTGTGCTGCGCAACCACGTCGACAGTGCCGATCGTGCATGGCGACTGGCTGCAACCCGGCACCCATCTGGACCTGGTGGGGGCCTTCAAAGCGGACATGCGCGAAACCGACGACTCGGCGGTGGCGTGCGCCCGCGTGTTCGTCGACACCTTTGCCGGTGCCTTGACCGAGGCCGGCGATCTGGTACAGCCCCTGCAACGTGGCGTCATCACGCGAGCGCATGTGCTGGGCGAACTGGCACAACTGGTGCGGGGTGAGGTTGCCGGCCGCACGTCTGATCAGGACATCACCTTGTTCAAGTCGGTCGGCACGGCGCTAGAGGATCTCGCTGCGGCGCAGATGGTGCTGGCCTCGCGTCGCTGAGCGCGCCCGCCCGGCACGCGACTGCGTGTCGCGTCCGTATACTTTCACGGCATGTGCAGCCATTACCAGGCCATTCAGGAGCGCGAGCGATTCTTCCGGCTATTCGGGGTTTATCCGCCGGATCCGCAAGGCAAGTACGACATGTGGCCGGGTTACACCGGAGTGATGGTTCGCCGGCCACAGGAACGCGACAGTGGCGACGATGCGGTCGGCCCGATGGAATCCGTGGCTGGGCTGTTCGGGCTGCTGCCGCACTGGGCGAAGGATGCCAAGCTGGCGCGCAACACCTTCAACGCCCGCAGCGAAACCGTGCACGAAAAACCCAGCTTTCGCGACGCCTGGCGCCGCGCGCAGCACTGTATTATCCCCGCCGACGCGATCTATGAGCCAGACTGGCGATCGGGCAAGGCCATAGCCACACGCATCCGCCGCGCCGATGGCGAACCGATGGGTATCGCCGGACTCTGGTCATGGTGGCGCTCGCCCGAAGGTGACACCGTATGGAGTTTCACCATGCTGACCATCAACGCCGATTCCGACCCGCTGATGCGCAACATGCACCGGCCTGGCGAAGAGAAGCGCATGGTCGTGATCCTGTCCGAAGCGGCCCAACAGGACTGGCTGGATGCGCCCGCGCACCAGGCCATGCAACTGCTGCAACCCTATCCCGCTGACCGTCTGCTGGCCGAGAGCTGAGCGGCGACACGCAAGTGCCCCAAAAACCATGCGCCGGCCCGGGCCAGGCACGCGGTCGGCCATAATGCCGACATGGAACCCGCATCCGAATTGCAACCCACGCCGGAACCCGTAAAGCCGACGGCTTTCGATCCGGACAGCACCCAGACCTTCCAGGCCCGGATGCCGGCAGCCCCAGTCTGGTTTTCGTCAATGGTGGCGGGAAACAGCC
>JBKJRR010000526.1:0-5349 GCA_046594635.1 Burkholderiaceae bacterium
GATAAAGCACCAGGGTGCCGGGGTGCTCGGCCTTGATGCGCAGGTACTGCTGCATCATGGGGGTGTGGGCAGAGAGGTCGGTGTTGGTCGGCGTGGGGGTAGGGCTGTCTTTTTGCATCAATGACTCATGTGATCATCGCCTGGCCGCTGGGGGGGCAGCCATTTGATGAGCCCAAATTATCGGTGTGCGGCTGGTCTGCTCACACAGAGACGTGATCCATGGCAGCGGCCTATGACCGATTGCCGCAATGACGGCTGAGGTTCAGTCTTCGACGGTGGCTTTGCCTTGCACGCTGGCTTGACTACTGGACGTGCAGCAGCCCGTCGTCCATCAGCGTCTGAACCGTTTCGGCTTGCGTCTGGTCCCGCCCGCGTTTCAGTGTTTCACGGTCAGGCTGGGCAGCCAGCCATTGTTTGAAACTCACAAATACCTTCGGCGAGACAGTTCGCATCAACGCCATCTTGCCGGTAGCTCCGATGACAACGTGCTCGAACGACGGTGCTTTGGTCAAGACCTGCGCACGAACGGCCTGCACGGGCCACATGTCCTCGTCGGCGTCGGAGAGTCTGAATGGATGCAGGTCGCCGTCCTGGGGAATCCTGCGCAGGAAATCGACCATGAAGCCCTTGGTGTTGATGGCGGTCTCGTTGTGCAGTTCCTTGCGCTGGAATGTCGGGTCTACTTCTTGCAGGATTTTTAGAACCGGTTTGCCCAGATGCTTCATTTCGGCAACGAAGCGAACCCGCTTGCGCGCGTCCCACAACAGGTCAACGTCCTGAGTGGCCAATGCCCCTTGTGCGATGCGCACGCCGGCAGCGGCTTCGTAGGCATACAAGGCGTGCGTGCCGATGACAGTGAAATGCTCTGCCAGTCCAGCCACCTCAAAGGCATTCAGGATGTCGATGACAATTGTGGGCACTTTGCCAGTCTTGACGGCGCGATTGAGCCTTTGCGCCATGATGAGTTGGGACTGGAGCGATTGCAGCCGCGGTTGAAGAGCGTTTTTGCGTGTGTGGAATTCGCTGTAGATCCGTTCTGTTTCGGGTGTGCGTCTGCCGATGCGCTCCTGCCTGCTGGCCGCGTGCCTTCGTCTTGACCAGGTATTCGCATTCGCCTTCTGACTTCCAGTACATACCGCAGGCGTAGTCCTGGTACTGGTGTCGCACACGCGCACACTCCTGCCACAGCGACATGGTGTCGATGGTTTGTCTGGCGGCCTCATTGGGAAGCGGTATGTAGAACATTTCACCGTTCGATCAGAAGATTTATACCTTGCACGGTGAATCGTTATAGATCAACACGTTAATCGCTTTTTCCGATGAACGACCGGGGTGCGTATGACGAGCTGGACCGAATGATCGAACCCGTGATTTCCGTCTGATTCTCGGCTTTCCGGGAACGGGGCACTGACTAGGGGCTGAGCGGCTGACTATTCAGGCAACGCAACTCATCCACCAACGAAACGGCTCCAACAAAAAGTCACCCTTCGGTACTGCTGCATCATGGGGGTATGGGCGGAGAGGGGTCTGCCCCGTGACCTGGTGTAAGTCCACGGCCCGGACAGGCGTCTTGAATGCCCGCACATCGTTCTGCGCGTCAGTCGTCAGAGCGCTGAGCTGACGGAACCTGACGCGCAGCGGATCTGCCACTGACTTCATATGCGCCTTGGACTTGGTTTCGGCTTTGTTGCGCATCCGGCCGTATGCTTCGCGTGAAGGAGTGCTCCATGGCTGCCGCAAAATTGTCCGCCAACGCAAAGTACGACGTGGTGCTGTATGGCGCCAGCGGTTTCGTCGGCCGCCAGACTGTTGACTACTTTGCCAGGCACCCGGAGGTCAAATCTGCAGGCCTGAAATGGGCGTTGGCCGGGCGCTCGGCCGACAAACTGCAGGCCGTGCGCCAGGCAAGCGGCGCCAAGCAGGCCAGCATTGTGGTGGCCGAGGCACACGACGCGGCCGCGCTGGACTTGTTGGCCCGCAACGCGAAGGTCGTGCTCAGCACGGCCGGCCCTTTTGCGCTGTATGGCAGCGAGTTGATGGCGGCCTGCGTGCGCCATGGCACCCACTATGTGGACATCACCGGCGAGACGCCCTGGGTCAAAGCCATGATTGACCAGCACCACGATGCCGCCCGGCGCAAGGGCGCGCGCATCATCCCTTTTTGCGGTTTTGACTCGATTCCCTCAGACATGAGCGCGCACCTGGCCAATTCCGCCATGCAGGCGCGTTATGGCGAAGCTTGTGTACAGACCAAGGTCGCCTTCAGTATTCGTGGTGGTTTCAATGGCGGCACACTGGCCTCGTTGTTCAATATATTGGCTTCGGGCCAATCGGCTGCCATGGCCGACCCGTTTTTGCTGAACCCTGGCGGCACCCTCCCGGCCAAAACAGCGGCCCATGCCGACCCGATAGGCCCGCGCCGCGATGCGGATTTTGGGGCCTGGTTGGGCCCCTTCATGATGTCCATGATCAACACCCGTGTGGTGCGGCGCAGCGCCGCGTTGTTGGGCTACGGGCCCGGCTATGCCTACCAGGAGTATTTGCGGCTTGGCAAAGGGCCTCTTGCGGCGATGGCCGCCACCGGCCTGAGCGTGGGCTCGTTCACGTCCCAGGCTGCCTTGCGCCTCGGCCCCGTTCGCAAACTCGCGCAAAAATTTGCACCTGCGCCGGGAGCGGGCCCGTCCGAGGCCCGCATGGACGGCGGGTCGTTCCGCGCCCTGTGGGTCGGCCACAGCGCCAGCGGCAAAACGGTACGCGGCATGGTTGCGGACAAGGGCGACCCCGGCAACCGGGCCACCACCAAGATGCTGTGCGAGTCTGCTCTTGCCTTGGCGCTGCAGTTGGGCGAACTGCCCGGCGGCCGCAAGCATGGCGGGCTGCTGACACCGGCCAGCGGCCTGGGCGATGTGCTGGTGCAGCGCCTGCGCGCGGCGGGTATGACGCTGCAGGTTGACCCTGCCAAGACCTGATGCTTGTTTTACTGCGCAAAGTACCCACCATGCCCAAGAAGAGCACTTCTGCTTCCACTTCCGTTTCCATTTCCAATGCATCTTCCCGGCCCATCGCGCTCATCACCGGTGCCTCGTCTGGCATTGGGGAGGCATTGGCAGGTTGCTTTGCAGCCGCCCAGCACGATGTCATTCTGGTGGCGCGCAAAGAGGGCAAATTGAAGACCTTTTTATTGTCTTTGTCGGAATCGCTCGCCGAAGAATTGCGCGATACCGGTGTCACCTTGACGGCGCTGTGCCCCGGTATCACCGCCACCCAAATGTTGACCCAGGCGGCCGGTGCCAATGACAAGCTCAGCCAGTTGCCGGGCTTTCTGATCTCTGATGTGCAAGATGTGGCCGACCTGGCTTTTGCCGCCACCATGCAAGGCCACGCTATCTGTGTGCCAGGCGCCTTCAACCAGGCGGCGCTGCTTGCATCACGCGGTACACCCAAGTGATTGGTGCGGCCCAACACCATACCGATTGAAATTCCTGTACCTGCCTCAAACAGGTCTAGCATCGGTGCATCGGTCAGTAGCGCGGCATGGCTGCGCGACAGAGTGGACCGCCAGAAACTTCGGAGACCACGCATGCCCACACGCAAACCCGTAGCCAGTACACCGCCGTCCACCACACCCCTGGTTTCCCTGGCTCGCCAGTTGCGCGGGTGGGCCGACAACCTGGCCACCGTGGCAGGCCAGGCGACCGACATGGGCCTGTCGCTTGCGCAGTCGCGGCTCAAGGATCCGAAGAAGAAGGCGGCGGTGGCCAGCGCCGGCCGGCAACTGCGTCATTGGCGCGAAGCCGCCGGGCTGACCCTGGGCGAGGTGAGCAGCGCGGTGGGCCTGGGCGACAGCGAATTGATCGAGCAGGCCGAAGGCGGCATCGTGTCGCTGCCATTTGAAGTGGTCTTGCGGCTGGCCGCGGTGCTGGGTCGGCGAGATCCCGTGCCCGTAGTGATGGCCTTGACGCGACAGTACAACCCCGATCTTTGGAAGGCGCTTGAGAGCCTGGGCATCGGCAAGCTGGCGGTGCAGGGCACCCGCGAGCGCGAGCTGGCCAACATCTACCGTGCCAGTGACACCGCGCGCAAGCTCGATGATCAGCGGTTTTCAGACGTGCTGGCTTTCACCCGCCAGGCGTTCGAAATGGCGGTGGCGTTCAGCACCGATGCCGCCGCGCGCGATCGCAAGGCGCAGGCCATTGCGACACGTGAAGCCGCGCAGGCGTCGTCATCGAAAAAGGTTGGCGCGCGGCCCTCGGCCAGGTCCACCAGGTTGGCCACATCGGCAAAAAAGACCACGCCAACGGCTGATCGCTGAGCTGACAACGCCGCGGGCATGGTGGGCTGGCTCGGCCTGCCAGCCTAGAGAACCGCAACTAAGCCTGCATGGGGTATTCCCGTGACGGCATTGTCATCGGTGGCTCAGTGGCGACAATGTTCGTTGAGTAGTACTGGGAGAGTTTGGTTTGAATTTCGATTATTTGCCTGAATCCACCCGTGCGGCCGGCCTGGGTGCATTGATGAAGGGTGCCGGCATGGTCACGCGGTTTTTGCCGATCCCCCAGCCCACGTTGCTGGTCGGGCCCGGCGCCAGCGGCCGCCTGGGACAGGCGGTGGCCGGTTTCGGCCACAACAAGATACTGATCGTGACCGACAGCGTAATTGCCAAGCTGGGCTTGCTCACCCAATTGACCGACGCATTGACCGCGGGCGGTACCCGCTATGTGGTGTTCGACGAGGTCACGCCCGATGCGCCGATTCCGCTGATCGAACGCGGCATCGATTTTTACCGCGAGCATGATTGCGACGCCATCGTGGCGGTGGGCGGCGGCTCGTCCATTGATGCGTCCAAAGCCATTGCCGCAGCGATCGCCAACCCTGGCAAATCGCTGCGCGAGCTGGCCGGCTATTTCAAGGGCCTGCGCAGCCCGGCGCCGATTTACGCCATCCCCACCACCGCCGGCACCGGCTCGGAGGTGACGGTGGCCGCGGTGATTGCCGACCCCGAGCGCGAAAGCAAGATCGTCATTGTCGACACCCGCCTGGTGCCCAAGATGGCGGCGCTGGACCCCACGCTGATGACCGGGCTGCCGCCGCACATCACTGCGGCAACCGGCATTGACGCCTTGACCCATGCGGTCGAAGCTTTCCTGGGCAATTGGACCACGCCCCAAACCAACAGCATGGCGTTGTCTGCCGTGGGCCTGATCTTCGAGAACCTGCGCACCGCTTACAGCGATGGCGGCAACCTGCAGGCGCGCGAAAAGATGTCGCTTGCTTCTACCTACGCCGGCATCGCGTTCACCCGGGCCAATGTGGGTTATGTGCATGCCATTGCGCACCAGTTTGGCGGCA
>JBKJRR010000107.1:0-10277 GCA_046594635.1 Burkholderiaceae bacterium
CGAACACGAAACGTTCGAAGTTCGACGCCTTGGAAATGTCCATTGACGGGCTGGAAGTTTCATGCGTGTCGGCACTGCCCCGGACACGGTAACGACCGGTGCGGAAGAACTCGTCGAGTACGTCGTTCTCGTTTGTGGCCACCACCAGCATGTCGATCGGCAAACCCATCATGCGCGCCACATGGCCGGCGCAGACATTGCCAAAATTGCCCGACGGCACACTGAAGCGCACCTTGTCGGCATTGGATTGTGTTGCCTGGAAATAGCCGGCGAAGTAATAGACGACCTGTGCCACCAATCGGGCCCAGTTGATCGAATTGACCGTACCAATGCGGTATTGGCGCTTGAACGCCAGATCGTTGGAGACCGCCTTGACCAGGTCCTGGCAATCGTCAAACACGCCTTCGACGGCGATGTTGTGAATGTTCTTGTCCATCAGGCTGAACATCTGGGCCTGCTGAAAAGGACTCATGCGTCCACGCGGACTGGTCATGAAAACCGTGACGCCGCGTTTGCCGCGCATCGCGTATTCGGCTGCGCTGCCGGTGTCGCCGCTGGTGGCACCCAGAATGTTCAAGGTCTCGCCGCGGCGTGCCAGTTCGTATTCGAACAGGTTGCCCAGCAATTGCATCGCCATGTCCTTGAAGGCCAGAGTCGGCCCGTTGGACAAGGCTTCCAGATACAACGGCGCGGTCTGGCTTCCGACGGCTTCTTTATCGACCAGCGCTCGCAGCGGCACGATGGCCTCGCTGCCAAACACCTCAGGGGTGTAGGTGCGATGGCAGATGTCGCGCAGATCATCGGACGGTATGTCGTCAACGTACAGCGACAGTATCTCGAACGCAAGGTCGGCGTAGGGCAGGCTGCGCCATCGCGTCAGCGTCGCGTCGTCGACCCTGGGATATGACTGCGGCAGGTACAGACCACCATCGGGCGCCAGGCCCTCAAGCAGGATGTCGCAGAAGTGCTGGCCGCAATCGTGACCCCGCGTGGAGATATAAAGCATCAGGCCAGTTCCTCTTTGCGGATGCGCACAATGGGCTGCAACACACTGGGCAGCGCCTGCATCAGTGCCAAGGCGTTGTTCATCGTGCCCTCACGCGTATCGTGGGTCAGAATGATCAGGTCGGTCTGCGCCTCCTGCGGGCTTTGTGCGTCAGCCTGCACTTCGTCGGCTTCGCGCTGGAGCATGGCATCGATGCTGATGCCAGCGTCAGCCAGGATGCCGGTCACACGCGACAACACGCCGGCCTGGTCGGCCACGCGCAGGCGCAGGTAATAGGCCGTCACGATTTCGTCCATCGCCAACACCGGCAGGTCGCTCATGGCATCGGGATGGAAGGCCAGGTGCGGCACCCGCTGGGCTGCATCCGCCGTATGCAGCCGCGTCACATCAACCAGGTCAGCAATCACGGCGCTGGCGGTGGGCTCGCTGCCGGCACCTTTGCCGTAGTAAAGAGTGGTGCCGACGGCATCGCCCTGCACCACGACTGCGTTCATGGCCCCCTCGACGTTGGCGATCAACCGCTTGGCCGGCACCAGGCTGGGATGCACGCGCAATTCGATGCCACGCAAGGCCCCGGTTGCCGGATCCACGCTGCGCTTGGTGATGCCCAGCAGCTTGATGCGATAGCCCAGTTGCTCTGCATAACGAATGTCCTGCCCGGCCAGCGCGGTGATGCCCTCGATATAGGCCTTATCGAACTGCACCGGTATGCCGAAGGCGATCGCCGACATCAGCGTGATCTTGTGCGCCGCATCGACACCTTCGATGTCGAATGTGGGATCGGCCTCGGCATATCCAAGACGCTGTGCCTCCTTGAGCACAACGTCGAAGTCCAGCCCCTTGTTGCGCATCTCGCTCAGGATGAAGTTCGTCGTACCGTTGATGATGCCGGCGACCCACTGGATGCTGTTGGCGGTCAGCCCTTCGCGCAGCGCCTTGATGATGGGAATGCCACCGGCCACAGCCGCCTCGAAAGCCACCATCACGCCCTTGGTGTGTGCTGCCGCGAAGATCTCGGTGCCATGCACGGCCAACAGGGCCTTGTTCGCCGTGACCACATGCTTGCCGGCTGCAATCGCCTCCATCACCAGCTGGCGCGCAATGCCGTAGCCGCCAATGAGCTCCACCACGATGTCGATGTCTGGATTGGCGATCACGGCCCGCGCATCATTGACCACCTTGACGTCGTCACCCACCAGCGCCTGCGCCCGCGCAACATCGAGGTCGGCGACCATGGTGATGGCGATACCCCGACCCGCACGACGGCAGATCTCCGCCTGGTTGCGCTTGAGCACGCTGAACGTGCCACTGCCTACGGTACCTATGCCCAGCAGGCCTACTTGGATCGGGTTCATTCGGAAAGTCTTCGTTGAATAAAAAAATACGGGTGCGGCACAAACACGCGGTGTCAGGCTCGGCTGCGCGAGGCCACCAGCTTCACGGCGGCCTGGGCACGTTCGTCTTCGTGCCGTTTGCGATAGTGCTCAAGGAATCGAGCAATGCGCCCAATGGCCTCGCGCAGGTCGTCTTCGTGGGGCAGGAAAACAATGCGGAAATGGTCTGGCTCAGCCCAATTGAAGCCACTGCCTTGCACCAGCATGACCTTGGTCTCCTGCAGCAGTTCGAGTATGAAGGTTTGATCGTCCCTGATCGGGTAGATCTCCGGGTCGAGTCGGGGGAACATGTACAGGGCCGCCACCGGCTTGACACAGCTGACGCCGGGAATGGCAGTGATCAGTTCATATGCCAGATCTCGCTGGCGGCGCAGGCGCCCGCCCTCGCAGACCAGGTCATTGATGCTCTGATAGCCGCCCAACGCGGTCTGTATCGCCCACTGACCAGGAACGTTGGGACACAGGCGCAGATTGGACATCATGTTCAGACCATCGATGTAGTCCTTGGCAACAACCTTGTCGCCCGAGACCACCATCCAGCCGGCGCGGTAACCGCAGGAACGATAACTCTTGCTCAAGCTGTTGAATGTCAAGGTCAGCACATCGTCGCTGAGCGAACCTATTGCGGTATGGCGGGCATCATCGTAAAGAATCTTGTCATAGACCTCGTCGGCAAAAATAACCAGGCCGAACTCGCGTGCGATGTCGATGATGCCCTTGAGCAATTCGTCCGCGTACAACGCGCCGGTCGGATTGTTCGGATTGATGACGACGATGCCCTTGGTGCGCGCCGTGACCCTGGCGCGGATATCCGCCAGATCAGGCATCCAGCCGGCACTTTCGTCGCAGCGGTAATGCACCGGCACGCCGCCGGACAAGCTGACGGCGGCTGTCCACAGCGGATAGTCCGGTGCGGGAATCAGCATCTCGTCGCCGTCGTTGAGCATGGCATTGCTGGCCATGACGATCAACTCCGAGGCGCCGTTGCCCAGATAGATATCATCGAGCGTGACACCGGTTATGCCCTGCTGCTGCGTGTAGTGCATCACCGCCTTGCGCGCTGCAAAGATGCCCTTGCTGTCCGAATAGCCCGCCGAGTTTGGCAGATTACGGATCATGTCCTGCTGGATTTCCTCCGGCGAGTCGAAACCGAACACCGCCAGATTGCCGATGTTGAGTTTGATGATTTTGTGGCCCTCGTCCTCCATGCGCTGCGCGCACTCCAGGATGGGCCCCCGGATGTCATAACAAACATTGTCGAGCTTGGTGGATTTACGGATCGTCTTCATGGTGGGTCCCGGCCATAGCCGCTGCAGCGGGAAACCTATAATTTGACCACAGTTGCGCCAGCCTCAGACGATGAAACTCCATCCCGACCAGTCAAACGTTCAGACCATTACCGGTTATGGCGCGGGATGGATTGCCGTGGATGGCGAGCGCATCGATCGCAGTGTGATCATCAGCTCCGCCGGCCAGCGCATAACCTGGAACTGCAAACAGTTCTCCGATCTCGACGCCACCCATTTCGCACAGCTGGCCGAGCTCGACATGGAGTTGGTGATCTTCGGCAGCGGCAGCAAAATCCGATTCCCGAAACCCGTCTGGCTGCAGCCGTTGATGCAGCGCCGGCTGGGCCTGGAGACCATGGACAGTCAAGCTGCCTGCCGGACCTACAACATCCTCGCAGGAGAGGGTCGCAAGGTGGTGCTTGCCGTATTGATCGAAGACGCGTCGACGTAAGGCCGAATGACCTGAGTTTTGCGGTTAAAATACGCGGCTTCGGTCCGGCCCGACAACACATTGCTTGCAACGGGTGCCGGGGCCGGCTCCTGACACATCCAGCACGCGAGACTCAAGCACCTTATGGCGATCGTTGTCAACAAACCCCTCCCAGAATTCGAAGCCGTCGCAACCAACGGTGTCAAAGTGACCAACACCAGCCACACCGGCGCGGCATTGGTCCTGTACTTTTATCCCAAGGACAATACGCCTGGTTGTACAACCGAGGCGATGCAGTTCCGTGACAAGTACAAGGACTTCGTGAAGGCCGGTGCCGCGGTTTTTGGCGTGTCGCGCGACAACATGAAATCGCATGACGATTTCAAGGCCAAGCTGGAACTACCGTTCGAGCTGGTTGCCGATACCGAAGAGAAGATGTGCCACATGTTCGGCGTGGTCAAGAACAAGATCATGTACGGCAAGAAGGTCAAGGGCATCGAGCGCAGCACCTTCCTGGTCGGCGCCGATGGCCTGCTGGCCGAAGAGTGGCGCGGACTCAAGGTTCCCGGTCATGTCGACGATGTGCTCAAAGCCGTGAAGGCGCTCAAAAAGACAGCCTGAGAACGCCTGGCGAACAGTCGCCGGGCTCATGCATAATGGCCGCATGCCGTTGAATGCAGACGCCGCTCTCCCCCAGCAAGCCGCCGTGGTCCAGGGCGGCTTTCTTGTTTCTGGGCAGCGTCAATTGCCGCGGCATCATGCAGCTTTCCAACTTCTCCGTGAGTATCCAGGACCATGCCTCTTCCGCCCGCCCCCACCAAACGTGCAGCCCTGCTAACCAGTTCGGCGTTCGACGCACCTGCGAAGAACAGTGCCAGTACCCGGAACCGGCGCAAGGCTTCCGACGAACCGACCCGTAGCGAGCCTGCCCAACGGCAGGTGCTGCAACAGATCGAGACCACCAGGCCGACGCAGCCTGACACGGCCAGGGTCACCATTGCCACAAGTTCCCAACCCGCGCTGCGCGTCGTCGCCGACAAGCGGGACGAGCCACAATCCGAGCCCGAGACAGTACAGACGACGAGCGACAAAACGACAACATCTACGCGTGCGCGCCGACGCAAACCGAGCGGCACACCCAAGTTGTTCGTGCTCGACACCAACGTGCTGCTGCACGACCCCATGTGCTTGTTCCGATTCGAAGAACACGACATCTTCCTGCCGATGATCGTGCTCGAAGAACTCGATGGGCACAAAAAGGGCATGACCGAAGTCGCCCGCAACGCGCGACAGACCAGCAGATGGCTCGATGCTCTGGCCGGCACGGCCGGCACCGATATCGGCGCCGGCCTGCGACTGGACAGCACAGGTCACCGGGATGCCGGCGGCAAGCTGTTCTTCCAGACCGAGGCACTGCATTACGCCCTGCCCACCAGCCTGCCACAGGGCAAGGCGGACAACCAGATCCTGGGCGTCGTCGAAGCACTCGGACGCCAGTACAAGGATTCGAAGAAGCCCGCCGGCAGCAGCACACGCGAGGTGGTGCTGGTGTCCAAGGACATCAACATGCGCGTCAAGGCACGTGCGCTGGGCCTGGCCACCGACGACTATCAGAACGACAAGACCCTGGCCGACGGGGATCTGCTGTATGCGGGCTCGCTCGCGTTGCCGACCGACTTCTGGTCCACGCACGGTCAGACCGTGGAAAGCTGGCAACAAGGCGTACACACCTTCTACCGCATCTCCGGACCGGTGGTGCCCAGCTTGCTGATCAACCAGTTCGTGTTTTTCGAATCACCTGGCGAGCCCAGCCTGTATGCACGGGTGACCGAGATTCGCGGCAAGACCGCCGTATTCAAGACGCTCAAGGACTTCAACCACCTGAAAAACTCGGTGTGGGGGATTACGACACGCAATCGCGAGCAGAACTTCGCGATGAACCTGCTGATGGATCCGGAGGTGGACTTCGTCACGCTCACCGGCACAGCAGGCACTGGCAAGACCCTGATGGCTCTGGCCGCCGGTTTGACCCAGGTGCTCGACGACCGCCGCTACACCGAGATCATCATGACCCGCGCGACCGTCAGCGTGGGCGAGGACATCGGCTTCCTGCCCGGCACGGAAGAAGAAAAGATGGGTCCGTGGATGGGTGCGCTGGACGACAACCTTGAAGTTCTGGGCAAAACCGACACCGGTGCCGGCGAATGGGGCCGCGCCGCCACCAGCGAACTGATCCGCAGCCGCATCAAGGTCAAGAGCATGAACTTCATGCGCGGCCGAACCTTTTTGAACAAGTACCTGATCATTGACGAGGCTCAGAACCTGACACCCAAACAGATGAAGACACTGATCACGCGGGCTGGTCCCGGCACCAAGATCATCTGCATGGGCAATCTGGCGCAGATCGATACACCTTACCTCACTGAAGGCTCATCCGGCCTCACCTATGCAGTCGACAAATTCAAGGGTTGGCCCCACAGCGGCCACATCACGCTGGCCCGTGGAGAGCGCTCACGGCTGGCGGACTTCGCCAGCGAGGTGTTATAGCGGACATCCGGACAGCTACGAAGTGTCGGTGCCCGAGCAAAAAATTGCTGCGCTTGTTTGTTGATCCGGCACACAAGTTCTCAGTAATTCCCGTTACTCCCGCTGGCGAGGCTTTCGAACTTCGTGATATTGCGCAGGAATGCCAGCTTGACCATTCCGGTGGGGCCGTTACGCTGCTTGGCGATCAGGATCTCGGCGACGCCGGGTTCCTTGCAGGCGTCCTTGGTGTAGTACTCGTCGCGGTAGATGAACATGATGATGTCCGCGTCCTGTTCGATTGCGCCTGATTCGCGCAGGTCGCTCATCATGGGGCGCTTGTCGGGTCGTTGCTCGACACTGCGGTTGAGCTGCGACAAGGCGATGACCGGGCACTTGAGTTCCTTGGCCAGCATTTTCAGCCCGCGCGATATCTCGCCCAATTCGGTCGCGCGGTTTTCGTCCGAACCACCTGAACCACTCATCAGCTGCAGATAGTCGACGACGATCAGGCCGAGCTGGCCGCACTGGCGCGCCAGCCGGCGTGCATTGGCGCGTAGCTCGCTGCTCTTGAGGCCTGCGGTCTCGTCGATATGCAGCGAGATCGTGCGCAGCTTCTCGATGGCCTCAGTCAGGCGCGGCCACTCCTCGTCCGTCAGCTTGCCGGTACGCAAATGACTTTGATCGATACGGCCGATCGAACCGACGATACGCACGGCGAGCTGCGCGGCGCCCATCTCCATCGAAAACACCGCCACCGGCAGCCCTTCGTTCAGCGCCACATGCTCGGCGATATTGATGGCAAACGCGGTCTTGCCCATGGACGGGCGCGCTGCCAGCACAATCAGGTCACCGGGCTGGAAACCGGCCGTCATGCGATCCAGGTCGTAAAAACCGGTCGGAACCCCGGTCACATCGTTCGGGTTGTCGGCCATCTCCTGGACCCGGTCGAGCAGGCTCACCACCAGCGTGTCCATGGCCTGGAAACCCTGTTTCATACGCGAGCCCTGCTCGCCGATCTGGAAGATCTTGCGCTCCGCCTCGTCGACGATCTCGGCTACCGGACGCCCCTGGGGATTGAACGCGTTGGTGGCGATCTCGTCGCTGGCGCTGACCAGTTTGCGCAGCACCGAACGTTCGCGCACGATCTCGGCGTAACGGCGGATGTTGCCGGCGCTGGGCACGTACTGGGCCAGTGAATTCAGGTAGGCCAGGCCGCCGATTTCATCGGCCTTGCCCTGACTTTGCAGGTTCTCGAATACCGTGATCACGTCGGCCGGTTTACTCGCATTGATCAGCGAACCGATCGCTCCATAAACCAGCTTGTGTTCGTAGCGGTAGAAATCCTCGTGGATCAACAGGTCGCCGACACGATCCCAGGCGTCGTTGTCCAGCAGCAGTCCACCCAGCACGCTGGATTCGGCCTCGTTCGAATGGGGCGGTATGCGCAGTCGGGCTACTTCGCGGTCATCGCTGAACTCGTCGGTGGATGAAAAAACGGCGGACATGGTCATGGAAAACTGCCTTCGATGCTACGCCGGCTGTTGCCGTGCGTCGAGTGAGAAGCTGGGGACAAGCTTTGCCCAAGCTGTGTACAAGTTGTGGAAATCGCGGGACAAGGCGTGCACAGAAAGACAAAAGCCACCAAGGCTCGCGCTCTGGTGGCTTTGCTGTCGGCCTGTCCGGCTGCACACCGGACAGACCTGCAGAAGGATACGGATCAGGCGGTTTCGCCGTACACCGAAACCGTGATGTCTACCGTGACATCGGTGTGCAGTGCCACGCTGACGGTGGTATCGCTGACAACCTTGATCGGGCCGGCAGGCATGCGCACCTGCGACTTGACGACCTTGTAGCCTTGCTTGACCAACTCTTCTGCGATGTCGGCATTGGTAACCGAGCCGAACAGGCGACCGTCAACGCCGGCCTTCTGGGTCAGCTTGCAGGTCGATCCAGCAAGCTTCTCGCCGACGGCTTGCGCCTGAGCCAGTTTGGCAGCTGCGGACTTTTCGAGTTCAGCGCGCTTGACCTCGAATTCCTGCTTGGCAGCCGCAGTCGCACGACGGGCACGGCCCGACGGAATCAGGAAGTTGCGGGCATAACCGTCTTTCACCTTGACGATTTCACCGAGATTGCCAAGGTTCACAACCTTGTCGAGCAGAATGATTTGCATGTTCGTGACCCCTTAGATGCGGTGCTGGTCGCTGTACGGCAACATGGCCAGAAAGCGTGCACGCTTGATGGCGGTGTTGAGTTGGCGCTGGAAAATCGCCCGGGTGCCAGTCAGGCGGGCGGGAATGATCTTGCCATTCTCGGCAATGAAATCGCGCAAGGTATCGATGTCCTTGTAGTCGATCTCTTCGACACCGGTCACGGTGAAGCGGCAAAAGCGCTTGCGCTTGAACAGCAGATTCTGGGCGGGGCGCTTGGGGCGCTTGTCTTTGTTGAAACGTTTCGGTCCTGGCATGATTTCTTCCTTCGGTTGGCGGGCTGCGGTGTTCAGTCTGGCTGAATCGGCGCCTCCTGCTGAGACAACGGGGTGGGTTCGGGCAAAAATTCCTGTATGTGGAAAACAACATGTTTGCCGTTGCGGGGTGTGGCCAAAAAGCCAGTGAACCTCCAGACACTACCTGCGACCGTACTTGCCAGTCGCTCGGCGTTTGCGCCCAGCGCCACCGCTTTCATCACGGCCTTGATCTGCCTTGCCTGCCCTGCTTCCTGGACACTGGAGGCATGCTCGAGTTGCAGGTTCAGGGCCGGTAACCCTGCCGGTGTGTAACGCATGGCATCGCGTTCGACCACACTGGCAGTCAGGATCAGGCAGTTGGTGACCTCATTCACCCCACGCGGGTCGATCAGTTGCTGCGCTCGTTAGTGCGCTCATTGGTGCGCTCGTTATTCCGATCATTACTTCGTTCGCTGTTGCGATCGTTGTTACGGTCACTGTTGCGGTCGCTATTTCCGTGGAACTCGGCCTGCTGCGCCTTGCGGGCATCTTCGCGTTCGACGGTTTTCATCATCGACGAAGGTGCTGTATCCGCATTCTTGCGCAGCACCGTCAGATGACGCAGCACCGCGTCATTGAATTTGAATGCATGCTCAAGTTCACCCATCACGGCCTGATCGGCCTCAATGTTGATACACAGGTAGTGGGCCTTGGCAAGCTTGTTGATCATGTAGACCAACTGGCGCCGACCCCAGTCTTCGACCCGATGGATCTTGCCGCCGCCGGCAGTGATCATGGTCTTGTAGCGTTCCAGCATGGCTGGAACCTGCTCGCTCTGATCCGGGTGGATCATGAGAATGATTTCGTAATGACGCATGCGTACTCCTTGTGGATGGCCATATCCCGCTTGGTTGTGCAATTCGGGGGCCGGAAAAAGCCACCCTCGGCGTCGGGACGAGGTGCGGCAAGGTGAAGCCCGCGATTATATGCCAGGCATGGGCCATCAGTCCAGTTTGGACACAAGGGCAAGGCGAAGCGCCAGGATCAGCCGCGGTCGGTATCGAGCCTTGGGTAGCGGATGTACTCCACCAGTTGCTCGGTCTCAGGGCCGGGCCGACGCGTGACCAGGCTGACCATCACGATCACGGCAAACCCAACGGGCACACCGAACAGGCCGGCCGAGATCGGC
>JBKJRR010000117.1:0-8636 GCA_046594635.1 Burkholderiaceae bacterium
GCCCTGCCCGACGGCCGCACCGGCATGTCCGTGGCCGTGCAAGGCGGCAAGATCATCGAAGTAACGGCGGGCCTGCAGGCGGCGGCGCACGAAACGGTTGATGCCGGCGGCTACCTCCTCACCCCGCCCTTCTGCGACCCGCACTTCCACATGGACGCCACGCTCAGCTACGGCCTGCCGCGAGTGAACGAAAGCGGCACATTGCTGGAAGTGCGGGTCGCAGAAGGGCGGCGTGAGGAGGTGGCCGCCGGCGTCAATGGTCTCGTTGGCGGGAGCCTTCAGCCCGGGTGTCACCTCGGTGACGCGGCCGGCCTGGACGGCGACCGACATATCGGTGCGGCCGTCGGGCAGGGTGGCGTTGTGGATCAGCAGGTCGAGCATGCGCATTCTCCGGAAATAGAGGGGCAGGTCATGGCATTGTGAGATTCGCTCCATTGTCGCGGGGCAAGGCCCGCTTCAATCCGTCAAAACGGCTCCTTGTGGCTGCGCAATTCCAGTTCCCAGCTCCAGGCACCGCTAGGCTGGTGCAGAGCCGCCATGTAGGATTGCGCGATGGCCTTTGGCGTCAGGATGCCGGCATCCTGGCTGACCATGTCCACGCCACCGTCGATGACGAAATGCACCACATGTATACCTTGCGGCCCGAGTTCGCGCGCAAGGCTTTGCGCCAGCCCGCGCAGCGCGAACTTGCCCATGGCGAACACCGATGAACGGGCGAAGCCCTTGACGCCGGCGGTGGCGCCGGTGAAAAAGATGCTGCCCCGCGCGCGCGGCAACATTCGCCGCGCCGCTTCCTGTGCGGTCGCAAGTGCGCCGATGGCTGTGGTCTGGATCGCCGCGCTGGCGGCAGCGATGTCCAGGCTCAGCAATTCACCCCGAATGCGCGCGCTGGGGTTGTACAGGACAACTTCGGGTGGGCCCATGGAGCAGTCGACATCTGCAAACAGCCGCACCACGTCCGCGGGCGAGGACGCGTCGACTTTGAACGGCGTCGCCCCCATCGTCTCAGCCAGTGGACGTAACTTCTCCAGATTGCGCGAGGCAACAGCCACCTGGTAGCCGTCGGCAACCAGTGTCTGCGCGAAGGCCGCACTGATGCCGGCGCCGGCACCTACGATCAGGGCAACGGGTTTTTCCATGGAGGGTTCCTTATCGTGGGTCCGGGAGTCGATCGGGAATTGAAGCGAGCAAGAAAGCGCGCAGCGTCGCGAAAAAGCGCTCGGGTGCGTCATGCACGACGCCATGGCCGCAATCGGCGAATCGTTCGAACTGGGCCAGACCCGAGGGCAGACTGGCAACAATGGTTTCGCTGAAGGCGATCGGGGTGATCGGATCGTTTTCTCCAGCCATCACCAGCGTCGGACAGCAGATGCGGCCGAGCGCCTCCCGAAAATCCATGCGCGGGAACTCGCCGGTGGCGAAATGCAGGTTGACCGGATCGTGCACGATCGCGCGTGTGCTGGAGTCGGGATCCCGGATCGGGCGGGTGTAGTACAGCGGGTGGCACTGCTCGCGGTATGCGAGGCGGCGCTCAGGTGTCGGGGTCAACCAGTAGTCCTGCGCCAGGCGCCGTGCCTGCGCGCCACCGATACGCTCGAACGCTTCGAATACTGCTGGCCAGTCCGCCCGCGCCGCGGTACTGGTCAGTACCAGTTTGCCCGGATGCTGCGGATGACGGGTGGCATATGACTGCGCGACAAAGCCGCCGAACGAGACGCCGTAAACAACCGGCTTGTGGATGCCGAGCACGTCGCAAAAAGTGCGGACGTCGTCGCCCCACTGCGCCAGATTCCAGGTCGACGGATCTCCGTAGTCGCTGCGGCCGTTGCCGCGGTGGTCGAGATAGATGACTTGTGCCACGTCGGCCAATGCGCCGAACTCCGGTTTGAACAGCGAATGGTCGAAGCCAGGACCGCCATGGAGCAGCAGAAGTGTCGCTCGCTCGCGCATGGTCTTGCCGTCCGGCACCAGCGCGGCGCCTTCGACGTCGAAATATAGGCGTGCGCCGTTGACGGTTACATACATCGTTGAGTTCCTGGTGTGATCCGGTGGCCTTGGACGGCGTCAGTATCAATAAATAGCTTGGTGATCCGCCTGGCGCGCGCCCGCATGTTACCCAACCTGGCTTGAACAGCCGATGCCATCTATGATGTCCTTGGCCGAATTACGGGCAGGGATGCGTCGCATGCAAATTGTGAAGGTGAAAAATGCCGGCCGCGAGGTCAGCCGAATGTGTCTGCAGACAACTGCAATACCTGGGCTTGCCGATGGCACGGACTGACCTGGCCACGTGGCTCGCGTTGCATGAACTCGGTGCCTATGCCGGAACGTTTGCGCAAAACGAGATCACGCTGCACGAACTGCCGCTGCTGGCAGATGCCGATCTGCGTGAACTCGGGCTTGCGATGGGGCCACGCAGGCGGTTGCTGGCGGCTGTTGCGGCCGACACCGCAAGCGTTGCGCGAAGTGCCGGGCCGGAGCCGGCAACAGATCCAGCGCCAGCGTCCGAAGGTGCCAGCCGTGCCGAACGGCGTCAGCTCACCGTGATGTTCTGCGACCTGGTCGGGTCCACTGATCTGTCGGAGAAACTCGACCCGGAACATCTGCGCGAGGTGGTGCGTGCCTACCAGAAGACGGCAGAAGAAGCGATCGGCCGCTACGCCGGCCACATTGCGCAGTACCTGGGTGATGGCTTGCTGGTTTACTTCGGCTACCCGGTCGCGCATGAAGACGATGCGATTCGCGCCGTGTATGCCGCAATCGATATTCCCAAGGCAATCGACAGGCTCAACGGGCAATTGCAGGCACGTTTTTCGTTGCGTCTCTCGGTGCGTATCGGGATTCATACCGGGCCGGTCGTCGTGGGCGAAATGGGAGGCGACAAGCGCCATGAAAGCCTGGCCATGGGAGAGACGCCGAACCTGGCGGCCCGGCTGCAAGGGCTGGCCGAACCCGATACCGTGGTGATCTCGCGTGCGACGCAGAAGCTGGTCGCGGGGCGCTTCCGACTCGAGTCGCTGGGACCACACAAACTCAAGGGCCTGTCTGCTGTGCATGTCCCGTTCAGGGTGATCGCAGAGGCGCAGACCGAGAGCCGCTTCGCCGCCAGCGCATACCGGACGCAGCATGCCATGTTCGGCCGCGATGACGAACTTGCCATGCTGTTGCGGCGATGGCAGCGTGCGGCGTTGGGTGAATCGCAGACGGTGCTGTTGTCGGGTGAGCCAGGCATCGGCAAGTCGCGCCTGATCCAGGCGCTGCGCGAGCAGATCGCCCATGAGCCGCACCGGCCGATGCTGTTTCAGTGTTCGCCGTTCCTGCAAAGTACGGCTTTCCACCCGTTCATTGCAATGCTGCGCCGGGTCGGCCGCATCGAGCCGGACCTCGAGGACCCAACGGCATTGCTGCGCCTCGATGCCGCGCTGCGCAGGTCGAGCACCTTCGAGGAAGACGACACGCCACTGTTTGCCAGTCTGCTCGGTTTGCCGTGCGAGTTTTCTCCTGCGCTGGGTGATCCGCAGGAACGGCGCCGGCGCAGCGTCGCAGGCTTGCTGCGCCATCTGGCCGGACTGACCGCGGACGCCCCGACGGTTGCCATTTTTGAGGACCTGCACTGGGCGGATCCGGCGACCCTCGAAGTGCTGAATCGGGCCGTGGTGGAACTCGCAGATTCCCGCTTGCTGCTGGTGCTGACGTTCCGGCCGGAGTTTGCGTGTTCATGGACCGGCCAATCCCGGACCACGTCGATGGTCCTGAGTCGTATCAGTGCGCGCGAGACAGCCGCCCTGGTAGCCAGTGTGGCCGGCGCGAATGTCGTGCCGGAACGTGTGCTGGCGACCATCATCAAGAGGACCGACGGGATTCCGCTATTTGTCGAGGAGTTGACGCGCGCCGTGGCAGAACTGGCGTCGGGCCGCGCCGCGGCCGACCACGATATCGAGGCGGCCATCCCCAGCTCGCTGCACGATTCGTTGATGGAGCGGCTGGACCGGCTGGGTCCGGCCAAGGAAGTCGCGCAGGCCGGGTCCATCATCGGTCGCGAGTTCAACGAAGGCCAGGTCGAGCGGCTGGCGGGGCTTGCGACGGAAACAGTCAATGCGGGGCTGCTGGCGTTGCAACAGGCGGGGCTCGTTTTCAGGCAAACCTCCGGCGCTGCCACGCGCTTCTCGTTCAAGCATGCGCTGGTGCAGGAAGCGGCATACCAGAGCCTGCTGCAGGCCCGACGCAAGACCCTGCATCTTCGGGCCGCCCAGATATTTCAGGCGCAGCTGGGACTACCGGAAATCGTGGCCCATCACTTTGAACAAGCGGGAGACACAGGCGAGGCGGTCACGCAGTGGGGCGAAGCTGCACGTCGTGCGGCTGAACAGGGGGCACACGCTGAGGCGTTGAACCATCTTTTCCGTGCGCTGACTCTGCTGGGGAATCTGCCCGAGAACGCGGTGCGCAATCTGCTGCGCTGCGATCTGTTGCTGCAGCAGGCAGGCAGCATGCGGGTGCTCGACCGCTTTGACGAGGCGTTCGAGGCCCTGTCGCGGGCCGAGATACTGGCGCTCGAGCCCGATGATGCGCGGCGTCTTGCCGACATCTGTTTTCTGCGCGGCAATCTGCACTTTCCGCGTGGCAACTTCGACGGCTGCCAGGAACAACATGCCCGCTCCCTTGCGCTGGCCCAACGGGTAGGCGACACCGAGCGCGAGGCGCGCTCGCTGAGCGGGCTGGGTGATGCGTCCTACATGCGTGGCGCCATGATCACGGCTTTTGGCCATTTCGATCGTTGCGTCGAACTCGGCCAGCAACAGGACTTTCCGAACATCGTCGCCGCCAATCAGGTCATGCGCGGGCTTGCCCTTTGTTACCGAAACGATTTTTTCAACGGGCTGGCTGATATTGAGGCCAGTGTGCAGCTGGCTGAAAACATTGGCGCGTTGCGCGCGGCGCTGGTCGCCTACAGCTCCTTGTCGCTTGTTCTCCCGGATGTCGGCCGTCTAGAAGACCTCCGCGTGCCGATGGAACATCTGAAGTCACTGTGCGAGGTGACCGGCGCGAGGCGATTCATCTGCCGACATTTCATCACGGCAGGCTTGATGTGCATGCAACAAGGTGACTCGCGCCGTGCACAGGAACTGATCGAACAGGCCTTTGCAAGCTGTGAGGAGAGCGGTGTGGCATTCATGGGTGCATCGACGCTTGGTGCCCTCGCTCTTGTGGCCGAAGACGAGGCGGTGCGTGCCGACGCCTTGCGCAGGGGGCAGGCGCTGCTCGATAAGGGAAGCGTCAGCCACAATCATTTTTCCTTTTATCGTGACGCGATGCAGGTATCGGCGCAACACGGGCGCTGGAGCGAACTGGAGCGTTATGCCGAGCGGCTGGCGGCATACACGCACGCCGAACCGTTGCCATATACCGACCTTTTCATCGCGCGCGGACGCGCATTGGCCCGATTTGCACGTGACTCCCGTGAGGGTCACGTGCGCGGCGAACTGCTGCGGGTTCGAGCCGAGGCGCTGCGCGTCGGTCTGCACTCAGCGCGTCTTCCCGCAGACGTAGAGGCCGCCGTGGTAGCCTGATCGTCGGCACGATCGGATGCTTACCGCGCGGTAAGGTGGCCGTGGGTCGTGCACAGTCAAAACTGGAGGTCACATGGTAGTGGAAAATTTTGACGCCATCGTCATCGGTGCCGGACAAGCCGGCCCGGCGCTGGCCGCACGATGCAGCAAGGAGGGCCTGCGCACCGCGGTCATCGAGCGCGGACATTTCGGCGGCACCTGTGTCAATGTCGGGTGTATCCCGACCAAGACCATGGTTGCCAGCGCCCGTGCGATTCATATGGCGCGCCGCGGGGCCGAGTTCGGTTTTTCGGCTGGCGATATCCAGGTTGACATGGCGCGCGTGAAGGCGCGCAAGGACGCCATCGTTGCGCAATCGCGCGCCGGTGTCACCCAATGGATGCAAGGCCTGAAGCACGCCGAGGTCATCGCCGGTGATGCGGTGTTCACGGGCAAACAGACGATCCAGGTGGGTGAACGCGTGTTGATGGCCCCGCGCATCTTTCTGAACGTGGGCGGCCGTGCTTTGCGTCCGGCCATTGAGGGCATCGACGAAGTGCAGACGCTGGACAATACATCGATCATGGAACTGGGCGTCGTGCCCGAGCATCTGGTCATCATCGGGGGCAGCTATATCGGTCTGGAGTTTGCACAGATGATGCGTCGTTACGGCGCCCAGGTCACGGTACTCGAGCGCTCGGCCAAACTGCTGTCGCGCGAGGACGATGACGTGGCTCAAGGGATCCGCGACATCCTGCAGGCTGAAGGTATCCGCTTCCAGCTCGGGGCCGAATGCATGTCTTTGGCACGAGATGGCCAGGCCATCGCGGTCGGAGCGATGTGTGGTGCCGACGCGCAAGACGTCAAGGCCAGCCATGTGCTAGTGGCAGTGGGCCGCACACCCAACACCGATACGCTGCAACTTGGACACGCCGGCGTCGAAGTCGACAAACATGGCTATATCGTTGTTGATGACCAGTGCCGTACCAGTTCACCCGGGATATGGGCAGTGGGTGACTGCAATGGTCGTGGTGCTTTCACGCACACCGCATGGAACGACCATGAAATCGTCGTCGCGAATCTGTTCGATTTCGACCCACGTCGGCTGACGGACCGGATCCCGTGTTACGCGCTTTTCATCGATCCGGCACTCGGCCGTGTCGGCATGTCCGAGCAGGAGGTGCGCGCCAGCGGCCGCAAGGCGCTGATCGGCAAGATGGCGATGCAGCGCGTGGGTCGTGCGCGCGAAACCGGCGAAACCCAGGGCTTCATGAAAGTATTGGTCGACGCCGACAGCCAGCGTATCCTGGGCGCGGCAATCCTGGGCATGCATGGTGACGAGGTCGTGCACAGCCTGCTCGACCTGATGGCGGCGGATCAGCCTTACACTGTGGTGTCTCGTGGCGTGCATATCCACCCGACGGTCTCGGAGCTGCTGCCAACCTTGTTGCAGCAATTGCGGCCTCTGGCCTGAGCAACGCCACGCGAGTCGATCAGCGCAAATTGCGCCGATCTGCGGCCGATGGTTTGGTCTGCCCTTCGGTCCGTTTGCGTGTCCGGTTTACTTCGCCAACTTGTCCTGGGTGCGGGTATCGAAGTCGCTGGCCTCATGGCGTTCATGCAACTGGCTGGCGGGCTCGCCGAAGGTGCGGTTGACCATGCGGCCGCGCCTGACTGCCGGACGCTTTGCAATGCTGTCGGTCCAGCGCTGCACATGGGTGTATTCCTGCACCTGCAGGAACTCGCCGGCCGAGTAGAGCAGGCCTTTTGCCAGTGCGCCATACCAGGGCCACACGGCGATGTCGGCAATGGTGTATTCGTCGCCTGCCAGGTACGGGCTCTCGGCAAGCCGGCGGTTCAACACGTCGAGCTGGCGCTTGACCTCCATCGCAAAACGGTCGATCGGGTATTCCATCTTGCTCGGCGCATAGGCGTAGAAATGGCCGAATCCACCACCCAGGTAAGGCCCGCTGCCCATTTGCCAGAACAGCCACGACAGGCACTCCGCACGTTGCGCCGCTTCGGTCGGCAGCAAGGCACCAAACTTCTCGGCCAGATAGGTCAGGATCGCACCCGACTCGAACACCCGGATCGGACGCGGTCCGCTGTGGTCCATCAGCGCCGGGATCTTGGAGTTTGGGTTGGCTTCGACAAAGCCACTGCCGAACTGACCGCCCTCGCTGATACGGATCAGCCACGCGTCGTATTCAGCGCCGGTGTGGCCCAGCGCCAGCAGTTCCTCAAGCATCACCGTCACCTTGACGCCGTTGGGGGTTCCCATCGAGTACAACTGCAGCGGGTGACGGCCGACCGGTAGCACCTTGTCATGGGTCGGTCCGGCGATCGGGCGGTTGATGGCCGCGAACTTGCCACCGTTTTCCTTGTTCCAGGTCCAGACGGCAGGGGGTACGTACGTTAATGAATCAGTCACGCAACAGGCTCCGGGGTTGGGTCGGGTCTACACACCATCTGGGTCAGGGATTTGCAATTCACTGTATGGGATCTGCCTGTGCGGCGCATCGCGTGGCTCAAATACGCGTGGGCTCGGTAAGGTGTTGGCGGGCCGCTTTGGCTCAACCTGTCGCAACGATTTGTCTCCGAGTGCAGGCCGTCGCTCAATGTGACCGTGCGGGACGAAGAGAGCGCGCTCGGGACGAATTACCGTGCATGTAGCAGGCGCTGCACCTGGTCGAGCAGTTTGGCGCCGTCGACGGGCTTAGCCATGTGAAGGTCAAAGCCCGCCTCACGGCTGCGAACGTGATCCTGCGGTGTGCCGTAGCCGGTGACCGCCACCAGCAGCGGTACCGGGAGCCCGTGTCGCATGGCGCGCAAACGCCTGGCCACTTCCAGGCCGTCAATGCCGGGCAGGCCGATATCGATCAACGCGACGTCAAACGCTTCTGCAGTTGCGCGTTCCAGAGCCTGAGGCCCATCCACGGCTTCTGTGACCTGGTGACCTGCGTCTTCTATCACTTGGCGCAACATCCATCGACCATCGTCGTTGTCGTCGACCAGCAGCACATTGAGCGGGTGAACTGCGCTGGTACCAGCGGGCAGCGGTGCCGGTTCACTGACCGGCAGCGGATC
>JBKJRR010000129.1:0-13163 GCA_046594635.1 Burkholderiaceae bacterium
CGGCAGTCAGGCTGTTGCCACGGGTCGCATGGTCCAGCCTGACTGCCGATCTGGTGGCACACATCGATGGACGACACCCCGGATACGCAGCAGGCCGCGGCAAAGTTGCAAACCATGGTGAACCGGCTGGACGCGCCAACGCTGGCGCAGATCCGCGCTGCAGGCCAACCGATAGGGATGCGTCGATTCAAGGAATGCCCAAGCGCTTGAAGACATCACCCAACGACTCGCCCTTGCGCAGGGCGTCGCGGGTATTGTTCTCGCCGGTCACCTTGGCGATGGAGTGTTCGATCACGGCCAGTTCATGGGTTTGCGGAATGACGACCACACCGTCAACGTCACCAAACACGATGCCACCCGGCATGACCTGAACCCCGGCACATTCCACCGGAATGTCGCGCTCCACCCTACGCGCCCGCCCCTTGGTATCGAGTGGGCCAATCGCGCCGTGAAATACCGGCAAACCCATGGCACGGATCTGCTTGACGTCGCGATACGGTCGGTGGGGCCGTTACATGCCAGCACTACCACGTCCAGCGGTCGCAGGTCGTCGACGGCAGGCAGATCGTCATCGCCAACAGGCCGAAGGCGATCTGACCGAGCAAGGTGGTAATCAGAAATGGGCTGGGCGGTGTCGGGCCCGGAGTGTGCTGCATCGGTGATGAACTATCCGGTCAGTAGCGGATCGACTGCATCCTGCGCCGGGTCCTTTGCCAGAATGCCGCCCGAGTGCGCTGGCGAAGGCGGGCGAACAGACAAATTGTCACTTGACGCGGTGACAATCGTCGCATGTCGCACCCACCGAAAACCCCTTCACCCGCCTTGCAATCAGCTATCGACAGCATCAGCGGCTGGGAAAGCCCATGGTCGCGTGACACGCGTCCGCCCTGGGGCATCCACGACAAGGACCCGGCCCCATACAACCGGCTTTATGGTCCCGTCCATCCCAGGGGTGGTGTGGCTGGCGTGGTTTTGCACCGCGGCGAACTGCTGGCGCAATGGGGTGATGTCCATCGCAGTGACCTGACGTTCAGCGTCGCCAAGACCTACCTCGCCTTGCTGGCCGGACTCGCCCACGATGACGGCCTGCTGCCCGACGTGTCTGAACCGGTGGTGCGCCGATGCCCGGGCATCGGCTTCGAGGGCAAAAGGCATGCACACATCACCTGGCACCACATGCTGCAACAGACCAGCGAATGGGAAGGCACATGCCTGGGCATACCCGAGCAGGTCGATCGCAACCGCTGGCTGGATTACCAGGGCGGCCCCCCGCCTGGCGCCAAGGGCGATCCGCGGCCGCTGGGCGAGCCAGGCAGCCGCTACGAATACAACGACGTGCGCATCAACCAGTTGTCGCTGGCCTTGCTGCATCTGTGGAAGCGGCCGCTGCCCGAGGTGTTTGCCGAACGCATCCTGCAGCCACTGCAATGCAGCGACGATTTTCGGTGGGAAGGTTATGAGCAAGGCTGGACCGAGGTCGACGGCCAGCGAATGATGTCGGTGCCCGGTGGCAGCCATTGGGGCGGCGGTGTGTCCATATCGGCACTGGACCAGTCGCGCATCGGCATGATGCTGATGCGTGGCGGGCACGTTGATAGCCAGCAGGTTCTGTCATCAAGCTGGATTGCCCGCATGTTGCAACCCTGCGATGTGGCGCCGTACTACGGTTATCTGGTGTGGTTGAACCAGGGCGGGCACCTGTTTGCCGCCGCACCACGCAGTTCCTGGTTCGCGCTTGGCGCAGGCTCGTCGTTGACCTGGATCGATGCCCAGCAGGAACTGGTGTGTGTGTTGCGCTGGATCGACCAGGCCCGCACCAACGACTGTATCGAGCGCATCATGGCGGCAATCCAGGAGGCCTGAGGCATCAGGCAGGCGTCTGCTCGCGGGTATCTGCCGTCGGCTCTGGTTCGTCGGTCAGGAAACCGCCCGACTGGCGCTGCCACAAACTGGCGTAATGCCCGCCAAGTTGCAGCAGTTCCGCGTGGGTACCTTGCTCGACGATGCTGCCGGCGTCCATCACAACCAGCCGGTCCATGCGCGCGATCGTGCTCAGGCGGTGGGCGATGGCGATCACGGTCTTGCCTTCCATCAACGTGACCAGCTGCTCCTGGATTGCGGCTTCGATCTCGCTGTCCAGCGCCGACGTGGCTTCATCCAGAATCAGGATGGGCGCGTCCTTGAGCAGTACCCGTGCCAACGCCACGCGCTGGCGCTGGCCACCCGACAGTTTGACGCCGCGTTCGCCCGCATGGGCTTCGTAACCGCTGCGCCCGGCCCAGTCACGCAGCTCGACGATGAAGTCGTGCGCATGGGCGCGCCGGGCGGCCGCCATCACGGCGTCGTCGCTGGCCTCGGGGCGGCCGTAACGGATGTTGGCGGAAATCGAGCGGTGCAGCAGCGAGGTGTCCTGAGTGACCATGCCGATGCCGCCGCGCAGGCTTTCCTGGCTCACGTCGCGCAGGTCCTGCCCATCGATGGTGATGCGGCCACCTTCAACATCATGAAAGCGCAGCAGCAGATTGACCAAAGTCGACTTGCCGGCGCCCGAGCGCCCGACCAGACCAACCCGCTCGCCCGCACGGATGTGCAGGTTCAGCTTGTCCAGCACGTGGCGCCCGCCCTGGGCCTGCTGGCCGCAACTGAAATTGACCTTGTCGAAACGAATGTCGCCCCGCGTGACGACAAGCTCTCGCGCCTGCGGCGCATCGACCATGGCATGCGGCACGGCAATCGAACCGATGCCCTCCTGCACCACGCCGATGTTCTCGAAGATACCCGACACCTCCCAGCTCACCCAGCCGGCCATGTTGCTGATCTGCCAGACCAGCGGCAAACTGGTCGCCACCACGGTCGGGCTGATCTGCTGGCTGTACCACAACCACAAGCCGATGGCAGCGGTACTGACTACCAGCACCGCGTTGAGCGCGGTGAGTGTGCCCATGAAGCGGGTGGTCAGGCGCATGTGCGTGGCAATCTTCACGCGATGCGCGTCCATCGACTCGCGCACGAAGGCGTCTTCGTCGCGCGCGCGTGCAAACAGCTTGACCGTCATGATGTTGGTGTAGCTGTCCACCACACGGCCCATCACCAGTGACCGCGCCTCGCTGCTGGCGCGCGAGAGGTCGCGCATGCGCGGCACGAAGTGGCGCAGAATGAACAGGTAGGCGGCGATCCAGCCGATCATCGGCACCGCCAGTCGCCAGTCGAACGACAGCATCAATACGAGAGCGCTGAAGCCGTAGACCACGATGTACCAGACCGCCCGCACCGTGGCCACGACACTCTCGCGCATTGACATGCCGGTGTTCATGACACGATTGGCGATGCGCCCGGCAAAGTCGTTCTGGAAAAACGGCGCACTCTGGCGCACCACATGCCAGTGGCTTTGCCAGCGCACCAGCGTGGTGACACCGGGAATCACCGCGTTGTTGCGCACCAGACTGTCGAGCACGAACATCACGGGGCGCCCGATCAGAATGGCCAATGCAATTGCCAGCAACATTGGAGCCTGCTCGCGCAGGGCCTGCTGCGGCTGCGCCGCCGCCATCAGCCCGACCATGCGCCCGATGAACACCGGCATCAGCGTATCGATCAGGGCCACGCCCAGACCGGTCACCAGCATCGTCAGGTACAGGCCGCGCGTCTGGCGCATGAAATGCCAGTAAAACGCGAGCAAGCCAGGTGGCGGCCCCCGGTCGGACGCATCGGAGGGCGCCGCGCTGACAGGCACGCGGGTTTCGAAAAAGCGGAACATGATGGGAGGTCTCAGCCGGTCGACGCCGACACTGGTCGAAAGAGTATGGCATGCCCATCGGGCTGAGTCCGGGGCAAGGCCAATACCCGTGTCAACGGTCCGACCGGTGAGGGGCAGCTCAGCGTTCGTGGCCGGGGTCGGCGCTGTCGTTGACGCAGGTCGGTTACGCGCGGCGCGGGTACCGGGCGTAGGAGCGTACCTACAGCGATTGCCTGCCCTGGCTGATGGCGGCCACCGCCCAGGCGTGGAGAATCGCCCGATGACCTCCTGTGCGCCTCGCAAACCTAGCAGCCGATGAGAACGCCCCTCTCGGCATGGAAGGCCGGCACGCGCTGGCCGTTGCTGCTCTGCAGCGTGTTGTTGGCGATCGCCATCGGCGTCGGCGTCGGCGAGTGGTCTGGCTGGCCTTGGCTGGTTTCGCCAGCGCAGTCGTGGTTGTCAAAGTCGCTCGAACGCCGCGTCAACTTCGGTCCGGAGTCCATCAGTGACAGCGGTCAAACCCGCATTGGCCTGATCGGCAGTGTGCGCGTACGGGCGCCGCGCCTGGAGATCGCTGCACCGGAGTGGAGCCAGGCGCCGCACACCTTGCTGGCCCGCGACGCATCGCTCACGTTGGGATACGCCGATCTGTGGCGGGCAAGCCGTGGTCAACCGCTGCACATCCGCATGCTCGAGGCCGGTGATCTCGACGTTCGGCTCGAACGCAACGCCGACGGCCGCGCCACCTGGCAGTTTGGCAAGACGCCCAACGACGCTGCGTCAGACACGCCATTGGCTCTGCCCAGCTTCGGCACGCTGCGGGTGCGCAGCGGTCAGTTGCGCCTTACCGACGCGATTGGTCCCACCGAGATACAAGCCCGCTTCGCGCTGAGTGATGGGCAAGACGGCGGACTGCCCGCAACCGCAGATACAGCAACGGCAACGGCGTCCGCTGCGTCGCCGTCGCGTTCGCCGGCGTCGAGTGCTGCGGGCGGCATTGCCGTGCGTGCAGGTGGCAAGGCCACCGGAGCCAGGGACACAAGTTCTGAGCCGGTGACTCTGGCGCCGGGAGAAGCCGGCCTCAAGCTGATCGGCTCTGGCAGCTATCGCAAATTTCCAGTGCGCATCGACCTGCGCACGACGACTGCGCTCGACCTGCTGGCCGGCGGCAAGGACGCAGTCGCTCAGCCGGTGCGACTCAGCGCGTCGGTTGGTCGCTCCGAACTCAGTTTCAACGGCAGTACCACTGACCCACTGCATTTTGCAGGCCTGCGTGGAAGCTTTACGCTGTCCGGACCTTCGTTGGCGGCGGTAGGCGATCCGCTGGGCATCACCCTGCCGGCCACACCAGCCTTTCGCACCAAGGGTACGCTGGTCAAGGACTTGACGCTGTGGAAAGCGAACGTCACAGAAGCACATATTGGATCGAGTCGGCTGAGTGGAGCATTCACTTACGACACCCGGCGCGCGGTTCCATTGCTCAGCGGTCGCCTCGGCGGCACACGGCTGCTGCTGAGCGACCTCGGCCCGGCCGTGGGTTTGCCCATCGCCGGCGAAGGTGAGGCCAAGGTCACCAAAGGCCCCGGTCGCGTTTTTCCTGACCGCGCGTTTGACCTGCCTTCATTGCGCAAAATGGATGCGAATGTGCTGATCGATATTGCAGAGTTGCATACCGGCACCGAGGTTCTCGCGCAATTGCGGCCACTGCGCGCCCACCTGCTGCTAGCCGACGCGGTCCTGACCCTCGCCGATATCGAGGCGCAGACCGCCAAGGGCCGGTTGCTTGGGCATGTGCAACTTGACGGACGTGGCAAGCAAGCGAAGTGGACCGCCGACTTGCGGTTGCTCAGTGTCGATCTGACGCAGTGGCTGCAGCTTGAACGGAGCGCGAACAAGCCGCCTTATCTTTCTGGCAAGCTCGATGCCCAGCTCAGGGTAGCCGGAAGTGGCCGCTCGTCTGCAGAGATCCTGGCAAGTCTTGGCGGAGACATGCGTATGCACGTTCGCGAAGCCGCCATTTCACACCTGCTGGTTGAAGCTGCCGGCATCGACCTTGCGCAGGCATTCGGTCTTGTCATCAAAGGCGACGAGCCGCTGCCCATCCTGTGCAATGTCGCAGACTTCGGTGTCGAGGGGGGCGTGATCCGTCCGAAAATTTTTGTCGTCAACACGCCAGACTCCACCATCTGGCTGGACGGCACCGCGTCGATGCGCACAGAACAACTCGATGTCCGCGCCGTTGTCTCGCCAAAGGACTTCAGTCCGCTAAGCCTGCGAACACCCGTGCATGTACGCGGCACCTTCAGCAAGCCCGCAGTGTCACTGGAGGTCGGCAAACTCGCTGGCAAGGCGGGTGCGGCCGTGTTACTGGCCCTGCTCAATCCACTGGCCGCCATCATTCCTTTCATTGATCCAGGCGCCGACAAGGAAGCACGACAGGCTGACGCGCAATGTGCGGCGCTGGTTAAAAAACAGAGCTGGATCTCCAAACCGGTGCCGCACCCGAGTACCACGCACATCCCGAAACTGGCACCCGGGTAATCTGGTACCTGTGGGCAATCTCCTACGCCAAAGCCGCGCGTTTCCTGATTCACGGCAATCAGGCGGCCGGCAGAATCGGTGTTGCTGGATCGAGGCACTTACCGCCCTGATTCCTCCTACCCATGCACCACAATCTCCCACACGACATTTCCCCTACCGGCGATGCCAATTTCGGTCAATGGCGCAATCCAGGCAACAACACCTTCAGCGCGAGCACGCGCTGGCAGGACGGAACGCGCGGCGCAAGGGATGAAGACACACGCGACGGTCTGAACGATCGTTTGCAATGGACACCGAATGTCATCGTCGATCCCCATTGCATTGACGGTTCAGGATTGCAGAATGCAGCCCATGGTGCGGTCAGCGACCCGAGCGGTATGCCGCGGTCAGATGAAACTCGCATGGCCGCAATGCGCATGGCATTTGCCGGCAGTGGCGGCCTGCTGACAGTCGGCGAACTGGCCGATGGCAACGGCCCCGACAGCCGGGCCCGATTTGCGCACATCGCCAAAGGCATTGCAACGCGCGAGATCATCGGCTTCATGTGGCAGTCAGAGCCGTGGGTACCGATGTTCCAGTTCGATGCGGGATCGGATTTGCTGCCCCGGCAGGCCTTGCAACCACTGTTCAGACTGCTGGCTCCGTTGTATGACCCTTGGGAAATGGCGAACTGGTTCGCCCGATCAAACCCATGGTTGTCCGGCTTAAGACCGGTTGACCAATGCGCGGCACATCTGCAAGCAGTCCTGGATGTCGCACATCTGGAGCATTTCATCGCGACTGGCCAGACCCCCGAGCAGCATTCTGAGGCGCCCCATACCACCTGCAATTGACGTGGACACGCGGCGCCAGGCGATGAACCATCTGCGCCACAAGGTGGCCGGAAGGGATGCTGATGTCTGACCCATTGCGCCCTGTTCAGTTAGACATCGCGAACCTTGCCGGCTACAAGCAGGCACTGGTATTGGGCAAAGCAGCATTCAACGCCTGGCTCGACGACCACGCCCCGAGCATGGGCGCTGCGCTCGCGTACTACACCCTGTTTTCGATCGCCCCGTTGCTGCTGATCGTGATTTCGGTGGCTGGCCTGTGGTTCGGCCCTGACGCAGCGCGCGGCGAGATCTTCGGCCAACTCAGCACACTGGTCGGCGCTGCCGGCGCGCTGGCGATCCAGGATCTGCTGGAAAGTGTCAACAAGCCGGCCGGTGGCGTCACCGCGACGGCCATCGGTGTGGTGCTGATGCTGATCGGAGCAACCACGGTCTTCGCCGAGTTGCAGGATGCGTTGGACCGCATCTGGCGCGCGCCGGTGCGTGCCGGGAGCGGTCTGTGGAAACTACTGCGCACCCGCTTGCTGTCGTTTGGCCTGATTCTCGGATTCGGCTTCCTGATCGTGGTGTCGCTGGTACTCGGCGCCGCCGTGTCGGCGATCCAGAAATGGTGGACGCCGCACCTGGTCGGCTGGGAGCTGGCGCTGGCAATCGGCAACCAGGTGGTGTCCTTTGCACTGGTGACGCTGATGTTTGCCATGATCTACAAGCTGATGCCACGCGCCCGCATCGAATGGCGCGATGTCGCTGTGGGTTCGTTTGCGACCTCGACACTGTTTGCCTGGGGCAAATGGATGATTGGCCTGTACATCAGCACCAGCGCAGTGAGCTCTGGATTTGGCGCAGCAGGTGCGCTGGTAGCCTTGCTGGTCTGGGTCTATTTCTCGGCACAGATCTTCTTGCTCGGCGCCGAATTTACCTGGGTCTACGCCCATGCGTTGGGATCCCGCCGACACCAGCCGGTACCGGCCCCCCAACCACTGCAACCCACGACCGGGCATTGATCGGCGCGAGCAGCATACCGCCGGCAGGACGAAGGCGGAAAATGGCGCCATTGATGCAACCGCGATCAATGACTTTCGCGTCACGCCACACCATGCGATCAACACGGTCGCCCTAGTCAGTTCGCAATGGCGCGCCTCACTGCAGCCAGCGGCGCGTTATCCAGCAGTTGGACGCCGGCACCATCGCGTTGCACTCCGAGTTCGCGCCACAACGCGTCGAGATCCACCGACACGGGCTGCTCACGTTGCAGCCGATACATCTGCATCAACACGGTCTGTCCAACGGCCGCATCGGCGACCGTCAGCACGCGCTCGACAGGCCAGCTCTGAGCGTAGTTGCCGCCAGCACCCAGCAACCCCTTCAGGGCATCGCGCAGGCCGGTGCCCGTTTGACCGTCCCGGCGCATCCGCACGTCGGCCAGCAGACAGAACAACGCGCCGCCCCAGTAGGTACGTCCCCAGGTGGGCGTGTGGTCAAGACCTCGATCGCCAGCCTGCGGCAATCCTTTGGGGAGTCCGCGCACGAGTTCGGCCCACCATCGGGTTGCAGGATTGGCGCCTGCGAGAACACGCGCCGCGCCTTCGGCATAGGTGGCAATTCCCTCGTGCAGCCAGCGATGCGGCCGTCCCAGCTGCGGTATGGCCAGGTGCAGCAACTCGTGCACCAGGATCCAGTCGTCGTCCAGATCGCCACGGCGTGTTTGTTGCCCCACGCGGATGCGCAGGAACGGCTGAGGCTCGGCGAATGCGGCACCGCCCTTGATGCCGACCCCCGGGACCGCCTGAAGCACGATCTCGAATCGCTCCAGCGGCAGGCGGCCAAGGTAAGCTGCGACCACCCCGGCAGCATGCCGTATTGCTACAAGTGCGTGCACCATGACATCGGTGTCAAAACCGTGCTCGAACTGCAGTTCGATGCGGCTCCCGGCGATTTGCAGCGTATGGATCGCGCCCTGGCTGCGCGCCTGTACGGACCAGCCGAACGCAGCCAGGGCAAGCAGGGGGCGGCGCCGAAAGTGGGCCGACAGGTGGTTCAGGCTCAAGGTGCCGCCATCGGATCAACCAGTGCGCAGAGCAATTCCTCGGCAACCCAACGTCGCAACAGCGTGCCGGCTTCGACTGCCACATCGCTGTCCGGGAAGTCGATGGCAAGGCGCTCGCATATCGCTGCAAAAGAGCGCCCGCCTTGGACACCGTCCAACGCTTGCGATTCAAGGGCACCGATGCTCCGAAAGTGGGGGCTGTGTCCGCGGCGCCATATCAGCACATCGCCCGGCGCCTGCAGCGGCTCGGCGCAAGGAGGCGTCGTCTCATCATCCAACGCCTGCCATAGTGCCATCGTGTTGTACCTGAATCGCATCCGGGTCGCAGTGGGCACAAGCGTGAATCCGATGCGGCTCCATGCCTGCGGCGCCACCGCTGCCAGTGTCTGCAAATCAAGTGGCGTTGCATCAGCGCCGTCGAAAGCGCGCCGAAGGGCCCAGTCCAGCGCGGCCAATTCACCTATCTCGTCATCATGCGGGTGGCGCAGATGCAGCCACGCAGCAAATCCCGCGCCGTAGTCATTGAGACTCGATTGCGTCGAGGGATGGGACCCAACATAGGCCATCGCGTCGGCCTCGAACCATTCATCCCCCACATATGATGCGAGGTGGCCGAACGAGTCGCGCAAGGCATCGACGATCCGTGCCTGATACGCCTGGCGATAGACAAGCAGGCGCCGCCCTGGCGCGATCCCGTGTTGCGAAGCGATCGACGATTCGATATCCCGGTCGCCATCGAGCAGATGGCGTTGCAGCGACGACTGCAACGCAAGCAAATCACTTTTCATGCTGCCTGCCGCACTTGCCCGGTTGAGATACGCCTGGCAATATCCAATTCATCGATCAAATCGGCCAGTGGCGGAATGTGATCATCGCGCTCGATCATGGTCGCGACGGATCCAAAAAGTGCTGCTGCCTCGGCATACAACGCCCAAACGGGATCAGCGACCGGGTGATCGTGGGTATCGACCAGAAAGTCACCGCGGTCGGTATGACCCGCCAGATGGATCTGCCGTACGCGCGCCGCCGGCATGGCACGCAGGAATTCGTACGCGTCGAATCCGTGATTCACAGAACTGACGTGGATGTTGTTCAGGTCGAGCAGCAGCAGGCAATCGGCTTCATCGCAGACGGCGCACAGAAACTGCCACTCGGTCAACCGGGAGCAGTTGAATTCGACATAGCTGGAGACGTTCTCGAGCAAGATACGTTGGCCGAGCGCATCCTGCACCCGACGCACATTGCGCACCACCACATGCAACGCTTCCTCGGTGTAAGGCAATGGCAGCAGATCGTGCAGGTTGTGACCGTGTACTCCGGTCCAGCAAAGGTGGTCAGAGATCCACAAGGGATCGACGCGGTTTGCCAGCGTGCCCAGCTTGCGCAGATAGGTTGCATCCGGTCCGGCCACCGAACCGATCGACAGCGCAACACCATGCATCGCCATCGGATAACGCTCTCGAATCGCGTCAAGCATGGCCAGCGGCTTTCCGCCGGGCACCATGTAGTTATCGGACAGGACCTCCAGCCAGTCCACACGCTGCGGCGCGGCGAGAAACTCCGCATAATGGGCCGCTCGCAGCCCGAGACCGAAGCCGGAGGTCATCCACCTGCCCCGTTACTTCTTGGCAGCCAGGTCGCCGATCACGCCGGCCTTGGTCAAACAATCCGAGGCTGCCATCGCCTTGAAGCTGTGGCCTTTGCATGCGTTGAGGCCCTTGCACGAATTTTCAGTGGTCTTGCAATCCGCCATGCCCTTGCAATCGTGCACGCCGTAGCAGTGCACCTTGTCGCTGGCGGCGACCGCCAGCCCGCTGCTGCCTGCGGGCGCCGTCGCCGCGAACGCGGCGGCGGAGAGAGCGAACATGGCGGCGGCGCCGGCCAGCGTGGTACCTGATTTCACAATGGTCATGGATATTTCTCCTGTAAGGTTGGCGAACCCCGACACTGCGCCGCGATTCTGTAAGCCAATTCGTTGTGACACGACCCAGGGTTACATCGGCAAGTAAAAAATGAGTGCCGTAACCTTTTGCAGCCCAACGACGAACTAGCCATAACGTGTCTCCAGACGAATTTGAAACTGGCCTCGGGCCTTTGTGGACACGTGCGCAGGCAGGCGACGAAATTGCCTACCGTCAAGCCTTGCGCCTGGTGGCAACTCGCCTGCGTGGTTATTTCCGACATCGACTGTTGTCCCTGCCGGACGAGGTGGAAGACTTGGTACAGGAAACTCTGCTTGCGTTGCATCTCAAACGCGCGACCTACGACCCGCAGTGGCCGGTGAGCGCGTGGGTATATGCCATCGCGCGCCACAAGCTGATCGACCTGTTCCGGCGCCGCGGCCGGCACGAGGCACTGCACGACCCGTTGGACGACCTGACTGAAGCGCAGCATCCGCTGACTGTTGAAGAGCGGCCAACCGTGAGGGATCTCGCCGTGTTACTCAATACTTTGCCAGATGCACAGCGTGCCGCGATCGTGATGACGCGCATCGACGGCCTGTCAATGGTTGAGGCGTCAAACCGAAGCGGCGTGTCGGTAGCCGCGCTGAAGGTGCAGGTCCATCGCGGACTCAAACGACTCGCCTTGCTGGCCAGGAAGGCAACATCGTGACGACCGACGAGCTGATTCGAATGCTGTCCGCCGGCGCCGGCGCCTCGCCACGGCTGAACATGGGGGTGTACCTGTTTCCAGCCATCACCGCCGGCGCGCTGGCAGGGATCCTGTTGTCGGGTGGGCTGCTCGGCTGGGTGCCCGCCCACATGATGACAGCGCCCGCATTGTGGTTCAAGCTGGCCTATGCGGGCACACTCGCAGTTGGCGCCGGATGGCTGGTTGCGCGTCTGGCGCGTCCGGTTTCGCATACCCGCGCGCCACGTGCCGCGATCACCGCAGTGCTGCTCTGCGTCATGCTTGTGGGCGTCATCGCCGTGCTGAATGAAAAATCGGGAGCGCGCATGCAAGCCATCTTCGGCAGCACATGGTCGAACTGCCCGCTGATCATCCCGGCGCTGGCGCTGCCGGCACTGGCGGGACTAATGGCAACCTTGCGCAGACTCGCTCCGACGCGAATGCGAGAGGCCGGCTTCGCTGCAGGACTGCTGGCCGGGTCGCTTGGCGCCATTGGCTACTCGATGCACTGCCCCGAGGAGTCACTCGTCTTCGTCGCGATCTGGTACACGTTGGGCATGTTCGGCAGCGGCGCACTTGGCGCCCGACTGGGACCGCGCCTGCTGCGCTGGTAGCGTCACACTGCATCAGGCGGGCACAACCGCAGCGCGAATTCGACCGACACGGTCGGAGATTTGCAGGCTCAGCTCTTTCGGTACGTCCTGGTGCTGCCAGCTCCGTCGTGCCAGTTGAAGATGGACTTTGGCAAGCGGAAGGGAAAACACGGCCGATCTGATGACAATTTTTTGTGCAACGGTGATGCCGGCACCGGTTGCTGCGCACGTGGTACAAAAGCGCCATCGCCGCCATGACCCAGAACCCATTTGCCCATCTTCCGCATCTGCGCGGCCAGCTCACGCCATGCGAGGTGTCGGAGTTAAGGATCACGCCCGAGCGGCTGGCTGAGTGGGACGAACGCGCCCGTGAAGCCGGTCATCCTGCGACCTGGCGACTGCCCGACCATGAGCGCGAGCAGACCCGTCTTGCCACGCTTGCACGACATGCTCCGCAAGACGACCTATGGGTGTTTGCCTATGGGTCGCTGATGTGGGATCCGGGCATCCACATCGCGGAAATCCGCTTGGCGCGCGTAGAGGGTTTTCAAAGGCGGTTCGGCTATCGCATCAGCGCGGGACGGGGGACGCCGGAGTGCCCGGCTCTGATGCTGACACTGACACCGTTGTCGGGTCATTGCACCGGCCTTGTCTTTCGCGTTCCGGCCAGACTGGTGGAGGCAGAAACCACCATCCTTTGGCGACGCGAGATGGTCCGCGGTGGATATGCACCGCAATGGCAAACCGTGGCCACACCGCAAGGCACTATCGACGCACTGGTATTT
>JBKJRR010000527.1:0-3586 GCA_046594635.1 Burkholderiaceae bacterium
GCCAGTGCGTCTACACGGTGGGGCGCCTCCAGCAGCACGACCGCGCGCGGTTCCTTGGCAAGGGCCTCAATCCGGGCCGCCCGCTCCATGCTGCGCGCGGGCAGGAATCCGGCAAACACGAAGCTGTCACCTTGCGCCATGTCCAGTCCGGCCACACTCAGCGCTGCGGTGACGCTGCTGGGCCCGGGAATTGGTACCACGACCTGGGTCGCCGCAACCACAGCCGCGACCAGTCGGGCGCCGGGGTCGCTGATCGCCGGTGTTCCTGCATCGCTGACATAGGCCACGCGCTGGCCCTGGCCCAAACGCGCGACCACCTGCAGCGCGGCCTGCGACTCGTTGTGCTGGTGCAGTGCCAACAGCTGCGCGCCGGGTTTCTCGATGCCGTAGGCGCGCAGCAGGGATTGGGTGTGGCGCGTGTCTTCGCAGGCAATGGTGTCAGCGAGCTGCAGTACATGCAAAGCGCGCAGGCTGATATCCGCAAGATTGCCGATGGGCGTGGCCACCAGGTAGAGCGCTCCCTTCGGATAATGCTGGGAGGCGGCTGCGTCTTGCGCTGCCACGAGGGCCGAGGCATAGGTGGTCATCGATGCGTTTTTCCGGATTCAGGGCGCTTGCGGGCCAGCCCAGCAGCAAACAGTCGGGCGATGCCGCCGAAGACCGCGCGCTGCGTCACCTGCAGCAAGCGGGATTGCGGCTGCTGGCGCGCAATTATCGGACGCCCGGGCGCGGTGGCGGCGAGATCGATCTGATCATGCGGGATAAGGACGGTACCACGGTGTTTGTCGAGGTGCGCGCACGTGCTGCAGCTGGCCATGGCGGTGCAGCCGCCAGCATCGGTGCCGTCAAGCGCCGGCGCATCGTGTTTGCCGCGCGCCATTACATGGCCTCGGGCCGTGCCCTGACGCCCTGCCGATTCGACGTCGTGGTCTTGGACGCCGGGACCTTGCACTGGCTGAAGGCGGCGTTCGACGCGGGCTGATTGCGGCTTAGTCTTACATCCGCTTGCAGGTGGCGCAGGTATCATCGGTCGCATGTTGGAGCAGCGCATCGAGCAGCATTTCATTGACAGTGCGGACCTGAAATACCAGGCGGCGCAGATTCTGAGCAAGCCCATTGCGGCTGCGGTGCAGGCTTTGCTCGCGTGTGTTACGGGAGGCGCCAAGGTGCTGGCCTGTGGCAATGGCGGTTGCGCCGCACTGGCGCAACATTTCGCCACCAGTTTTGTCGGTCGCTTTGAACGCGAGCGACCGGAGCTGGCGGCGCTGGCACTGGCGGCTGACAGCACCATGCTCGCGGGCGAGCCGACCGAGCAGTCTTTTGCGACGATGTTTGCGCGCCAGGTGCGGGCGCTGGGCAGCTCCGGCGATGTCTTGCTGGTGCTGTCGATCACCGGCAACTGCGCGAACCTGCAACAGGCCATAGCGGCTGCACACGAGCGCGAAATGGTGGTGGTCGGCCTGTCCGGTCGTGACGGTGGTCAGATGGCGCATCTGATGCGCGACACCGACATCCATATCCATGTGCCCCATGAACGATCTGCGCGCATACTGGAAATCCAGATGCTGGCGTTGCATTGCATGTGCGACGCCGTTGATGCCCAGTTGCTGGGCGAACAAGAGGAAACCCCATGACGATGAAGATGAAACCCGGCGTGATCAAACTTGTTGCCACGACCTTGTGCGTGGTGAGCCTTGCCAGTGTGCTCAGTGCCTGCGCACCGATGATTCTGGGCGGTGCTGCGATGGGCGCGCTGGTGGCCACGGACCGGCGCACCTCGGGTGCCCAGTTGGAAGACGAAGGCATCGAATTGCGCTCGATCGGGCGCATCAACGAGAACCTGGGGAGCAGGGTCCACGTCAGCGTCACCAGCTACAACCGCCAGGTATTGCTCAGTGGTGAAGTGCCCTCTGCCCAGGACAAGCAACTGGTCGAGCAGATCGTCTCGCGGGTCGACAATGTGCGTCTGGTGGCCAACGAACTGGCCGTGCTGGATTCGCCATCACTGACGCAGCGTTCGGCCGACGCGCTGATCACCGGCAAGGTGAAGGCGGCGATGGTGGACAGCAAGGATTTGTTCGCCAATGCCTTCAAGGTCGTCACCGAGCGCGGCATCGTCTACTTGATGGGCCGGGTCACGCCGCGCGAGGCCGATCGTGCAACCACCATCGCGCGCAGCACTGGCGGTGTGCAAAAGGTGGTTCGACTGCTCGAGATCATCACCGAGGAAGAACTGCAGCGCACCTTGCCGGCACAGCCCCCGCGCAAATCCTGAGCGCCGGGTTTTGTGGCCTTGGCCGGTGCGGTGTCTGGCCAGGCGTTGATGGCCGGGCCGCAGATGTCTTACGTCAGCCGTTTGATCAGGCTTGACGTGTCCCAGCGTGCGCCACCCATTTGCTGCACATCGGCATAGAACTGGTCGACCAGCGCGGTCACCGGCAATCGGGCGCCATTGCGGCGTGCTTCGTCGAGCACCAGACCCAGATCCTTGCGCATCCAGTCGACGGCAAAGCCGAACTCGAACTGTTCTGCCACCATGGTCTTGCCACGGTTGTCCATCTGCCAGCTTTGGGCGGCCCCCTTTCCAATCACCTCGAGCACTTGCGCCATGTCCAGACCGGCTTTCTGGCCAAAGGCGATGGCCTCGCTCAGACCCTGCACCAGGCCGGCGATGCAGATCTGGTTAACCATCTTGGCCAGTTGACCCGCGCCGCTCTCGCCGAGCAGCGTGACAGCACGCGAGAAGGCCTGCGCCACCGGCGCGCACACATCAAACGCTGCCGGGTCGCCGCCACACATCACGGTAAGCAAGCCGTTCTGGGCGCCTGCCTGGCCGCCCGACACCGGCGCATCGATGAACTGCACACCTTGTGCCAGTGCCGTGGCGTGCAACTCGCGCGCCACGCTGGCCGATGCGGTCGTATGGTCGACAAAGATGGCGCCCTTGGCCATGCCCGAGAAAGCACCACCACCGGCGCGCGTGCCGTCACCCTGGTCCAGGCCCAGCGTGACCGAACGCAGGTCCTCGTCATTGCCGACACAGCAAAAAACGATGTCGGCAGCTTTTGCGGCTTCTTGCGGTGTGGCGGCCGTGGCACAGCCCGACGCATTGCCGAATTCCTTCAGCCAGGCGGCGGACTTGGCGCCATTGCGGTTGTACACCGTGACCTGGTGGCCGGCGCTGGCCAGGTGACCGGCCATGGGATAACCCATGACGCCCAGGCCGAGGAAGGCCGTCTTGCGCGCGGGCGTGGCGGTATAGGTCTTGGGGTTGATATTGGACATGGTGCAAACCGCTGAGCGCGGTGAGTGGAGTGCAGATCGGCTTACGCAGCGCTTGCGCGCCGGCGACAGGCCAAGCTGGGGGACGGAATAGTCCGGGTCAGACGATGGCGAAGTTTTCCGTGCCTGCGCTCAGGTCTTGCGACTTGCCGCGCTGGCTGTTGAGTTTGATCTGCAGGCGCAGATCGTTGAGCGAGTCGGCGTTACGCAACGCGTCCTCGTAGGAAATGATGTTGTTCTCATAGGCGTCGAATAAGGCCTGATCAAAGGTCTGCATGCCCAGATTGCGGCTCTTCTTCATGAT
>JBKJRR010000019.1:0-16782 GCA_046594635.1 Burkholderiaceae bacterium
TGATCATGTTATTGATGATCGATGGCGCCAGACCCTTGCTGGGCTCGTCGACGATCAGCAGCTCTCGCGGCTCGACGATGGCACGCGAGAACTGCTGATCGTCGACGAGCCCAGCAAGGGTCTGGCGCCATCGATCATCAACAACATGATCAATGCCTTTGCCGAGCTCAAGGCCGCCGGGGTGAGCATCCTGCTGGTGGAGCAGAACTTCAACTTCGCGCAAAAAATAGGCGATACGGTGGCAGTGATGGACAACGGCGTGGTGGTGCACAGCGGCAGCATGCAGGCCTTGACCCAGGACACTGCCTTGCAGAAATCCTTGCTGGGGCTGGCCATATGAAAAATTCGGATTTCGACTGGAAGCCGGTGGCCCTGGTGCCGCTGCTGGCACTGCTGGTATTCCCACTGATCGGTTCGGGCTCGACCTGGCTCACGCTCACCGTGGCCGGTCTGGCGATGGGCCTGATCATCTTCGTCATCGCCTCCGGGCTGACGCTGGTCTTCGGATTGATGGACGTGCTCAACTTCGGCCATGGCTTGTTTATTGCCCTCGGCGCCTTCGTGGCGACCACGGTACTGGGTTCGATGTCCGACTGGACCCAGTCGGACGAACTCTGGCGCAATCTGGTAGCGGTGTTCCCGGCCATGCTGATTGCGATGCTGGTGGCGGGCGCGGCGGGGCTGGCGTTCGAGCGCTTCATCGTCAAGCCGGTATATGGCCAGCACCTGAAACAGATCCTGATCACCATGGGTGGCATGATCATCGGTGAAGAACTGATCAAGGTGATCTGGGGACCACAACAGATTGCGTTGCCGCTGCCCGAGGCCATGCGCGGTGTTTTTCTGATTGGCGATGCCGCCATCGAGAAGTACCGCATCATTGCCGTCATCGTCGGCCTGGTGGTGTTCGGTGCGCTGGTGTGGACGCTGAACAAGACCAAGATCGGCTTGCTGATCCGTGCAGGCGTGCAGGACCGCGAGATGGTCGAGTCGCTCGGTTACCGCATCCGGCGTCTGTTCATCGGTGTGTTTGTCGTCGGCAGCGCCCTGGCCGGTCTGGGCGGCGTGATGTGGGGCCTGTACCAGCAGTCGGTGACGCCGCAGATGGGTGCGCAGGTCAACGTCCTGATCTTCATCGTCATCATCATCGGCGGCCTGGGCTCGACTGCCGGCGCACTCATCGGCGCCCTGTTGGTCGGGTTGATGGCCAACTACACCGGCTACCTGGCGCCCAAGGTTGCGCTGTTCTCCAACATCGCGCTGATGGCGGGCATCCTGTTGTGGCGACCCCAGGGTGTCTACCCCGTGGCCAACCGCTGAGCCGAAGGAGACAAAGCTGATGCTCACCCGTCTTCTCTCCAACGACTTGCCGCGCAGCCGCCCTTTGGCGATCCTGCTGCTGCTGCTGCTGCTGGGTCTGGCCTTCGCGCCATTTCTGTTTCCGGGCGTCAAGGCGCTCAACGTCGCTGCCAAGGTACTGATCTTCATCGTGCTGGTGGCCAGCTTTGACCTGTTGCTGGGTTACACCGGCATTGTCAGTTTCGCGCACACCATGTTCTTCGGTATCGGTGCCTACGGCATTGCGATCGCAACGACCCGCATGGGCCCGACCTGGACCGCACTGGGCGTGGGGCTAGGCAGCGCCTTGGCCTTGTCGTTTCTGCTGGCGCTGCTGATTGGTCTGTTTTCGCTCAGGGTGCGTGCCATCTTTTTCGCGATGATCACGCTGGCGGTGGCCTCCGCCTTTCTGACTCTGGCCTCGCAACTGTCCGAGTTCACTGGCGGGGAAGATGGTCTGACCTTCAAGGTGCCCGAAATTCTGTCGCCGAGTCATGAGTTCATGGAGCAGGAATTCCTGGGCGTCATGCTCGACGGGCGCCTGGCCACGTACTATCTGCTGTTCGCGTTATCGCTGGGGCTGTTGCTGACGCTGCTGCGCATCGTCAATTCGCCGTTCGGCCGCGTGTTGCAGGCGATTCGCGAGAACGAGTTCCGGGCCGAGGCCATCGGCTACCGTGTGGTGGTCTACCGCACGATTTCCAGCATCCTGTCTGCGCTGTTTGCCTGTATGGCTGGTGCGATGCTGGCGCTCTGGCTGCGCTATAACGGGCCGGACACGTCGCTGTCGTTCGAGATCATGATCGACGTGTTGCTGATCGTCGTGATCGGTGGCATGGGCACCATGTATGGCGCGGCGATCGGCGCGACCTTGTTCATGATTGCGCAAAGTTACCTGCAGGACCTGCTGCGACTGGGCAGCGAAGCCGCGGTGGCGCTGCCGTGGCTGTCAGCCCTGCTGTCGCCGCAACGCTGGTTGCTCTGGCTGGGCGTGCTGTTCGTGTTGTCGGTGTATTACTTTCCCACCGGGGTGGTTGGAAAGCTGCGCGTGCGCAGCGCGCGCCGGCAGGCCGAACGGGGAGGGTGATGATGGGCCTTTCATCCAACTACGTCAATTGCCTGGGGCGCGAGATCCACTACACCGAGTGGGGCGCTGACAACGACCGCACCGTGATTGCATGGCATGGCCTGGCACGAACCGGGCGCGACATGGACGAACTGGCGCGCTGGCTCAGTAGCCCTGGACAGGGCTACCGGGTGATCTGCCCGGACACGATAGGCCGCGGTTTGAGCCAGTGGAGCCCTGATCCGGATCGAGAATATTGTCTGGATTTTTACAGCGCGCTGGCTACGTCCCTGGTCGACCAGTTGGACTTGACGCAGTTCGACTGGGTCGGCACCTCGATGGGGGGGTCGATTGGGTTGGTCGCCGCCGCTGGTCCGCTGCGCGGGCGCATCAACCGGCTGGTACTCAACGACACCGGGCCAGAACTGGCGGCCGCCGCCATCGCGCGCATTCGATCGTACGCCGGCAGCCCGTCGGCGTTCGCCTCCATGTCCGAACTGGAACAGTATTTTCGTACCGTCTACAAGCCCTATGGATCCCTGACCGACGCGCAATGGCGTCGCTTGACGGAAACCTCGACGCGCAGACTGCCTGATGGCCGGGTGACGCCGCATTACGATCCGGCGATGGTGCAGCAGTTTGTCTGCCACCGCGATGACTATCTGCGCTGGCAGGCATACGACAGCCTGCAGATTCCAGTGTTGTGCCTGCGTGGTGAAAGCTCCGACCTGTTGCTGGAGGAAACAGCACTGGCCATGGCGCAGCGAGGTCCCCGCGCCCGTATCGAGACGATTGCCGGCTGCGGTCACGCGCCGGCCCTCAACGTGGCCGGTCAGCTCGAACTGGTGACGAATTTCCTGCGCGAAGCCTGACCGGAGCGCGGCTGCGCAGTCCGCGGAAGTGGTACAAACAGGCCCATGCAAATCGAAAAGAACACCGCCGTGACCTTGCGCTACAAGGTCACCGACGCCAATCGCCAACTGATCGAAAACGGCACCGACCCGATGGTTTACCTGCACGGGGGCTACGGCAACACCTTTGCCAAGATCGAGTCGGCGCTTGAAGGCCAGAGCAAGGGTTATCAGACCACCGTCGAGCTGCAGCCCCAGGACGCGTTCGGCGAGCGCGACGAAACCCTTTTGCAGACCATCCCGAAAAGTGAGTTTCCGCCCGGCGTCAAGGTGGGCGGTACGCTCAAGGGGCAGGACGCGTCCGGCCATGAGCGCGTTTTCACCGTCGTCAAGATCAAGGGCGACAGGGTGCAGCTCGACGGCAACCACCCGATGGCGGGCAAGGTCTTGCGTTTTACCGTCCGGGTCGACGATGTGCGGGCCGCGACACCGGTGGAGATCGAGCACGGTCATGTGCACGGGGAACACGGGCACCATCACTGATACGGCGCTGCTGGTTCGATACGGGTCCAGGTGGATCGATGCATGCTGGCGCATGGGGCTCTCGCAGTGACGCACCGTTTGGTTTGCGGCGTTGCTTACGTGACAGTACCGCGCCAGCGTTTGCGGCTGGTACGCAACCGGTTGTGTTCGCGGTAGGTCGCCGGTAATTCACCCGTGGCGGCGACAAAGATGCGCCGGAATGTACCCAGATCCTGGTAGCCGCACAAGTGCGCGACCTGCTCGACACTGCTGTAAGTGGTCTCGAGCAGAATCCGTGCACGGGCGACGCGCAGCCCGTGCAGGTAGTCCAACGGGCTCTGCCCCAGTGTGCTCGCAAAGTGCCGCAGCAGGGTGCGCGGGCTGGTCGCAGCTGCGCCAGCGGTTGCCGCCAGATCGTAGCGTTCCGCGATATGCGCGTCGAGCCATCGCCTGGCGCGTTCGACGGCACCGGCTGGCAGGATACGGCGGTGGATACCCTGCACGATGCGTGCAGCGACCTGCTGGCGCTCAGGCTCATACTGCATGATGTGTCGTGCTGCGAGCGCCAGGTGCGTGCTTGCGCCTTGGTCGAGCAGGGCCAGCACGAGATCGGTGGCGTGGTCTGGCGCATCACAGGTCCAGATCCGGTTGTCGCAGATCCAGGGCTGGTCGGTGACCAGCCGGAGGTTTTCATCCTGACGCAGGATTGCCGCGAGGAACGGCCACGGACCGACCACCTGCCGGCCGCGCAACAGACCGGTGGACGCCACCAGGGCCGTCCCTGTGAACACCGACAGCACCTGTCCGCCCAGGCGGTGGATGCGGGACGCCCGATGGGCCAAAGGCGATGCGGCGTCGACCAGCCGGTCCAGATGCGGGCCATCATGCGCGTGCCAGCCAGGAATGACCAGCACGTCGGCCGTGCCCCGATACCCTGTGCCGTGCGGCCACATCACCGGCATCCTGGCGCCACAGGCGTGCACCCAGCGCCAGGCCACTGGCGGCTGCCGACGCGGCTCCCGCATGGCAGCCAGGGTATTGATCGTGCGAAAGACGTCGATGATCGCCTGAGCCGGCCCTCCCAACATTTGGGGGTCCCAGGCAATATCGACGCGCAGTACCGCTGCCGGCGCCGGTATCGTGCGGGAAGCCATGGCCAGAATGCCTCCTAGTTTGGCAATGAATGCACTGTATCAGCAGGCGGCTGCAACCTACTATCCAGGCTCCAATTCGACAACCAAGGAGATGACATGGACCCGAACCGAAGTTCCGCAATGCGGCTTGCGACGACCCGCACCCGCCTGTCCCGGCGCACCCTGATGACTGCGGCGGTTGCGGCGCTGGCGACACCCTGGGTGCGCGCCCAGGCCAGTTTCCCCTCGCGTGCCGTGACGATCATCGTTCCGTACACAGCCGGTGGCGCCTCGGACATTGGCGCACGCATGTTGTCGAGCGAGATGGCCAGGCTGCTCGGACAACCGGTCATCATTGACAACGTACCTGGTGCCGGCGGTGCGCTTGGGGTGCAGAAGCTGCTGCGTGCAGCCGCCGACGGTCATACCCTTGTGTACGGGTCGCTGAGCGAGACGGTGCTGGTGCCGATGATCAATCCGGCGGCCGGCTACAAGACCGATGATCTGGTGGCAGTCGCCCTGGCCGGTGCGGCCCCGGCGGCATTCGTGACCCGGCCTGATTTCCCGGCCAGCACGATGCAGGAGCTGATCGACTATGCACGCAAGAACCCGGGAAAGTTGTCCTACGGTTCTCCGGGTATCGGCACGTTTCAGCATCTGCTGGCGGAAATCGTCAAGGAAAAAACCGGTAGCTTCATGCTGCACATTCCCTACCGCGGTGGTGGCAACATCATGACCGACGTTGTGGCCGGTCAGATCGACTTTGGCGTGACCACGACTCCCAACGTCATCGGTCTGGCAGCGCAGGGGCGGGTCAAGGTTCTGGGTATTTCCTCGGCCCAGCGCGTTCCAGCCCTGGACAAGGTACCGAGCTTCTCCGAAACGGCATCACTCAAGGGCATGGACCTGCAGACCTGGGGCATGCTGCTCGCACCCAAGGGCACACCAGAGGCAGTGTTGCAGCAGCTCAACACGATCGCCACCCAGGTTGTGATGTCAGCGCAGATGGCCGAGCAACGCCGCAAACTGGGGACTACGGCAGCGGGGCCGTTCACACCGGCGCAGACCCAGGCCTTCCTGCTGCGTGAACGCGACACCTATCGGGCGGCTGCCAGCCGCGTGAAGCCGGAATGAGCGCCGCGCCGGGCCGTTCCCAAGCAAGCGCGCACCGCAGCCCGCAGGGCGAAGGTGCACCACTGAGACTGCCGCAGACCCAGCCGTCGGATCTTGCAACGTCATCGCCGTCGATACGCACGTTGCGCGTGGGGATGATGGGATTTTTCCTGGAAAGCAACCGGTGGTCACCTGTGACCACCCGTGCGATGTTCGCCGCCGGCTGCGACCTGGCCGGGCCGGTGTTGCAGCAGGAACTGGCGCGCGCCGCACCCCGGACACTGCCCGACAGCGCCGGGTTCGTCGCGCAGATGAACCTGCTGGGTGAATGGGAGCCGGTGCCACTGCGGATGGTTGCGGCGCAGCCGGGTGGCCCGGCAGACCATGAATACTTCCTTGCATTTCTGGACGACATCGCCCAACGACTGCGCGATGCGGGGCCACTCGATGCGGTATTCATTTCATCACATGGTGCGGCACTCACGACCCAGGAGGATGACCCCGACGGTGTGTTGTTCGCTCTGGTTCGCGGCATTGTCGGACCCCGGTTGCCGGTGGTCGCCGTGCTGGATCTGCACACCAACGTGTCGCAGCGCATGACCGATGCGTTGTCGGCCTTCGTCGCCTACCGAACCAATCCGCATACCGACTTGCGCGAATGCGGACAGGAGGCCGCGCGCCATCTGCACGCGCTGCTGGCGCAGGGACCCGGCGTGGTCGAACTGGTGAAGCTGCCGTTTGTTCCACCGGCGACCTCGCAACTGATCGGGCCTGGTACACCGTACGCGCAATTGCTGGTGCGCGCACAGTCTCGCGTTGCAGGCGACATCCTGAATGTCTCGTTGTGTGGTGGTTTTGCGCTGGCAGACTGTGCCAAATGCGGATTCTCGGTGGTGGTCACGGCGGCTGCGGGGCAGCGTGAGGCCGCACACCGAGTGGCCCTGGAGATCGCGCACGATGTCTGGGACCATCGCAGCGCGTTCGTGTCGCGCCTGACGCCGCTGAGCGTCGCGGTGGCAGCGGCGGTCGCCGCCGGCAGGGCCGGCAGTTCTAAGCTGATACTGGCGGACGTGGCCGACAACCCCGGCGGCGGCGGCGGTGGCAACACAGTGACCTTGTTGCAGGCGCTGGTGCAGTCTGGCGCCGCGTCGGTGGTGCTCGGTGTGTTCACCGATCCGGCGCTGGCCAGTCAGGCGCATGCGGCCGGTGTCGGCGCGCAAATGCCCGCATGCTTCAACCGCAAGCAGGATGGCGATCCGTTCGCCCGGACCTTTGAGGCGCCCGCGAAGGTGCTGGCTTTGTCGAACGGTGTCTTCGTAGGTCGCCAGGGTCTGGTCAAGGGCTCCGAACACCATATGGGTCCCTCGGCCCTGCTGCAAGTCGGTGGTGTCCAGGTGGCGGTGATTTCCAAGCGCCAGCAGCTGCTGGACCCGGCGCAACTCGACCTGCTGGGAATTGACCTGTCGCGGGTGCAGACGCTGGTGGTCAAGAGTCGCGGGCACTTTCGCGCCGCGTTCGCCGGCTTCACAACTCCGGAGCGCATCCTCGAGGTGGACTGCCCCGGGCTGACCACGCCAAATCTCGCTACGCTGCCCTGGACGCGTCTGCCGCGTCCGGTTTATCCGATCGACGTGCAGGCCCTGTGGCCAGCGTGAACGATCGCTTTTCCAACCCAAATTCCTACTTCACCATGGATTTGTCCCGTTTTCCGCGCCGCCGCTATACCGTTGGCCCGACTCCACTGGAGTTCCTCCCCCGTTTCAGCGCCGCCTTGGCCAGCACCTGTCCGAATGGCCAGGGGCCCGCGGTCTGGATCAAACGCGACGACATGCTGGGCCTGTTTCCCGGCGGCAACAAGACCCGCAAGCTCGAGTTTCTGGTGGCCGATGCCCTCACCCAGGGAGCCGATACGCTGATCACCTGTGGAGCACCACAGTCAAATCATTGCCGCATCACGCTGGCTGCTGCAGCCCGTGAAGGGCTGCGCTGCCGGTTCGTGATCGAAGAGCGGGTGCCCGGCAGCTACAGCACGACGGCCAGCGGCAACCATTTCCTGTTCGGTCTGATGGGGGTGGAGTCCATCACCGTGATTCCAGCTGGCAGCGCCATTGGCGCCGCGATGCTGGAGCAGGCGGATGACCTTCGTGCCCAGGGACGTCGCGGATACATCATTCCCGGTGGCGGCTCCAATGCGCTCGGTGCCCTGGGCTACGTGGCCTGCGCGCAGGAACTGCAGCAGCAGATGTTCGAACTGGGTGTGGCCATGGAACGGGTGGTGCTGGGCTCGGGCAGTTCGGGCACCCATGGCGGGCTGCTCGCTGGCTTCATCGGAAACCATCTGCAGATCCCGATCACTGGCATCGGTGTGAGCCGTGAGGCCTGCGACCAGGAACCGCTGGTGCATCGCCAGGCGCAGGCCGTCGCCGATCTGCTGGAACTCGACCTGGTGTTACCACGCGATACCGTTGTCAGCATCGGTGGCTACTGGCAACCGAAGTATTCGCTGCCCAATATGCGCATGGTGCAGGCGGTGCAGATGTTGGCGCGGCTAGAGGGCATCCTGCTCGATCCGGTCTATTCAGGCAAAGCCATGGCCGGTCTGATCGGACTGGCGCAGGAGGGCTTTTTCAAGCCCGGCGAGAGGGTGATGTTCCTGCACACCGGCGGCCTGCCGGCGCTGCATGCCTATGAGTCCGTGATGCGCGGGGAGATCGACCTACCTGCATGAGGACCTGGCCAGGCGTGTTCACGGCAACATCATGCCGCGGATCATGTAGTAGATCGCGATGATGCCGCTCTTGATGGTGCCGACCCCATCACCGCCGGCGATCAGCGCACCGGCCACCTCGAATATGGCCGCCACCAGGATGGCGCCTCGCATCTTCAGCGCACGCGATCCGACCGCCGGACCCACGTCGTTGGCGCCAATGTTGAGCGCATGCAACCACCGATCATGGCGGCCACGACCAGTAAAAAATTGACCAGGCCGCCCCGCGCCATCAGGAACATCACGATGCCCACCAGGAGCATCATTGCCAGGCCCAGGCGGATCAGTTCACTCCGGCTCTTGTTGCCGCCGGGCTACTTCATGACGAATCGTTCGAAATCAAATGCAGTGCTCTTGGTCGGGTGCTGGCGTGCCGGCGCCTCCAGGCACCCGCATTGTTGTCACAAAGGGCGACCAACAGGTCGGTCACGTTGCGGGCCATTGACGTGGCGCAACGCCAGGCAGGTTTGAGCCGACGCCGTTTTTCGTCGGCACCGTATCGGCGTGGCCGGGTGCTCAGTCGATCTTGGCTCCGGACGATTTCACCACTTGCGACCATTTGCCCGTCTCGGCGGTGATGAACTGGCCCAACTGCTCGGGCGTGCCGCCGACAGGCTCCGCTCCCAGGCCTTTGAAGCGTTCGATGATTTCGGGCTTCTTCAGGATCTTGTCGACCTCGGCCGACACCCGGTTGACGATGGCTGGCGGAGTACCGGCAGGCGCCATCAGCACGAACCAGGATTCTGCTGCGTAGCCGGGAAGGATGGACGCAATGGGTGGCGCATCAGGCAGTTGTGTACTGGCCTTGTCGCCCGTCACGCCCAGTGCAACCAGCTTGCCGGCCTTGATGTGCGGCATCGCAGAGGGCAGGTTGTCGATCGCCATCTGCACCTGGCCGCCCATCAGATCGACCAGCATCGGGCCGCTGCCGCGGTAGGGAATATGGGTCACGAAAACCTTGGCCCGCGTCTTGAACAACTCGGTTGACAAGTGCCCTGTCGTGCCGTTACCGGGGGAGCCGTACGAAAGGGCACCCGGTTTGGCCTTGGCCAGCGCAATCAGTTCCTTCAGGTTTTTGACACCTACGCCCGGGTTGACCACCAGCACGTTGGGAACCCGCACCACGAACGACACCGGCGCAAAGTCCTTCGCGGTGTCATACGGCATCTTGGGGTACAGGAACTGGTTGATCGCCTGGGTTCCCGGTGTTCCCATCAGGAAGGTATAGCCGTCCGGCGCCGCGCGGGCCACTTCGGCGGCGCCTATATTGCCTCCTGCACCACCCTTGTTGTCGACCACGAAGGTCTGTTTCATGGCCTTGGTCAGTTCGTCCGCGATGACCCTCGCCGTGATGTCGGTGGTGCCGCCGGCCGCGAACGGAACGACGATGCGCACGGTCTTGCTCGGATAGTCGGACTGCGCCAGTGCGGGGGCGCCGGCTACGATGGATGCGCTGAGCAGCAGCATCTTCCAGGGGCTGAATTTCATGTTGACTCCTGTGTCAGGTTTGGGGGGGGAATGGCGGCGCCGTCCCATGGCGCCATTAGAGCGTTGGCAAGCCATGTGCGCCCGCCGGTACGCCCGTAAACCCCCATGATAGAGGAGCCGACAAGGGCGCCCCACGTCGTCTCGCGGTTATCGTATCGGGCTCATCAGGCAACCTCCGCATGTCGTGCTGCGGTGCGAGCGAAGTAATCGGCCCGCCCGCGCCGCAAATCAGCCAAACCTCGGGCCGCTCCCATGTTTCCTCGCGTCCCCGGGGGAGCCCGGGCTGGGGGCGCTTTTGTAGAACAGGAGGGAAAACATGTCGCCGGTTTCGCGTATCAGGGTTGACGGTGTCGAGATCCATGTCGAAGGGGATCATCCGCACGCGGTGGTCATGGTCCATGGCTGGCCCGATACCTATCGACTGTGGGATGCCACGGTCGAGGCGCTCAAGGACCGCTACTGCTGCGTGCGTTTCACCCTGCCCGGATTCGATCTGGCAGCGCCTGCGCGTTTGACTTCGCTGGATGACATGTGTGATTGGCTCCATACCGTTGTCGACCAGGTCAGCCCGGGTGTGCCGGTGACGCTGCTGCTGCACGATTGGGGCTGCATATTCGGCTACGAGTTTGCCGCGCGATTCTCCGAACGGGTGGCTCGGATCATTGCAGTCGATATTGGCGACCACCATTCTGATGCGTTGGTGCAGGCACTGACGCCCGGGCAACGGGCACTGGTCTTTGGCTACCAATTCTGGCTGGCGCTGGCCTGGAAAGTCGGCGGCATCAACGGCGACGGTCGCGGCCACGGTATTGGCCACTGGATGACACGTTCAATGGCGCGCAGGTTGGGCTGCCGCAGTGATCCAGCGCTTATTGGCTGGCAGATGAATTACCCGTATGCGATGCGCTGGTTTGGCAGCGCCGGTGGCCTGTCCCATGCCGCACCCGTGCAGCCAACCTGCCCGCTGCTGTATGTCTTTGGCACGCGCAAGCCGTTCATGTTCCATTCGCCGCAGTGGCTGGCCGCGCTGTCGGCGAGACCCGATGGCGCGGTGCGTCCGTTTCGCACCGGTCACTGGGTCATGGCGCAGCAGCCGCAGGAGTTCAACCAGTGCGTACGTGACTGGCTGCAGGCTTAGCATGCAGTCCATTCCGTTTCGGCTGCCGAAACCAACATAGGCTTTTCCAATTCTGTTTGAACTGCTAGCATGCACTGGCAGTGCAAGCTGAGTGGAGTTCGACTCGGCAATGTCCATCACAATGGCAAGAGGAAGACACACTATGTTGAATCGTCGCGCGTTGTTGCAGTCTGGTGCTGCCATGTCGTCGCTGGTCCTTCCCGCAGCGGCCTGGAGCCAGTCCAAACCGGAGAAACTCACCATCCTGTCGCACCGGGTGCACCGATCCGTGCTCACCGGTGCCAAAGGAGGTGATGCCACGGCGGATTGGTCCAAGCGCACGGGCATCGCGATCGAGTGGATCACGCTCGACACCGGCCCGCTGCATGAGCGCCTGTTCCGCGAAGCCAGTCTTTCGTCGACCTCGGTCGATCTGGCTTTTCTGCTCAACACACGTGCCACACCGAATGTCTCCAATCTGCTGGAGCCGCTGGACGCGCTGATGAAAGCCGATGCCCTGGAAGACCCGTCCGACATGTTTCCCGGATTGGTGGCAGCGATGAAGTTCGGTGGCAAGCTGTATGCCGTACCGCATCGCCATGCCACCACGGGCTTTCACTACAACGAAGCGATCTTCAAGGAAAAGGGCGTGCCCATTCCCAAGACATTCGAGGACGTGATCGAGGCGGCGAAGAAGCTCACATTTACCCGGGCCGATGGCACGCAGGTGTTCGGCTTTTTGATCGAGGGTGACAACTATCCCAACGTCATCGACATGGCGCGTGCCCACAACGGGGACTTCATCACCGGCGACTTCAAACTCGGTGTCAACGAGCCGGCCATGCTGCGCGCCGTGCAGACGATGCGCGACTTCTACGCCGCCGGCGTGATACCGCGCAATTGGACAGCGATCAAGGGTGAAGAGGTCAATACCTGGATGCAGACCGGTCGTGTGGCCATGACCATCACGTCGTTCGGCCGCACCCAGTTCTACAACGACAAGGAAAAATCGAAGCACCCGGGCGACATCAAGGTGATGGCGATGCCGGTTTCGCGTGATCTCAAGGCCCGGTTTCCCGATGCGGCGCCGGCCAAGACCGAGTTCTGGTCGATGTGTATACCCAAGAGCGCGCGCAACAAGGCGATAGCCTGGAGCCTGATCAAGGAGTTGTCGTCCAAGCAGAACACCCTCAAAGCCGCGCTCAATGGCAATGGCCCGGTGCGCGCCTCGGCCTACAAGGATGCAAATTTCATCGCGCAGATCCCATATGCTGCTGCCGAGGCGGCCACGCTCAAGGTGGCTCGGGTGCCGATCCCGGCGTTCGACAATGCCGCCAAGGCGGGCGACATCTTTGTCGAGGAATTGCAGGCAGCCGTGCTAGGGCGCAAGGGCGTGGCACTGGCGATGGATGACGTGGCCAGACGCGTCAAACCGCTTTTGCCGTGAGCGACGGCCAAGACCTGACGGCAGTGTTGCCGCGGGTGCGGCTGGCCCATCTGCCGACTCCCCTGGAGCCGGCGCAACGACTCTCCCGGCGGGTGGGCGGCCCACCCATCTGGATCAAACGGGAAGATTTGAGCGGTCTGGCGCTCGGTGGCAACAAGGTGCGCCAACTGGAATTCCTGATGGCCGACGCCCAGGCCAGCGGCGCGCAGGCGGTGGTGACCACGGCGGCCGTTCAGTCCAATTTCTGTCGTGCCTGCGCTGCCGCTGGAGCCGTGCTCGGGATCCATGTCGGACTTCTGTTGCGCGGCGACGGGACGGAGCCCGTACAGGGCAATTACCTGCTGGACCGCATGTTCGGCGCCGAGATCCGGTTCATCGATACCCGCGACCCCTACGATCCCATCATCGCGCTGGCGTTGCAGCAGTTCGTGGCGGATCTGACGGCGCGCGGATTGTCAACCCATGCGCTGCACCTGCCCGGGCGCACCGGCAGCCTGGGCGCGGCGGCGATGGTCGATACCGGGCAGGAACTGGCGCAGCAATTTGTCACTATGGGGCTCAAACCGCAGGCCGTTTTCCTGGCCGCAGGCTCCGGCTTGACGGTCGCCGGGGTTGCGCTGGCTTTCAAGGCGCTGGGCCTGGCGACCCGGATCGTGGGCGTCTCGGTGCAGCGTCCGGCCGATTTCATGGTGCCGCTGATCGTAGAGCGTGCCAATGCCGCCGCCCAACTGCTGGACCTGCCAGTGCGGCTGCAAGCCGGTGACTTCGAAATCGACGACCGCCACCTTGGCGACGGTTATGGCCAGCCATCGGCGGACGGCATGCGCGCAATGCAGCTCGTAGGCCGCACGCAGGGCATCGTGCTCGATCCGGTTTACACCGGCAAGGCGATGGCCGGCATGCTGGCGCAACTGGGCGAAGGGCGGTTTGCTGGAGATGCGCCAGTGGTGTTCTTTCATTCGGGCGGCGCACCCGGTTTGTTCGCCCATGCAGCGTACAGCGCAGCGGTCGCATGAACGCGCGTGCCGGCTCCGCGCGCCGTGCAGCGCCCACGCGCAAAGCTTTGGTGCCGGCCGCTGACGGGCAGCCGGCCCTGACGATCAGCGCGGTCCGGGCGATCCCGCTGACCGCACCGATGCAGGCCGGCACCCGGACCTCGCAGGCCGTCTACGACAAGGTGTCGATTGTGCTGGTCGAGTTGCGCACCACCGATGGACTGGTCGGTTACGGCGAATGCCTGGGCCGTTTTGGTGCCACGGCCTATGCGGAGTTCATCAACGCGGTACTCGCACCGCTATTGCTCGGACAAAGCGCATTCGATATCCGGCGCCACTGGTTGCGCATGCGCGGCGCATTGACCGGCCGCGCGGGCGGCATCCTGATCGAGGCTATTGCAGGCGTTGACATTGCCCTGTGGGATGTGGTGGGCAAGGCACTGGGCCAGCCAGTGCATCGCCTGCTCGGCGGCATGGGGCGCAGGGCTGTCGATTGTTACGCGTCCTCGATCAACTGGGCCGACGTGGCAAGCATGGAGGCCCAGACCCGCGCCGTGATGGCGATGGGATTCAAGGCGATCAAGGTCAAGCTGGGTAATCCGGTTCAACTCGCCATCGAGGCGGCGACCCGCGTACGGTCGGTGGCTGGCGCTGGCATGCGCCTGGGTGTGGATGCCAACTGGGCCTATTCGGTCGATGAGGCCCTGGTCGTCGGGCAGGCCCTGCATGGCCTGGGCTACTGGTTCTTCGAGGAACCGATCGCGCCCGAGGACGTGCAGGGTTATGCCTTGTTGCGGCGTCAACTGCCGATCATGCTGGCAGCAGGCGAAAGCGACTATACGGTGGCCCATGCCAGCGAACTGCTGCGCGACCGGTTGGTCGGCATCATCCAGCCTGACGTGGCGCGCGCAGGGGGCATCAGCGAGACGCGCGACATTGCCACGCTGGCGCATGCGTTTCATGTGGCGTATGCGCCGCATGTCGGCTGGTCGGGTGCGGTGTGCGTGGCTGCCAGTCTGCAACTTGCGGCAGCAATGCCGGCGTTCCTCAGTTTCGAATGCATGTGCATCGGCAATCCGTTGCGCGACGCTCTCGCGACCGAAATCGTTGGCGCTGCCAGCACACTGTTGGACGGTCAATTGCCGGTGCCGCAAGGGCCCGGCTTGGGGATTGACATCAACATGGATGCGGTCGAGCGCTACCGCGTGGACCGATGAAACCCAAAGCGCGCGACTGGGCCCTGGTGTTCCCGGCCCAGGCGCTGCTCACGGTGTTGTTGTTCGTGCCGTCGCTGTATGTGTTCTGGCTCAGTCTGACGAAGTCCACCTATGGCCAGAGCCCGGTGTGGGTCGGCCTGGCGAACTACGCCGCGGTTTTGTCCGATCCGTATTTCTGGACCGCGACGCTCAACACCGCCATTGTTGTGAACGCCGTGGTATTCGGCGAGTTCCTGCTCGCGCTGGCAATGGCGATGTTGTTCGCCGGCTGGATTCCGTGGCGCCGGGTCATGATCGCGGTGGTGCTGGCACCGTATGCGATCAGCGAAGTGGTTGCGGTGGTGATCTTCAAGTACATGACCGAGCCCTATGCAGGCCCTGTGACACTGGCCTTGAAGGCGCTAGGCTTGCCAGTGCTGGACTGGGCCGTAGAGCCTTCGCATGGGCTTGCGATGGTCGTGCTGTTGTCCATCTGGCACCACTTGCCGTTCACCTTTATCCTGCTGTACACCGCGCTGCTCGGCATTCCGCGCGAGTTGTACGAGGCTGCCCAGGTCGACGGTGCGGGCGCCTGGCGCAAGTTTCGCCATATCACCGTGCCCTTGCTGGTGCCCGCCATGCTGGTGGCACTGGTGTTTCGCTACATCTTTGCGTTTCGGATCTTCTCCGAGGTCTGGTTGCTCACCGGTGGCGGGCCGGCGCGTACCACCGAGGTGCTGGCGGTCTACCTGTACCGGCAGGCTTTCAGGTATTCGGATTTTGGCGCAGCGGCGGCCACGGGTTGGCTGATGCTGATCGCCTCCTTGTTGATGGGCTCCTGGTACATCTGGCAGATGTATCGCCGGATGTTTTCGCATGGGCACCGTTAAGCGTCGCTTCACCGCACGCCGGCTCCAACGCTGGTTGGCGCAGGCCTTGCGCATGCTGGCATTGGCGGCGGTACTGGTGTGGTCTGGATTCCCGATCCTGCTCGTGGTTTTTTCGTCGCTGCGACCGCCGCGCGATATCTTCGGTGGCGGCGGCAGCCTGCTGACGTTGACAACACGCAACTACACCAACCTGTGGCAACGCTGGCCCGATTTTTTTGGCAATCTTGCAAACAGCCTGGTGGTTGCGCTGTGCGCGACGGCGCTGACGCTGGTGGTGTCGTTCATGGCAGGGTATGTGTATTCCCGGCGCGATGGCCGCCTGCTCACCGCGTCGGCCTTCTACATGATCCTGGTGCGGCTGTTGCCGCCGATCGTACTCACCTTGCCGCTGTTTCCCGTGATACGCAGTCGCAGGCGGTTGGCCATCTCAGAGGTCTTCTCCTCGCTCGATCCCGAGCAGGTCCTTCGGGGTGAGCCGCGTGCCGGCGCCCGTCCAGGGCGCCAGGAGCCACGTCGCCAGTTCTGCCAACCGAAACCGCTCACGCTGTTCGCGCGCCTCGAACCCCTCCACCAGGTGCCCGTACTCGCGCAGCGTGTACCGCGGAAACTCCCAGGGGCGCAGCCCCAGCACGCCAAAGGCAAAGGGCTTGGCCCGCTCGTACCACGCGGCGAGGGGTCCGGCAGGGGGCTGCCGCCCCTCGCCGGCTAGGCGTTTCCCGTGGCGGTGTCCCCCTCGGCGACGTCGTCGTCCTCGCTGGAGATGGCCTGGCGATACCACTCAGACGCCTGAATGGACTCCCGGACCGCGTCGCGCAACTGCCGCAGGTTTGCCCCCGGCTGCGTGACGTACCGCTCGAGC
>JBKJRR010000158.1:0-4951 GCA_046594635.1 Burkholderiaceae bacterium
GCCATGCGACAGATTGGCAATCACATGGTCGGGGTTGATCACCTCGACGTCGTGCGGAGTCTGGATGTCGGCCGCCGTGACAACGCCGTCACCGTCCTTGCGCAGGCTCAGCGTGACCTCTTCGCGGTTGTGCAGCTTGAACACTACACCCTTGAGGTTCAGCAGGATGTTGACCACGTCTTCCTGGACGCCATCAATCGACGAGTACTCATGCAGAACACCGGCAATCGTTACTTCCGTCGCGGCGTATCCAGGCATGGAGGACAACAGAACCCGGCGCAAAGCATTGCCCAGAGTGTGTCCATAACCACGCTCAAACGGCTCCAGAGCGACTTTGGCACGGTTGGAGCCGAGTTGTTCAACGTTGATTGCTTTGGGTTTCAGCAGATTTGTTTGCATGCAGACTTCCTCTCAATACCCCCGACTCGTTACATCGGTAAGGCTGGTGAAGACCCTGGCCCGCGGTGCCCCACGAGCCAGGAACGGCTTTTTTTGTTTTCGGCTTAACGCGAGTACAACTCGACGATCAGCGATTCGTTGATGTCAGCTGCGAACTGATCGCGGTCCGGGGTCTTCTTGAAAGTACCTTCGGCCTTGTCAAGACTCACCTCAACCCATGCCGGCATTCCGACTTGTTGGGCAAGTTGCAGCGCTTCGACAACACGGTTCTGCTTCTTCGACTTCTCACGCACCGCAACGACGTCGCCGGCTTTCACCAGATACGACGGAATGTTGACCGACTGACCATTGACGGTGATCGCCTTGTGCGACACCATCTGGCGCGCCTCAGCGCGGGTCGAGCCAAAGCCCATGCGGTACACCACGTTGTCCAGGCGCGACTCGAGCAGGAGCAACAGGTTCGCACCGGTATTGCCCTTGCGGCGATCGGCCTCTTCGAAGTAGCGGCGGAACTGCTTCTCCATGACGCCGTACATGCGCTTGACCTTCTGCTTCTCGCGCAGCTGCAGGCCGTAGTCCGAGGTACGCGCACCCGAAGTGCGACCGTGCTGGCCAGGCTTCGAGTCAAATTTCGCCTTGTCACCAATCGCGCGGCGTGCGCTCTTGAGAAACAGGTCGGTGCCTTCACGGCGGGAGAGTTTGGCCTTGGGGCCGAGGTAACGTGCCACTTGAGCTTCCTTTTATGTCATCTGCCGCAGAAAACTGCGGGAGCCGTCAACGGAAGTTGACGGCGGTGGGCTTGGTTGAATTTTGGATACAGGGACCTGGATCCCCGCAGACAGGATCAGATCCTGCGGCGCTTCTGCGGACGGCAGCCGTTGTGCGGCACCGGTGTAACGTCGGCAATCATGTTGATCCGGATACCGAGTGCGGCAAGGGCACGAACCGAAGACTCGCGACCGGGGCCTGGGCCCTTGATTTCAACGTCCAGGTTCTTGATACCTTGCTCGACCGCGGCGCGGCCAGCGACTTCGGATGCGACCTGGGCAGCAAATGGGGTCGATTTGCGCGAACCCTTGAAGCCCTGGCCACCCGACGAAGCCCAGGACAAAGCATTGCCCTGGCGATCGGTGATCGTGATGATGGTGTTGTTGAACGACGCATGCACGTGTGCGACGCCGTCAGCAACGTTCTTGCGAACTTTCTTGCGGACCCGTTGCGAGGCCGCGCTATTTTGTGGTTTTGCCATGGTGGTCTCTCAATCCCGATTATTTTTTCAGTGACTGCGCGGCCTTGCGCGGACCCTTGCGGGTGCGTGCGTTGGTGCGTGTGCGTTGGCCACGCATTGGCAGGCCACGGCGATGGCGAAAGCCCCGGTAGCAGCCGATGTCCATCAAACGCTTGATGTTCATCGTGGTTTCCCGGCGCAGGTCACCCTCGATCGTGAACTGGCCAACAGCCTCACGAAGCTTTTCGAGATCCCCGTCTGTCAGGTCCTTGACCTTCTTCGAGTACGCGATGCCGCAAGCTTCACAGATCTTGCGGGCGCGGGTGCGGCCAATGCCGAAAATAGCCGTCAGGCCAATCTCGGAATGTTGGTGCGGCGGAATATTGATACCAGCGATACGTGCCATGTTCGTCCTCTAAAACTCGTGCAATCAACCCTGACGCTGCTTGTGTCGCGGATCTGTACAGATCACGCGCACCACGCCCTTGCGCCGGATAATTTTGCAGTTACGGCAAATTTTCTTGACCGAAGCCGAAACTTTCATTTGGTTCTCCTAAAAACTATCTGCCGCGTTCCGCACATTCACTATGCGACCGCCCGGCGTTACGACTGTGCCCATCGGGTCTGGAAACTGATCCGAACCCGTGACTTGGATGGCAGCGTTTCTACCCTGCTGCCATCCCCTTGTTGAATGGAAGGAGGCAACTGGCTCACCAGTGCATCCTTCATACAAACTCTTTTTGCTTCCCTGCAGCCACTGCAACTCAGGAAGACTTGAAACTTGCCTTCTTCAGCAGCGATTCATATTGCTGCGACATCAGGTAATTCTGCACCTGGGCCATGAAGTCCATCGTCACCACAACAATGATCAACAGTGAAGTCCCACCGAAATAAAACGGAACGTTGTATTTCAGGATCAGAAACTCAGGCAACAGACACACCGCCGTGATGTAGATCGCACCGGCCAGCGTCAAACGCAGAAGGATCCGGTCAATGTACTTCGCCGTATGCTCGCCTGGCCGGATACCCGGCACGAACGCACCGCTCTTCTTCAGGTTGTCTGCCGTCTCACGGCTGTTGAACACCAGCGCCGTGTAGAAGAAGCAGAAAAATACGATCGCTGCGGCGTAAAACATCACGTAAATCGGCTGCCCCGGGGTCATTGACGATGCAATGTCCTTCAGCCAGCGCATCGAGTCGCCGGTGCTGAACCAGCCCACTACCGTTGCCGGCAACAGGATGATCGACGACGCAAAGATCGGCGGAATCACACCGGCCATGTTCAGCTTGAGCGGCAGGTGCGACGATTGCCCGCCATACACCTTGTTGCCCACCTGACGCCGTGCATAGTTGACCAGAATCTTCCGCTGACCACGCTCCACGAACACCACAAAATACGTTACCAAAACCACCAGCAGCACGATGAACAGAGCGATGATGATGCTCATTGCACCGGTTCGCACCAACTCCATCAGGCCACCCAACGCGCTCGGCAAATTGGCCGCGATCCCCGCAAAAATCAGGATCGATATGCCGTTGCCCAGACCGCGTTCTGTGATTTGCTCACCCAGCCACATCAGGAACATGGTTCCGGCCGTCAGCGTGAATACCGCAGTCACCCGGAAACCCATGCCCGGAGAGATCACCAGACCGGCCGAGGCCTCGAGCGCCACTGCAATTCCGAGGGACTGGAACAATGCCAGCCCCAGCGTGCCGTAACGCGTGTACTGCGTGATCTTGCGACGCCCCGCTTCGCCTTCCTTCTTGATCTGCTCGAAGGTCGGCACCACGTAGGTCAACAACTGCATGATGATCGATGCCGAGATGTACGGCATGATCCCCAACGCAAAAATCGTGAACCGGGAGAGTGCACCACCTGACATCAGGTTGGCCATACCCAGAATGCCACCTTCCTGGCCCTTGAAGAATTGCTGCAGCTGTGCAGGGTCGATTCCCGGAACCGGAATATGCGCACCGATCCGATAGACGACCAGCGCCATCAACAAAAACATCAGCCGGCGACGCAGGTCGCCGTACTTGCCGGTTTTTGCCAGTTGAGCCGCGTTTGTTGCCACGTGGTATTACCTGTCCCGTACCCGAAATCAGGCGACGCTGCCACCAGCCGCTTCGATCGCAGCTTTGGCGCCGGCGGTCGCGCCGATACCATTGAGTTTTACCGCTTTGGTCAATTCGCCGGTCTTGATGACCTTGATGACCCTGGCCAGTTGCGGCACCAGACCCGCTTGCTTGAGGCTCAGCAGGTCGACTTCAGCCGCACCAAGCACCTCGAGGGTGGTCAGCGTGATTTCTGCATTGAACTTGAGCAGTTGCGACTTGAAGCCACGCTTGGGCAAGCGACGCTGCAGCGGCATCTGGCCGCCCTCGAAGCCCACTTTGTGGTAGCCACCCGCACGCGATTTTTGACCTTTGTGGCCACGACCTGCGGTCTTGCCCAGGCCTGACCCGATACCGCGGCCAACGCGACGTTTCGCGTGTTTTGAGCCGTCAGCCGGCTTGATGCCACTGAGTGCCATCATCATTCCTCGTCAGTTGGCGACGGCAGCAGCCACAAGGCGGCACAGATCCGTCGATCCATCAAAAATCACAATACTTTGACCAGGTAACTGATCTTGTTGATCATGCCGCGAACTTCCGGCGAGTCTTTCAACTCGCTGGTGCTGTTCACTTTGCGCAGACCCAGGCCGCGCACGGTCGCACGATGCGACTCCTGGCAACCGATCGGGCTACGCACCAGCTGAACCTTGATGGTTTGTTGTGTCGTCATTTGCAATCCCTCAATCAGACAAACAGCTCTTCAACGCTCTTGCCACGTTTGGCGGCCACTTCGGCCGGCGTGGTGGAAACGCGCAAGGCGTCCAGCGTTGCACGAACCATGTTGTAGGGGTTGGACGAACCATGGCTCTTTGCCACAATGTCCGTGATTCCCACAACTTCGAAAACTGCGCGCATCGGGCCGCCAGCAATGATGCCGGTACCTTTGGGAGCAGGCATCATGATCACGTTGGCCGCGCCATGGTGGCCGGAAACGCGATGCTGCAAGGTGCCGTTCTTCAACGTGACCTTGACCATGTTGCGACGTGCTTCTTCCATCGCCTTTTGCACGGCTGCTGGCACTTCCTTGGATTTGCCCTTGCCCATGCCGACACGGCCATCGCCATCACCGACCACGGTCAATGCGGCAAAACCCAGAATACGACCGCCCTTGACGACTTTGGTCACGCGATTGATCGCGATCATCTTCTCGCGCAGGCCGTCCTCAGGCCCTTCAGCCTTGCCCTGCATCTTCGCTTGCATTCGTGCCAT
>JBKJRR010000286.1:0-7153 GCA_046594635.1 Burkholderiaceae bacterium
GGGACAACCTTGACCAGATGACCCGCGCAGCGCAACGCGCGGGCGCCAAGGTGGTGCTGGTCGGCATGCAGGTGCCGCCAAACTATGGCACCAAGTATGGTGAGGAGTTCGCTGGACTGTTTGCGCAGGTCGCCACTGCGAACAATGCCGCCTTGGTACCGTTTCTGCTCAAAGGCGTGGCCGATGTCGAAGACCCGACCCGGCTGTTCCAGAGTGACCGCATCCACCCGACCGCGCAGGCCCACCCGATCATGCTGGCCAATGTCTGGCCGCCCTTGCGAAAGTTGTTGCCGTGAACCGGCGGGCCGCGCCCAAGGCGAACGCCGCAGCGCATGGCGCGGAGGGGCCCCTGTGAGCCTTAGCTCGGAAAGCGCGGATAGTGTGCTGAAGCGACTGGGCTCATTCGATGCCGTCATCGACGCCCGCAGCGAGGACGAGTTCGCGCTGGACCACCTGCCTGACGCCGTCAACTGGCCGACGCTGGACAACCAGCAGCGCCACGACGTAGGCTGGCGCTACAAGCAGATCAACCCGTTCGAGGCGCGCAAGATGGGCGCGGCGATCGCGGCACGCAATATTGCAGCGCATATCGAACGTGACGTGATGGACAAACCCCGCACCTGGCAGCCACTGGTGTATTGCTGGCGTGGCGGACAGCGCAGCGGGTCACTGTCGCTGGTACTCAGTCAGATCGGCTTTCGGGTCAGCATCATCGAAGGTGGCTACAAGGCGTTTCGCACGGCTGTCGTAGCCGACACCAAACGTCTGGCCGCAACATTCGAGTACCGCGTCGTCTGCGGCACCACGGGTTCAGGCAAGACGCGACTGCTGCACGCCTTGAGCCGTGCCGGTGCGCAGGTGCTGGACCTGGAGGATATTGCGAACCACCGCAGCTCGGTTCTTGGCGCCATTCCGGGCCTGGCGCAACCCTCGCAAAAAGCTTTCGACACGCGGGTATGGAACCAGTTGCGCCGCTTCGATCCGGCACAACCGGTATTCGTCGAAAGCGAAAGCAAGAAAGTCGGCAACGTCACTGTGCCGGTGCCTCTGATGGACGCCATGCGTGTGCGGGGAAGCTGCCTGAATCTGGAGTTGCCCGATAGCGAACGGGTGGCTTTGCTGATGGAAGACTACGACTACTTTGTGCGCAACACCGACGCATTCTGCAACCGGCTCGACGCACTCACCGAAATTCGCGGCAAGCAGGTGGTGCTGGGCTGGAAAGCCATGGCGCAGTCCGGTGGCATCGCTTCGGTGGTGCAGGAGTTGCTGACCCAGCACTACGATCCGGTTTACCTGCAATCGATGGAGCGCAACTTCAAACGTTATGGCTCGGCGCTGACCTTGGCGCCCGAAGACCGCAGCCAGGCGTCAATGGACGCAGTGGCTGCATCGCTGCTCAGTTAGACCAGCGTGCGGCGGGCATTGCGCCTGCCGACTGATCAGCTCTGTCCTGGACTCCCGGGGCCCGGGTCGCCGGATGGGTCGCCACCGCCCGAAGACGGTTGCTCGTAGTCTGCTCCACCGCTTTGTTTGCGATGGGCTTTTTCCTTGAGTTTGTCTTCTTTCTTGCGTTTTTTCGCAAGTTCCTTCTGCCGCTTTTCGTATCCGTAATTGGGGGTTGCCAAGTTGTTCCTTCCGATTGATGGTGCCCACTTTAACAGTTCAGGCCAGGCAGATCAAAAATGCGCAGACCCCACGCGCGCTCACACCCCCGTGGCCGGCGCAATGGGCGCATCGGCCAACCACAACACCGAACCGCGATAGGCATGCCAGCTGGCATGCCCCAGCCACGGCACCACCACCAGCAGGCCCAGGCCCCATGGCAACAGTGCGGCTGCGACCAGCAAGGCAATCAAAAACCCCCACAGAACCATGACCCCGGTATTTTCATATACCACCTGTATGCTGGTGATGGCCGCCGAAATCGCATCGGTGTCCCGGTCCAGGATCATCGGAATGGAAATCACGGAAATGGCATATACCAGTACCGCGAAGAACCCCCCTACCATCAGGTAGACCGCGACGAACTCCCAGTTCTGGGGATTGAAAATCGCCTGGATGACACCTGTGGTGGATGGCATGCCGGTGTTGAAAAACACCGCGAACACGACCAGAGACGCGCGACCCCAGATAAGTTCAAGCACCACCAGCACCAGCACCAGCAGGCCGACGCTGCGCAGCCGGGTGTCCCAGCAGGTCAGGGATGAGGCCAGATCGGGTACCAGGCCCGCCTCACGCCGTCGGCTCACCTCATACAAACCCATGGCCATGAAAGGGCCCAGCAGCAGACAGCCCGAGGCGATGGATATCACGTATTCGGGTTTGCTGCGAAACACCAGTGCCAGCACTGCCGCCATGGCCCAGAAGCACAGGCCGTAAAACAGCGCGATGCCAAAGTGGGCTCGCATATCGCGCCAGCCCGAACCGAGCCAGCGAAACGGTGCATCCCATGTCAAGGCCAGAATGCGACGCTGCGGCCCTTCGGGTGGCGGAGGAAAATAAGGTTCGGTTGCGCGAGAGGTATCGGTTGCCGGAGCCATAGGCCCCAGCTTAACTTACCCGGCCCTCGCGGGCCATTGCGGAAAACACCCACTCGAAATATCAGCGCAACGCGGCTTGCAGGGCCTGCTCAAGGTCGGCCTGAAGATCGGCCACGTCTTCCAGGCCAATGGAAAAGCGAACCACAGTGCCGGGACGCAGATAGTCGGGACGCTGACTGCGCATGTCGGACAAAGCGTAGGGCACCACCAGACTCATAGGCCCACCCCAGCTGTAGCCCAGCTTGAACAGGCGCAATGCGTCGCAGAACGCATCAACGCGGGCCAGCGCATGCTCAGGACCGAAGATCACGCTGAACAGGCCGGCCGCACCACCGGGACCCTGCCTGCACAAGCCGCGCCAGAAGGCGTGACCGGGTGAATCCGGCAAGGACGGGTGCAGCACCTGTGCGAACTCGGAACGGCCGCTGGCCCATTGGGCCAGGGTGCGCGTCGCCACATCGTGGCTTGCATAACGCAGCGACATGCTGGGAAGGCCACGCAAAATGCTCTCGGCGTCGTTACCCGATACCCCCATGCCAATATGCCGGCGCGTCGTGCGCAACCGCAGGTGCAGTTTCGGATCTCGCGTGATGATGCTGCCCATGAGCACATCACCGCCACCGCTGGGATATTTGGTCAAGGCATGTACGGTCAGATCAACGCCCAGCAATTCCCCTGAGCCGGCCAGCAGGTCGAACGGACGGAACGCCAGACCTGCACCCCAGGTATTGTCCAGCGCCGACAACACCGAGCGGCCCTTGCACAGGCGCACCTGTTCGACCAGATCGGGAAACTCAAGGGTCACCGATCCCGCGGCCTCGAGCCACACCAGCCGTGTGGCCGGGCTGATCTTGTCGGCCAGATCCTGCACGTCCTGCGAATCGTAGTAGCGGTGCGAGATGCCCCAGGTCTTGAGTTCGTTCTCGGCCAGCGCCTTGTTCGGGCCATAGGCGTTGTCCGGAATCAGTACCTCGTCGCCAGTGCGCAGCAGCGCCATGGACACCGTCGAGATAGCGGCCAGTCCGCTGGGCGCGAGCAGGCACTGCAGGCCACCTTCGAGCGTACACAGGCGCTCTTCGAGCAAAAAGGTGGTGGGCGTGCCATGCAGTCCATAGGAATAGCCGGCCTTTTGTTTCCAGTCGACGGTGCGCATCGTCGCCACGTCGGGGAAGATGACCGTCGAGGCCTTGTGGATGGCCGGTTGCGGCGAGTCAAACCCGGCGGGTGGCCGGTAGGGGTGGTGGATCAGGTCAGTGGATAGGTCGTACATGGCAAATGGCGCGAATCAGACGCTCCACTTTTCGATCAGCTGCTCGGCACGCATGGAGTCGTATCCTTCGAACGGCTGGTGAATCCAGGGATTGGTAGGCAGGAACTCGACCGAATAATCCGCGGCGAATGTCGACACGGCCTTGGTCCATATCACGGCACTGCGCAGTTCAGTGATCGGCTTGTAGTCGCCGCGCAGCTGCTCGATCACCACCTTGAGTGTCTTGCCGGTATCGGCCAGATCGTCAACCAGCAAGACCTTGCCGGCGATCTCTCCTTTGGGCGTGGTGATGTAGCGCGCGATATCCAGCACACCTTGCTGGGTGCCTGCCTCGGCGCGATAGGAGCTGGTGGACATGATGGCAAGCGGCTTGTCAAAGATGCGCGACAGAATATCGCCCGGTCGCATGCCACCACGCGCCAGACACAGAATCGTGTCGAATATCCATCCGGACTGGTGGATCTTGATCGCGAGCTTTTCGATCAGGTTGTGGTATTCGTCGTAGCTGACGTACAGGTGCTTGCCGTCTTCAGTCAACATGGTCTTGTTCCTTCAGGGCTTATGGCCTTAGTCAGCCAGGTAGGGGTGGCGCATCATGATGGTGTGATCGCGATCCGGGCTGGTCGAGACCATATGAATCGGTACGCCGGTCACATGCTCGATGCGCTGCAGGTACAGGCGCGCAGCGATCGGCAAGGCGTCGTAACGCGTCACGCCGACGGTGCTTTCGCTCCAGCCCTGCATCTCTTCATAAATCGGCTTGCAGCGCGCAATGTCCTCGGCCCCCATCGGCAGGATATCGATGACCTCACCGTCGAGTTCGTAGCCGGTGCACAGGCTCAGGGTTTTCAGACCATCGAGCACGTCCAGCTTGGTCACGCACAAACCGGACAAGCCATTGACCTGCGCCGAACGCTTGAGCAAGGCCGCATCGAACCATCCGCAGCGACGCGAACGGCCGGTGGTCACGCCCTTTTCTGCACCGACCGTACTCATGTGGTAACCAGGGGTTCCGGGTTTTTCCCAATCCAGTTCGGTTGGAAAAGGCCCGCCTCCGACACGTGTGCAATACGCCTTGGTGATGCCCAGCACGTAATGCAGCAAGCCGGGACCGACGCCCGAACCGGCAGCCGCATTGCCAGCCACGCAGTTGCTCGATGTCACAAACGGATAGGTGCCATGGTCGACATCGAGCAGGGTTCCCTGTGCGCCCTCGAAGAGCAGGTTCGCGCCTTTCGCATGCGCCTCGTTCAGTTCGCGCGACACGTCGGCCACCATGGGCCGCAACAACTGCGCATGGCGCATCGCTTCATCGAACACCGGTTGAAACAACACCTTGCCATCCGCCATGTAGGGTTTGAGCGCAGCGTCGAACTCGAATCGGCCGGAGCCCAGATAGCTTGTCAGCACATGGTTGTGCAGGTCCAGCAGGACACGCAATTTTTCGGCAAAACGATCAGGATGCTTGAGATCCTGCACGCGCAGCGCGCGACGGGCAATCTTGTCTTCGTAGGCCGGGCCAATTCCGCGTCCGGTGGTGCCGATGCGCGCACTGCCGCCCTGCTCCCTGGCCGCCTCGCGCGCGACGTCGAGCGCCACGTGGAACGGCAGGATCAGCGGGCAGGCCTCGCTGATGCGCAGACGTGAGCGGACTTCGACACCGGCACGCTCCAGACCCTCGATTTCCTCGAACAATTTGGCGGCCGACAGCACCACACCATTGCCGATATAGCACTTCACACCGGCGCGCATGATCCCGCTGGGGATCAGGTGCAGGGCCGTCTTGACACCATTGATGACCAGGGTGTGGCCAGCGTTGTGCCCGCCCTGAAAGCGCACCACACCCTGGGCGCTTTCGGTCAGCCAGTCCACCAACTTGCCTTTGCCTTCGTCCCCCCACTGGGTACCGACGACGACGACATTACGTCCTTTGCTTGCTTTCATGTAGAACTGGCCTCAAATTGCTTTCACCACCCATTGCCCCGCAACCTGCAGCAGTTCGCGATCACATTGGAACTCATCGACTTCACTTTCATGCCCGGGCAATACGCAGACAACCGTCTCGCCTTGCGCACGCAGCGCCGCGATCGCCTGGCGCACATCGGTGGCCTCGCTCCATGGCGCGCGGGTCGCCGCGTGCAAAGCACGTGGCGCGACGGCAGCCACCAGCGCCTTGACGTCCAGGCTGAACCCGACAGCGGGTCGATTGCGACCAAAAGCGGCGCCCACCTCATCGTAACGGCCACCCCGCACCAGCGCATCCACCGCGCCAGGCGCGTAGATGGAGAATCGGGCGCCGCTGTAGTACGCGTAGCCACGCAAATCGGACAGATCAAAACTCACTGGCACAGACGGCAACTGGCCTGCCAGCCACTGCAGATTGTCCAGGGCATGGCCAATTCCCGGCAGGTCGGGAAGTATCTGGCGCGCACGGCCCAGGACCTGGGCATCGCCATACAGGTCCAGCAAGGCCCGCAGGCCGTCCCGCGAGGCAAGCGGAAATCCTGACGTCAGTCGATGCAGCGCACTGCTGTCCTTGCTGGCCAGCGCCTGGTGGATATCGTCGTGATTCGACGCGTCGGCCGACACGCCCTGCAGCAGAGCCTCGACGATGCGCACATCGGCGAGATCGACAATGGGTGCCTTCACCTGGGCAGCCGCCAGGCAGTCAAGCGCCAGTAGCAGCACTTCAAGGTCCGCTTCGGGACCCGAATGGCCATAGATTTCGCCGCCGAACTGCAAGGGTTCGCGCGTCGCGTGGGGTTTGTCGGGTCGTGTATGCAGCACCGGGCCGCAATAGCAGAGCCGCGCCACACCAGCGCGATTGAGCAAATGTGCGTCGATGCGAGCCACCTGAATCGTGCTGTCTGCACGCAGGCCCAACATGCGGCCGGACAACTGGTCCACGAGCTTGAAGGTTTGCAGATCGAGCGCCTTGCCCGTGCCGGTCAGCAGCGACTCCAGGTGTTCGAGCAGCGGGGGCATGACCAGCTCGTATCCGTAGCGGCGCGCCGTATCGAGCAGACCTCGCCTGAGCTCTTCGATATGACGCGCCTCTGATGGCAGGACATCGGCAATATGATCCGGCAGGACCCAAGCGGACATGAAATATCGAAGGCTGTTAAAACGGCGATTCTACCGGCTCGGATGGGAGCGGCTGACGCAATCGATTGCCTCTCACGCGCAAGAGGAAACGCCGGGCCGCTCCCAAGGTTCCTCGCACCCCCTTGGGGGGCCTGGCGAAGCCAGGGCTGGGGGCTCCGATATCGAAACGCCGGGCCGCTCCCAAGGTTCCTCGCACCCCCTTGGGGGGCCTGGCGAAGCCAGGGCTGGGGGCGCT
>JBKJRR010000322.1:0-3108 GCA_046594635.1 Burkholderiaceae bacterium
CGTTTGCGGTCAGTGGACCTGCCATGGCGAATTCACACAGTTGGATGGTCACTCGGAAACTGGCCCCTGTGCAAAACTGCTGAAGTTACTTTTCACACAGCAAAAACGAATGGCCGAATTAACAATTGCTGATGTGGCTGCAGCCCCGATGGCCACCCAAACTGCCCCACCTGTGGCCAGTCAAACTGCTCCACCTGGCCACCGGCTATTTTGATGTGCTGAGCCCAGCACAACGCTGATCCGGAGGTCTGCGGCAAGACGTTACCTTTCCTCCCTCACGACAGAGGGGATAACAGGAGTGAACGTTTTGAAGCCGCATTTACAGACAACGATCTGGACCCTGCTTAAGGCACGGGCCAGCCAGCGTGAGATTGAACGTGTGACGGGCATATCGCGCCACACCATCCGCCACTACCAGCAACTCTTTGCCAACCAGACCCCGGTGCACCAAGGTGAGCCGCCGGGCGACCCCGTTCAAACTGCTCCACCCTGGCCACCGACCTGTGCACTGGCGGTCTCCCAGTGTGAGCCGCTGCGGCCATTCATCGAGGCCCAGCTGCGTTTGAGGCGCAACGCCATGGCCATCTACCAGGACCTGGTCGACCAGCATGGTTTCACTGGCGCGTACAACTCGGTCAAGCGCTTTGTGGCCAAGCTGCGCATCGTTGAGCCGGCACAATTCGACCGCCTGTCCTTTCAGCCTGGTGAGGAGATGCAGGTCGACTACGGCGAGGGGGCCTTGACCCGCGTGCCTGGCAGTGAACGCTATCGCAAACCGCGCCTGTTCGTGGCCACGCTGCGCTACTCCCGACGCAGTTTCCGCCGGGTGGTGTGGAACTCCAGCCAAGAGACCTGGGCTCGACTCCATGAGCAGGCCTGGAGGTACTTCGGCGGAAGTTGCCGCTACGTGGTGCTGGACAACCTCAAGGAGGGTGTCCTAAAGCCCGACCGGTACGAGCCCGAGCTCAACCCGGTGTATGCCGCCACGCTCAAGCACTACGAGGTGGTGGCCGACCCGGCGCGGGTGCGTGACCCCGACCGCAAGGGTACGGTGGAGAACGCCATTGGCCACACCCAGGGCACCGCGCTCAGAGGCAAACGCTTCGAGACCATCGAGGCGCAGAACGACTTCCTGGAACACTGGGAGGTGAAGTGGGCGGCCTCGCGCATCCACGGTCGCGAGCGCCGTCAGGTGCAGGCCATGTTCGAGGAGGAACGGCCCCACTTGCAGGCCTTGCCGCTCTTGGGCATGCAGTATTTCGATGAGTCTGAACGCACCGTGTGTGACGACTCCTGCGTGCGGGTCGACCACAGCAGCTACGCCGCCCGCCCGGCCCCCATTGGCTCCAAGGTTCTGGTGCGCGTCTTTGAGCACCGTATCGAGATCCGCGACCTCAAGAGCCTGCAACTGCTGCGTACCCACGCCAAGGCGGAGCGCCCTGGCAGCGTGGTTCTACCGCAGGCCGAACGCATCTTCAACCCCTCGCGGGAGACGCGCTTCATCCTCAGTCAGGCCGCCGCTATCGGCCCCCAGGCTGATCGGCTGTGCAAGATGCTGTTTGCCATTGAGGGCCGCGTTGGCCAGAAGAAGCTCTGGGGCATCGTGGGTCTGGCCAAACGCTACCCACGGCGCCTGATTGATTCGGCTTGCCAGCGTGCCATTGAAGACGGTGTGCACAGCTACAAGCACGTCAAGGCAATCACCGAGCGGTTGGTGGCCGACGCGCTGGCGGCCATTGATGCGCCAGCGCCGCAGGAGCCGTCGCTGACCCAGGCACACGCACTGATTCGCAGCACCGACGAGTACGGCGACTTGTTTGCCCAGTGTGCCGCTCACCAAACCCTTGAATCGAACGGAGTAAGCCACCATGAACATGATTGAGATCGAACGCGCCCTGCGCGAACTGCGCCTGTCCGGAATTGCCGCCACCCTGAACACGCGCGTCATGCAGGCACAAAGCACCCAGGAGCCGTTTCTGGAGACGTTCGCCGCCATGCTGCAAGATGAGCTTGACCGGCGTCGCTCGCGACTGATCGAACGGCGCTTCAAGAAGTCGGCCCTGGACGAGCGGCTGGGACTCAATGACATGGACTGGCGCTTCAATCCGAAGCTGCCGCGTCAGGCCTGCTTCGAGATGCACACGCTGAAGTTCATCACCGAAGGTGCCAACGCGCTGATCATCGGCAAGCCCGGCACTGGCAAGAGCCATGTGGCCAAGGCGGTGGCCTACCAGGCCACGCTGCAAGGCTATGAGGTGCGCTATGTCGAGGCCGATACCGAGTTCGCCAAGTTCGGTCTGGCCAGTGCGCCCGAGCAGGCGCAGTTACTGCGCGCCTATGTGGAGCCGGACCTGCTGATTCTGGATGACCTGTTTCTGGCCAGGCGTATTGCTGATGTGAGTGCCGAGGTGCTGCAAGCCATCGTGCACCAGCGCTACAAGCTGCGCCGATCCATCATCGTTACATCCAACCGCATCGTGCAGGACTGGGGCAAATACCTGGGCGACGCCACCATGGCCTCCACCATTCTGGATCGGCTCATGCACCGCGCCCACATGCTGGAGTTCGAAGGCAAGAGCTACCGGCTCAAAGAGGCCGTGGCCCGCATTGCCATAACCGCGGAAACCACTTCATAATCCGTCGGTCTTGCCCAAATCAGGTGGAGCAGTTTGGGTGGCCATAAGTGGAGCAGTTTGACCTGGCCATCGGGGCCGAAACAGCCGCCAAAGCTGGATCAACGCCGCTGACCAAAGCTTGACTTTTCTGGCTGATTGTCCCGCCAGCGTCCCAACCAACCAAAAACAAAAAAGCCCGCTACGATTTAAATAGCAGACTTTCTAGTACTGACGCTGGGAATTCTGGTGGCGCTTCACTCACTTGAAATATGGGGTGGAAGCCGCATAAATGCTCACATTCACCCGACCGAAGTCCACAAGTTACCCGGAAAGTTACCCGGTCGACTTTCCTGTGACCTCATTCAATGGTGCGACCGAATAGCTCTTATCCCTGCGCGTTGCCTTATTGGGCCAGCAATCGCGTTCGACCGCCTAGGTCTAGTATTTTGGGAACCAGATTTCCACGCGGCCCACTGCCGTCGAAGACTTCACG
>JBKJRR010000483.1:0-9813 GCA_046594635.1 Burkholderiaceae bacterium
ATCACCCGTCCTGAAGCCACGCGGGTGGAGCGCACGACGCGCACCCCGGCTGCCTCGGCGCGCCGCAGAGAAGCTTCCATTTCGTGATGAATCGTGCCGTTGCCGGTCGCTGCCACGACGATGCCGTGCACGCCCTGCGCGGTCAGTGCATCCACCACTAGGCCGCTTGCTCCCGCGTGGCTCATGACAATCTCGACTGCGGGCCAGTGCGCAGGCATCACTTGCGCCATCTTTGCAAAAACGCCTGATGCGTCGCTGGGAGGCTCGGGCCAGGTGCGCGAAATTCGCACCACCCCCTCCTCAACCACGCCGATCGGGCCTGCGTCACCTGAACTGAACGCGTCCAGGCGATAGGTGTGGCACTTGGCAACATCGTTTGCGCCGTGGATGGTGCCGGCGCACACAGCCACAACGCCGCGTGCACCGGGTGTGCTTGCAATGGCAATCGCGTCCACGATATTTTGCGGACCGTCGGTGGCCAGCGCAGATGCCGGACGCATCGCGCACGTCAGCACCACGGGCTTGATCGCGTCCAGCACGCAACGAAGAAAAAACGCAGTTTCCTCGAGTGTGTCGGTCCCGTGGGTGATGACGATGCCGGCAACATCGGGCTGCGAAATCCACTGGTTGCACCTGCGCGCAAGAGTGGCCCAGATCGCAAACGTCATATCTTTCGAGTCGACTTGCGCGACCTGCTCGGTGACCAGCGGCATGGCCTTGAGCGGGGCAATCCGGTCCAAGATCTCTGTAATGCCAAGCTGTGCGGCGGTGTAGCCGACGTTGTCGACTGCTGATGCAGCGAGCCCGGCCAATGTGCCGCCCGTGGCAAGAACTATTATTTTTCGCGCCGTCACTTGCACTCTTTTCAAAACTGTTTAAAAATACAGCTACTGGATATCAAAACAGTGGGGTCCCAACATGCTCGATTCGCCCAAGCTCACCGCACGCCAGCAGCAAATTCTGGAACTCATCCAGAGCGCCATCGCGCGAACGGGTGCACCGCCTACGCGTGCCGAAATTGCGACCGAACTCGGCTTCAAATCCGCCAACGCCGCCGAGGAGCACTTGCAGGCCCTCGCACGCAAAGGCGTCATTGACCTCATCAGCGGCACATCGCGCGGCATCCGGCTCAAGAGCGACGCATTGCGCATGATCAATGAATCGCGCAACAGGCAGTTCTCCTTGCCTCTCCAATCATTCGCGCAGCTGGCATTGCCGCTCATTGGTCGCGTTGCAGCAGGCTCGCCCATTCTCGCGCAGGAGCATGTCGACCAGACCTACTACGTGGAAAACAGCCTTTTCCAGCGCCGACCCGATTACCTTTTGAAGGTGCGCGGCATGTCGATGCGCGACGCCGGCATCATGGACGGCGATCTGCTCGCTGTTCAAGCCACCAAGGACGCGAAAAACGGTCAGATTGTCGTCGCCAGACTCGGCGACGAAGTGACGGTCAAGCGGTTCAAGCGCAACAAGCATCTGATTGAGTTGCATCCCGAAAATCCTGACTACCAGACCATTGTGGTGGAGCCAGGCGAGCCCTTCGAAATCGAAGGTCTGGCCGTGGGACTGATCCGCAATACGATGTTGATGTGACCGCAAAACGAGGCCCCCGATGATGTCTCCCCTGCACCAGAACCTGCTCGCCGCTGCCGCGCGACTGACGCCGTGGAGCGGGCTGCTGCGCCGTATTCCGCTTGCCCGCGCACATCTCATGGCACGCCCTGGAACCGGGGCGACATCACGCGCGATCGTCGACCCAGCATCCTGTGCCCGGCCAGTGGCATCGCCAGCGCGGCCCAGTCGCCTGGATCCCGCACGTCATGCCGCGCTATCCGCGACACCGCGCTCGGTGCGCACGATGTTGCGCGTGGTGCGCATTGTCGAAACCGATCAGGCGCCGGCATCGAGTGGCAGGATCGTCATGTGCGGGCGCATGGCCGATGTCTGCGCCGAACTCGACCGAATGGTCGAGCGCGAGGCCGCGCGGCTGGCACGCGCCTGACAGCTGCCCCCGCTTCAGCCGCAGGCTCAGCGCGCATTTGGTCTTGCGCTGCCCGGGCAGCAGGCATTGGCAGCAGTCCTGGGCCGGGTCACGGCTTGCCACAGACTTCGACCCGGGCTCAGTGATCGATGCGTATCAGGCAGCGGCACCCATCAGGTAATCGGCCTTGCCGAGTTCCACGCCGTTGTTGCGCAAAATGGCGTAGGCCATGGTCACGTGAAAGAACAGATTCGGCAGCATCCAATGCTTCAGGTACGCCTCGCCGTTGAGTGTGCGGGTTGCATCGCGCCCGACCGGGAAGGTGATCTCCTTCTCCTCGGTTCCATTGATCTTGTCGGCCGGCACGGTATTCAGATAGTCGATCGTCTTGCTGATGCGCTCCTTCAACTCCGCGAAGGTGGTTTCGGTATCGTCAAACTTCGGTGCGGCCTCACCGGACAGGCGAGCAATGCCGTTTTTCGCGGCGTCGCAGGCAATCAACACCTGCCGCGAAAAAGGCAACATGTCGGGCGCCAGACGGAACTGCGTCAATGCCGTGGGTTCGCATTTGCGCGCGTCGACAAACGCCTGTGCCTTGTCCAGGCAGAAACTCAGGTTTCCCAACATGCGCACACAGACGGGTACGCTGGCTGACGACATTGAAATGGACATCGTGTTTCCTCGGTGATCGTGAATGAAAGATGCATGCTAACCGCAATCGCCAACGCCGACGGGCACGGGCGCCATGCACCCACAGGCCGATTGGCGAACCACTCGGCCGGTGGGACGATCGGGCCAAGGCACAATGCCAACATGAACATTGTGATACTGGACGACTATCAGGACGCCGTGCGCAAGCTGCCATCGGCCAGCAAGCTCGAGGCGTACGCTGCGAAGGTCTACACCAATACCGTAAAGGGAATGGGACAACTGTCGATTCGCCTGAAAGACGCCGATATCGTCGTGCTGATCCGGGAACGCACGCAGCTGACGCGCTCCATCATCGACAAGCTGCCGCGTCTCAAATTGATTGTGCAGACCGGGCGTGTCGGCAGCCATGTGGACGTGCAAGCCTGCACCGAGCGCGGTATTGCCGTGGCTGAAGGCTCTGGCGCTCCTCTGGCGACGGCCGAATTGACCTGGGCCCTGGTACTTGCCGCCATGCGCAGACTGCCGCAGTACATTGGCAATCTCAAACATGGCGCATGGCAGCAGTCCGGGCTCAAGGCCGCGTCCATGCCGGCCAATTTCAACATCGGAAGCCAGTTGGCGGGCAAGACGCTGGGCATCTGGGGGTACGGAAAGATCGGCAAGCTGGTGGCCGGTTATGGCAAGGCATTTGGCATGCACGTGTTGATCTGGGGTCGCGAACCGTCGCGGCAGCAGGCCGTACTCGACGGTTACGCGACGGCCGAGAGCCGGGAGGCGCTGTTTGCCAACAGCGACGTACTGAGCCTGCATGTGCGGTTGAACGACGAAACCCGTGCGATGGTGCGACTCGATGACCTGTCGGCCATGAAACCCACGGCCTTGCTGGTCAATACGTCAAGGGCCGAATTGATCGAACCCGACGCGCTGATCGCAGCTCTCAATCGCGGACGGCCCGGCTTGGCAGCCATTGATGTGTTTGAAGCGGAGCCGATATTGCAAGGTCACGCCTTGCTACGGATCGAGAACTGTATCTGTACGCCGCATATCGGTTATGTCGAGCAGGAAAATTACGAGCGCATGTTCAGCGAAGCATTCGACAACGTGATCAACTTCATCCGCGGCACGCCGAGCAACATCGTCAATCCAGGCGCTTTGCAGGTTCGTCGCTGATCCATTGACCGGCCTGCGCCGGTCGCCCCCGGGCAGTTCCTTGCGTAGCCTCTCGCGCCACAAAACGCGCAAGTGATCGGAGCGATGGACGGCACGCCAGCGCGGCTGCCTCATACCAGCACTCAGGAGCCGTCGGGCTTCTTGTCGAGTGGTATTTCGGTCAGATCAAAATCAATCAGATTGTCTGTGCGCAGCGACGCTGTCGGATCGCTTGCAGACGCGGCGACCGCCGATGACGGCATTCCGATAGCGGGCTCCTGCGGCCCACCGACCAGCTCGGACAGGTCGATGTCGAGTATCGGCAGATCGTGTATCGCCTGGGCTCGTGCGGAGCCTGGAGCGTCGCCATCGCGTACCACCTGCGCCACGGCATACAAGGTGAGCAGATCCCTGAAGCCCGCAAGATCGAACGGCTGGTGCGCTGTGTCGCCATCCTGGCGATACAGCAGATGTTCGATGACGTCGAGCACCGATGGACGCTCCCACACCGCAATCAGCCGGTCTACCGTACCGGGATAGTCTTCCAGACCCAGGCCTTCGTCATCGAAGACGGCAAAGTCCGGAACCTTCACATTGAAGATCCGGCTGAAATCTTCCCGAACCTGCAGGAAGTCCGATTTCAGCCCCAGCGAATGGAACAACGCCAGCAGGTCCAGATGTGCCTGCGGACACGACGTACGGTCCTGCGCGATGCGTGCCTCCAGCACTTGAACTGCCTGGTCGGTCTGGCCCAGCGAGACAAAAAACTCTGCGCGTTGACGTACGTCGATCAGTTCGTCCGAATCGATGCGCCTGTGCCGCTGGCCCATCCCGCCCGCACCTTCCGCCACCATTGCAGTCGGCTGCGGGCTGACCGATGGGTGTTCGTCATCGCGTGTCTTGCGCACTGCACTGTGTGCCGAGCCCGACTGCATCAACCGATCAAAAGACGACTCGCTCATCTCGACCAGACTGACGTCAATCTGCGCCGGCATGGCACCCGCGTGGCGAATGGCCATGCCTTGCGTCATTGGCTGGGTCGCAGGAGCTGCCGGTCGCTCGGACAGCGACAGGTCAAGCGGTTGTGACCGTGGTGAGGGCTCCGGTATCGCTGGCAAATCGGCGCTCGGTCCGCTCTCAGACACTTTGGCCATCGCGGGCGCCGCCGCGGATGCCGGCCCGGCTTGTGGTGCACCCGATGCGGCCCACCAATTGTCAGTCGGGGACTGGCGTGCACGCCGGCCGGAATGGGCCATCAGGTAGCCGATGGCCACCAGGCTTGCCAGCAACAGGGCCAGCAACAGGGCCAGCAACAGATAGACCACCGGATTGTTGTAGCGCTCGGCTTGGGCCCGCTCCAGGCGGGAGCGCAGGTCCAGCAAGCTGGCTTCGTTCTTGGCAGCCAAGGCCACCAGTGCCTTGACGCTGGTCTCCAGGCTATCCAGTCGCTGCGCATCACGCGCCTCTCGGACAGCCGCATCGACGGGCACGTTGGCGCTGACCGACTCCAGTGTGGCCACACGCTCTGACAGCAACTCCAGCGGATCGAGCCGCAGACGGGACTGCCCGGCGGAGCGGCCCGCACTGGCTTTTTCATCCGTCGCGTTGCCGGTCGCGGGCGCGGGTTTGACCGGTACAGGCTTGACCGCAGCTGCCTTGGCCACCGGTGCCGGCTTCACCGCGGACGCCTTGGGCGGCCGCGCGGCGGCCTGTTCGGCGCGCTTCTGGCGTGTCGCCACCACATTGCCAACTGCGGTTTTTTTTGCGTTTGCAGTGGCGCTGCCTGAACCCAAGCCTGTCGACGCGGACGCCAGGCCGCTTGCCTCCGATGTGGCCGACGGAGCAGACGACGACGGCACAGGCTCGACCAGCGGCACGGCGGCGACACGTGGCAGCGGGGCGGCCTGCTCGCTGACGATGTCAGCCAGCAATACATAGCGACGGCTGATCACCTGAGCACAACCGGCACGCAGATACAGCGTGACGATCGGCTCATTGACAGGCGTGTCGGAACTCATCCTCAGAACATGGCCCTGACCGGACGCCGCAGGCTCCAGCCGCACTTTCACGCGGGACGGATCCTGCTTGGTGTCCCCATGGAACACATCGGCTTCAAAGCAGGCGCTGGTCAGGCTCTCCGCTGGATCAAATTGCACGCCAATCGAGACCGCCAGCGGACGACCGATCAGCGCGGCTCCCTGGATCCGGCCCAGGGTCAGCGCCTGACTTTGCAGCGCTGTCAACAAGATCAGCGTTGCCAGCAATCGCTTGGGAAAGGCCGACAGGATGTGTGCAATTGGCATCGGTCTGAGTCGATAGTCACCTGAAAAAGGAAAACCCTTGGTATCTGGTATCTCGGCCGCCGGCGGAGGCCGCACGCCCCTTGCGCCCGCGAAACGACCCGATTGTGCCTCAGCCTGACGCCGCACCCGCGCAGCTGTTGCGCGTACGCACCAGATCGCGCCATGCTGCAGCGTCGACGAGGCACTCGGACCAGGGTTTTTGCTGCCGAAGGCGGGGTCGGGCGCAAAACGTTTCGATCAATAATGCTACCCATGCAAGCACAGTTTCAAACCACGGCGGTTGTTGGCACGGGTGCCATGGGGCGCGGCATCGCGCAAATGGCAGCCCAGACCGGCAGTCGGGTGATATTGTTCGACAACCAGGCGGGTGCCAGTGAGCGCGCCCGCATCGAGTTGTTCACGCAATGGGACCGGCTGCTGGAAAAAGGTCGCATGGACGCCGCGCAGAACCAGCAGTACAAGTCGCGGCTCGAATGCGCGGAGTCGATCGCCGACTTGGCGCCGTGTGATCTCGTGATCGAGGCCATCGTGGAGAACCTCGACGTGAAGGGCAAACTGTTTGCGGCCCTCGAAGATGTTGTCGCGGAATCGGCGGTGCTGGTCAGCAATACATCTTCGCTATCGATCACCGCCATTGCGGCACGAATGCGCGCACCGCGTCGATTCGCCGGTCTGCATTTCTTCAACCCCGTGCCGCTGATGAAGGTGGTCGAGGTAGTCGCTGGACTGCGTACCGATACGACGGTCTGCGATCGGCTGACAGAATATGTGCGCCAGATGGGACACACACCGGTGCAGGCCGCCGACACGCCCGGATTCATCGTGAACCATGCGGGTCGCGGTTACGGCACCGAGGCTTTGCGTGTTGCCGGCGAGAACATTGCCGATTTCGCCACCATCGACCGCATCTTGAAAGACCAGGTCGGATTCAAGCTCGGCCCATTTGAGCTGATGGACCTGACCGCCCTCGATGTCTCGCACCCGGTCATGGAGTCAGTCTACCGGCAGTATTACGACGAACCGCGTTACCGCCCCAGTGTCATCACCGCGCAGCGACTGGCCGGCGGCATGGTCGGCAAAAAGGTCGGTCAGGGCTTTTATCGTTATGACAACGGCGTAGCGCAGGTCCCGGCTGAACCCGCAACACCCCAGGTCGATCAGATACCCCCGGTCTGGGTGTCGCCCCGCGCCGCACGGCGTATCGAACTGCTGCAGTTGCTCAAGACTCTGGATGCGCAGATCGAAACCGGACAGAACCCGTCGCCGCATGCACTGACACTGGTGGCGCCGCTGGGCTTTGACGTCACGACCATGGCGGTCGTTGAGCGGCTGGACCCGGCTCGCACGGTGGGCATCGATATGCTGATGGATGACGCTACGACCCGGCGCCGCGTGCTGGCGACCAATCCGGCGACACGTTCCGACATGCGCGACGCAGCGCATGCACTGATGGCGCGCGACGGCAAGGCCGTGAGCGTCATCCGGGACAGTGGCGGCTTCGTGACCCAGCGTGTCGTGGCCACCATCGTCAACATCGCCGCAGACATGTGCCAGCAGGCGATCTGCTCACCGGCCGATCTGGAGATCGCAGTGCGGCTGGGCCTGGGATACCCGATGGGTCCCCTGGCCCTTGGCAACCACGTGGGACCCACCAACGTGCTGGAAGTGTTGTTCAACATGCAGACGGTCTACGGCGACCCGCGCTACCGCCCCAGCCCCTGGCTGCGCCGACGCGGCGCCATCGGGCTGAGCCTGTTGCACGACGAGGCATGACATCGCACCCAGCGCCAGGCGCAATTGCGGCCTGGAATATTGAAATTCAACGGTTGCGGTCTCCTGCGTGACCGGCGGGCGACCTTGCAGTCACCCACAAGACAGACCATGGACGAGCCCATCCTAACTATCGACGAACGTGCAGCGATCAATTCCGGTCGCTGGTTCAGTTCCCTGTCGCCCTCTCTGCGGCACGACATCCTGCGATGCGCCTACGTCAAACGATTCCAGAATGGCGATCTGATCTGCGCCCGGGGCGATCCGCCCGAGGAGTGGATCGCCTGCGCCAAGGGCGCGGTGCGCGTGAGTTCGACGTCGATCTCGGGCAAGCAGATCACCCTGACCTATGTCGAGCCCGGCATCTGGTTTGGCGATGGCGCAATATTCGATGGCGACCGGCGTACCCACGATGCCTTTGCGCATGGCGACTGCACCGTCCTGTGTGTGGCCAGGGCCGACTTGATGAAGATCCTGTCGCAGCATGTCGAGTTGTACGAGGCCATGTTGCGTCTGCATGCGCGGCGCATCCGCCAGTTGTATGGTTTGGTCGAGGACCTCAACACGCTGCCGCTGCGTGCGCGCCTGGCCAAGCAGTTGCTGCATCTGGTGCGCAGTTATGGCGTCGCGAATCTGGCCAATTCTGCGGAAATGCGCATCAGCCTTCATCTCGCGCAGGAGGAACTGGCCCAGTTGCTGGGCGCTTCGCGCCAGCGCGTGAACCAGGAACTCAAGGCAATGGAACGCGAAGATTGCATACGTATCGAGACCAGTGGCCTGATCGTGCGCGACAGTGCGGCCTTGATGCGTATTGTGGACGCCGATCACTGAAATCCGAAAGAGAAAGCGTGAGCGCATGACCGATTACAGCCATTTTGTCGGAACCGCAACGGTCGGCGACAGGCATCGCTTCAATGTGGAAGCCTTGTCGCGCTGGCTTGGAGCCCACCTCGACGGCTTCGAAGGCCCGATCCAGGTAGAGATGTTCAAGGGCGGCCAGTCCAACCCGACCTATAAACTGGTGACACCCTCACGCAGCTACGTGATGCGCGCCAAGCCCGGCCCGGTGGCCAAGCTGCTGCCATCGGCCCATGCGATCGAGCGCGAGTTCAAGGTGATGGGCGCCTTGCACGGGACGGATGTGCCGGTGGCCCGCATGTTTGTCCTTTGCGAGGACGAGTCGGTGATCGGACGGGCCTTTTACGTGATGGAATTCGTGCAGGGACGCGTATTGTGGGATCAGTCCCTGCCCGGCATGCAGCTCAGCGAACGCGGCGCCATCTACGACGAGATGAATCGGGTTATTGCAGCCTTGCACAAGGTCGACTACGCAAGCCTTGGCCTGGAGAGCTTTGGCAAGCCCGGCAACTATTTCGAACGCCAGATCGGACGCTGGAGCAAGCAATACACCGCCTCGATCACGCAGCCGGTCGCCGAAATGGATCAATTGATCGCCTGGCTGCCGGTCCATATTCCGGAGAGTGCGCGCGGTGCCGGCATGACGCGCATCGTGCACGGCGACTACCGCCTGGACAACCTGATGTTTCACCCCACTGAGCCGCGCGTGCTCGCCTTGCTGGACTGGGAGCTCTCCACGCTGGGCCATCCTCTGGCCGACTTCAGTTACCACTGCATGGCCTGGCACATCCCACCCGGTGCGTTCCGAGGCATTGGAGGACTGGACGTGTCAAGCCTGGGCATTCCGACCGAAGACGCCTATATCCGGCAGTATTGCGAACGTACCGGACTGACCACGCCCAAGGCGCTGCGGGCCGACTGGAGCTTTTACATGGCCTACAACCTGTTCCGCATCGCTGCCATCCTGCAAGGAATTGCCAAGCGCGTCGAGGCGGGAACTGCGTCGAGTGCGCAAGCCGCCAGTTCGGCCCAAGGCGTGCGACCTCTGGCCGAAATGGCCTGGAAATTCGCGTTGAGCACCTGACGCCGCGCAACACGTTT
>JBKJRR010000027.1:0-3725 GCA_046594635.1 Burkholderiaceae bacterium
CGGCAGTGGCTGAATTGCTTGCAGAAAAAGTGTCGGGCAACCCCGACGAGCCGGCGCATGCCCAGTTGTCAGATCGCGAGTTGCAGGTATTCCTGCGCCTGGCCCAGGGCGAGACAATCGGGAACATAGCGCAAAGCATGTTCCTGAGCGTCAAGACGGTCAGCACCTATCGAACACGAATGCTCGAAAAGCTGAAACTGACCAGCAATAGTCAGCTGACGTATTACGCGTTGACAAACGGCCTCATACAGTAAGCAGGAGCGCAGCGCAGTTGACCGGCACTGACCTAACAGTGCCGATTTCAAGGATCAGGGCTTCACGCCTGTTCCCGCTCCGGGTGCTGACGCCGTGCAATAGCCTGACAGATGGCATCCATCGCCGCATCGATGTCACCCTTCACCCACACGATGCCTGGATCCGGTTTGCCATTTGGCAACCGTGGCGCAATGCCTGCTTGTTCCAGCAGGGGATGATCTTCGCTCGATGCGACGATGGTCTTTGCGTGGCGATACATGGTCTTGAGATAGTCCACGGTATCTTCTTCATGGCCCAATGCGGCGATCGCTTCCTTGCCCATTGGCAAAATGACTGCGTCGAACAGGAACGCGGGCTCACCCTGCATCGACGCATCCGCCACGATCACATTACCGTCAGGACCATCAAAGGGACCCACACGCGGACCGACAAACCGTGGCATCGCCCGGCGTGCGACAAGGGCCGCGTGGAGTTGCGACATCGCCCCGGCGTCGACGCCGTCCGCAACCAGCAGTGCAACTCTGCAACCTTCCACCGACGGAGCGGGTCGGTGCATCAGTGAGAGCGACGCAGAACGCGTGACTTCTGGCTGCGCCGGCTTCTGGAGTACACGAGGCAAAGCGGGCGGCAACTGCTTCATTCCCAATCCGCCGGCCACACCCTGCGCCAACTGCGAGGAAACGTTGCGCAGAGATGCCACCATGCGTTCGCGAATCGCCATCACCGTCACCTTGCCAAGTTCAAAAGCGAACGCGGCAACAATGTGCCTTTGCTCAGCCGGCGTCTGGCTGTCGTAAAACAGTGTGGCCTGCGTGTAGTGGTCGGCAAACTGAAACGTATCTGCAGTCCCGCGTGTCAGACGCTCGCGTCAGAGTGGTCCTACGCTGTTTCGCTCAGCTCACCTATAGCGCGGTGCCACGGCCGGTTCTAAAGTGATACGTTTGGATTTCACTGGAGCCAACATGCAAAACGACCTACCCGCCCATGACAGGCTTTGGGAACTTATCAAGGACATCAAGTTTGGGATGTTTACCCACCGCAACGCCCACGGCGTGTTGCACGGCCACCCGCTGACCACTCAAAACCAGTCTGTGGACGAAAACGCGAAGTTGTACTTTTTTGTACAGCGTGACAGCGAGATTGCCAGCGGGGTTGCCGGCGATCGCCAGGTCTGCGTGACCTATGCCGATCCTGGCTCTGACAGCTATGTGTCGGTCTCAGGCGAAGCCCGTATCGAAGACAACCAGGCCAAAATCAATGAGTTGTTCACGGAAATGACCAAGGCGTGGTTTCCCGGCGGCCCCACCGACCGGAGCCTGGCGCTGTTGACCGTGCGTATGCGGCACGCTGAATACTGGGAAACAGGCAGTGGAAAAATGGTCCAGCTATTCAAGATTGTGAAGGCTGCCGTCACGGGCGACTCTCCGCCTGATTTGGGCAAACACAAAGAAATCAGCCTGTGATCCGGAGCGCCACGATGGCGGGTTCGTCCTACCTTGTGTCGCGATTATTTCCTTCACGTCAAATATTTGCCGCCAAATAGACTGGAATCGCGGCCATCGGAGTATGGCAATCCAAGCAGGCGCAATCCTGCCGCTGGGCAAGCAATAGCCAATCCCTTTCAACTTTTTTTAGGAGTTCATCATGAACAGATTTGAGTCCCATCCAGATGCCATTTCACCCGAGCTTGCAGGCGACCTCGCGCAACGCTCAGCGGACAAAGCGGAGCAGGCGATTTCTGCCACCAAAAAGGCTGTCAACAATACCGCATCCGCAGTGAACGACGGTCTCGATCATTTTCAGGAATCGAGTCGGTCTGCATTGATCAGTGCTGCCGGGCAGGCAGATGAGCTGGCACGCAAGGGTATGGAGCAGGCGCGTCGCGCCAGTACCGCCATCCGTGCAACGGCACAGGAGACTGGCGATCGCACGGTCGCCTACATTCGCGAACAACCCGTCAAATCGGTTTTGGTGGCAGCTGCCGCTGGTGCGTTGATCGCGATGGCGCTGGGACGCCATCAGTCACCGCGCTGAACCTGTGATCGTCAGCTTTCCTTGGGTCGGATCAGCAGATCCGCTTCAGGGAATTTCTCCAGTGCATTTCCTGGCCATCGCAAACTGTCGGTACACACCCTCATGATTCATCCGGTATTCACCAGACTGGTATCTCAACCCGGGCTGTTTGCGGAGCACGTAGCCGCGTATGCGGATCTGGCGGTGGCGGAAGCACGCCAGTTCGGTGCCAATTGGCAGTCTCGCCTGTTGTTCGCAGGGTTGGCCGCTTTGACCGGCGCCATTGCGCTCGTTGTGAGTGCTGTCGCTGGCATGCTGATCGCGGCGCACGGATGGAACGGCATGGTTGCACCGTGGGTATTGATAGCGGTTCCTGGCCTGTTTTGGCTTTTGGCATCGTACTGTGCCCTGTTCGCGTGGAAGGCAAAAGTGTCGCCGATGTTTTCGTTGGTGCGAGAACAATTGGGGGCAGATATCGAGTTGCTCAACCGCGCGGGGAATTCATGACCACAACAACGCCATTGCAGATTGCCTTTGAACAAGATGATCCTCGCTTTGCGGCCTTGAAGCGCCTTGAAGCCTCAAGAATTCACTTGCAGGCCGCCTTGATCCCAAAGCGCCGTTCCGGGGCGGCGTCTGGCGGCATGCACCCAGAGAAAAGCGAATGGCGCACGACTGCTCGCAATGCATGGAGCTTCGTCCGGTCCCGTAATTTCGCGGGCCTTTTTCACACAGTCAGTGATTTTGCGGGTCGTTGGTGGAACGATCAGCCGTGGCAACCAACCGCGTCTTTGCTAAGTCAGACGGTTGACGCGGAGATTTCCCCATGGATCCGGAAAAATCCGGTCAGTGCGATGGCATTGGGTGTGGGTGCAGGTGCTGCCATTGCCTGGATTCGTCCTTGGCGTTGGGGTGTTTTGCATGGGCAAGCCCGATCTTTGCGGCGGTCTGCCAGTTTTTGGATGCTTCGTGAACTGACATCTCCGGCGATGCAAATGCTGTTTGCGACATCCATCGCGGCCTGGCTCGGCCAACGCAACGTCAAGTCTTCACCAGCCCCAGGTACGCAGGACGCCCCGGCAGCGCACACTGCACCTCGCGCTTCCTGAAGCCGGCCGGGACCGGCTGTGATGCCGGCTGGAGCAGGGTGGGCGCCTGTCGTGCCCGATGCGTGACGAGTATCTCCGCGCCTTTCGGCTGCCGGGTTTCAGGAGATGTGCCCGGTGATGGCGCCCGCGTGAGCGGGCATGGGCGATGCGGTGACGGGCATCAGCCGGGCTGACTCAGCCAGTGGGGAATTGAACTGTGCCGATACTGCGCCAACTTCATGTGGTTTGCAACAGCAGCAGCAATCGCCGAGGCTGCTTCCCAACACCCGATTGGCACAGCAACCGCGTCAAGGTTGTCAGCAATGCTGACAGCGCTCATCGAATTCGTCGATCCAGGTGGCTTACCCA
>JBKJRR010000123.1:0-8607 GCA_046594635.1 Burkholderiaceae bacterium
TGGATTCGCTTCCAGAGCCTTGCAACCCGGCCTAGCACACATCGGTGCGTCGCAACAGCCCAATTAGAATGCAATAAGTATCGTTTTGTCACAACAATATGCGGACCCAGGCATATGTGGGATATGCGTGGCAACCAGCTTCCAGCTCCCGTAAGCGCGCATGTGGTACAAAACCGACATCGCCGCCATGACGCAGAACCCATTTGCCCATCTTCCGCATCTGCGCGAGCGGCTCACGCCATGCGAGGTCTCGGAGTTGCGCATGACGCCCCAGCGGCTGGCTGTGTGGGACGAACGCGCCCGTGAAGCCGGTCATCCCGAGGCCTGGCGACTGCCTGACCAGGAGCGCGAGGCGACCCGCCTCGCAATGCTTGCACTACACGATCCGAAAGACGACATATGGGTATTTGCCTATGGGTCGTTGATGTGGGATCCGGGGATCCATTTCGCGGAAGTCCGTCTGGCGCGTGTAGAGGGTTTTCAAAGGCGGTTCGGCTATCGCATCAGCGCGGGACGGGGGACGCCGCAATGCCCGGCGCTGATGCTGACACTCGCACCGCTATCGGGTCATTGCACCGGCCTTGTCTTCCGCGTTCCGGCGAAAATGGTAGAGGCAGAAACCACCATCCTATGGCGACGCGAGATGGTCCGCGGTGGATATGCACCGCAATGGCAAACCGTGGCCACACCGCAAGGCACTATCGACGCACTGGTATTTGCGGCTAATTGTGCGCACCCCGAGTATGTCGGCGAACTGCCACTGGGAGAAACCGCCACCGTGGTGGCCACCGCGTGCGGGCCACTGGGCTCGAACCGAGCCTATCTGGAAAGCCTGGCATCCCAACTGACAACGCTGCAGATCGATGACCCCTATGTCGTGCAACTGCTGGCACACGTGCAGGCACTCGACCCGCGCTGATGGATGGCGCACGCGAAGTTCGCCATTGCGGGGGGATGCGCGTGTCAGGTCGGCAGCAGCCCGCTTTGCCTGATGCCGTCGAAAATGAACTGAACCGCCAGTGCAGACAGGATCACACCCATGACCCGCTCGATGACATGCATGCCGGTGACACCCAGCAGTTGTTGAAGTCGCCCGGCCAGCAACATCGAGACGAAGGTCAGCAACAGGATGGCCAGCAGCGACGCGATGACAATCGCCTGGCCGGCAATGTTGCCCTGTTGGTTGGCCATCAGCAAAATGGCGGCGCCCATCGCGCCTGGGCCGGCAATCAACGGGGTCGCCAGCGGAAACACCGAGATATCGGTCTTGGAGATAGCCTCCTGCTCTTCTTCGTCGGTCGTGGACGTACCGCCCGACGAACGCGCAAACACCATGTCGATGCCGATCAGCAGCAACAGGATACCGCCAGCCGTCCGCAACGCGGCAATCGAAATGCCCAGTCCGGCCAGAACCAGTTCACCGACAAGTGCGAACGTCAGCAGGATCGCGGCGCTGATCAGCGTGCCACGGATCGCGACAGTCCGCCTTTGTTGCGCCGTTCGATTGGCGGTCAATGCGGCGAACATCGCCGCCACGTCGAGCGGGCCGATCGTGGCAAAAAAAGTGGCCAATGCGAGCCCGGCAATTTCGGTCATGGACGGATCGAGCGCACACGTCAGCGCTTGCGCGGCGGCTTTGCGCTGCCGGTCACCCGCGGCGGCAGGCCGGTGTGCTGGGTCAGCAATTGGCCCTTGACCGGCTGAACAGCTTTTTTCACCGGCGCCGCAGTCGAGTTCTTCTTGCGCGCGCTGGTGTAGTTGCCGTCGGTCAGCGGCTGGAAGGTCGGGATCAGGTGGTGTTTGCCGTTACCGATCAGGTCGGCGCGGCCCATCGCCTTGAGCGCGTCGCGCAGCAGCGGCCAGTTGTTCGCGTCGTGGTAACGCAGGAAGGCCTTGTGCAGGCGCCGGCGACGGTCGCCGCGCACGATGTCGACCGACTCGCTGTCGCGCGTGACACGGCGCAGCGGGTTGCGGCCGCTGTGGTACATCGCGGTGGCGGTGGCCATCGGGCTGGGATAAAAATTCTGCACCTGGTCGGCGCGGAAACCATTCTTCTTGAGCCAGACCGCCAGGTTCATCATGTCTTCGTCGCTGGTGCCCGGGTGGGCTGCGATGAAATACGGGATCAGGTACTGCTTCTTGCCGGCTTCAAGCGAGTATTTCTCGAACATCTGCTTGAACTTGTCATAGCTGCCGATGCCCGGCTTCATCATCTTGGTCAGCGGGCCCTGCTCGGTGTGTTCAGGTGCGATCTTCAGGTAACCGCCGACATGGTGGGTCACCAGTTCCTTGACGTATTCGGGCGATTGCACCGCCAGGTCATAGCGCAGGCCGGAGCTGATCAGGATCTTCTTGACGCCCTTGAGCGAGCGCGCGCGCCGGTACATGTGCACCAGTGCCGAGTGGTCGGTGTTGAGGTTGCTGCAGATGCCGGGGAATACGCAGCTGGGCTTGCGGCAGGCAGACTCGATCTCGGGGCTCTTGCAGCCGATACGGTACATGTTGGCAGTGGGGCCGCCGAGGTCGGAGATGGTACCGGTGAAGCCCTTGACCGTGTCGCGGATGGCCTCGACCTCGCGGATCACCGAATCTTCGGAGCGGCTCTGGATGATGCGGCCTTCGTGCTCGGTGATCGAGCAGAAGGTGCAACCGCCAAAACAGCCACGCATGATGTTCACGCTGAAGCGGATCATCTCCCAGGCCGGGATCTTGGTGACACCGTCATGGCCGCCACTCTCGTCGGCATAGACAGGATGCGGCGAGCGCGCGTACGGCAGGTCGAACACCAGGTCCATCTCGGCCGTGGTCAGCGGGATCGGCGGCGGATTGATCCACACATCGCGCGCCGTGGCGCCGTCGCCGTGCGTCTGTACCAGCGCGCGGGCGTTGCCCGGGTTGGTTTCCAGATGCAGCACACGGTTGGCATGGGCATACAGCACCGGGTCGCTGCGCACTTGCTCAAAACTGGGCAGGCGGATGACCGAACGGTCCCGCGGCGGCACCTTGAGCTTGCCTTTCAAGGCCGGGTTCGGCATGAAGGTCAGCGGCTGAATGGCCGGGTCTGCCGCAGCCACACCAGGCACAGCTGACTCGGCATCTTCCTTTGCACAACTCGTGCCCTGCCCGGCCGCCTGCTCCGACGTGGTCATGTACGGGTTGACATGCGACTCGATGCGCCCCGGCTCGTCGACGCTGGTGGAGTTGATCTCGAACCAGCCGGCGACACTGGTATCGCCAGGCCGGCGCACAAACGCGGTGCCACGCACATCGGTGATCTGTTCTACCGGTTCGCGCGCCGCGATGCGGTGGGCAATCTCGACCAGCGCGCGTTCCGCATTGCCGTAGAGCAGCAAGTCACACTTGGCATCGACCACAATGGAGCGGCGCACCTTGTCGGACCAATAGTCGTAATGCGCGATGCGGCGCAGGCTGCCTTCAATGCCACCCAGAATGATGGGCACGTCCTTGAAGGCCTCGCGGCAACGTTGGCTGTAGACAATGGCGGCGCGGTCGGGCCGCTTGCCACCGACATCGCCCGGCGTGTAAGCGTCATCACTGCGGATCTTGCGGTCGGCGGTGTACCGGTTGATCATGGAATCCATGTTGCCGGCGGTCACGCCCCAGAACAGGTTGGGCTTGCCCATTACCTTGAACGGGTCGGCGCTGTGCCACTCGGGCTGGGCAATGATGCCGACGCGGAAACCCTGGGCCTCCAGTGTGCGGCCGATTACCGCCATGCCGAAACTCGGATGGTCGACATAGGCGTCGCCGGTGACCAGAATGATGTCGCAGCTGTCCCAGCCCAGTTGCTCCATCTCGACCCGGCTCATCGGCAGAAAGCGGGCCGTACCGAAACGCGCGGCCCAGTACTTGCGGTAACTGGCCAGCGGTTTCGCGGCGCGCGCGAACAGAGAAACGTCGACGGGAGCGTTCATGGGGTCCTGGGGGTAGCCCTATAGTGTAAGGTTTGCCCCTTCGCGACGCGCTCAGCAAGGGCAAACACCGAGCCGGAGAGACCCGCCAAGCCCCTAGAATCATCGTTTTACCCATAATTTCCTGGCCAAAAGCCGGGACATCCTGACTGGAGATTCCCATGAAAAAACTCATTCTGGCCATCGCGCTGGGCACCATTGCGATGACGGCTTCGGCCCAGGACAAGGAACTGAAGGTCGCGATCGATCCGACCTACGAGCCGTTCACCTTCAAGACACCGGACGGAAAACCCACCGGCTTTGACGTCGACATCGCCAGCGCAGTGTGCGAGCAGGTCAAGCGCAAGTGCGTATTCGTCGAGCAGGTCTGGGACAGCATGATCCCCGGCCTGCAGGCCAAGAAATATGACGTGATCATCAGCTCGATGTCGATCACCGCCGACCGCCTCAAAGTGGTCGACTTCACCGACAAGTACTACAACACACCGAGCAAGATCATCGTCAAGAAGGACATCAAGTTCGATGGTGTCGCTTCGCTCAAGGGCAAGAAAATCGGCGTGCTCAAGGGCAGCACGCAAGAAAAATACGCCAACGGCGAGCTGAAAAAAGTCGGCGTGGTCGTGACGCCGTACGAGGCCCAGGATCAGGTCTACCTGGACATCAAATCGGGTCGCCTGGACGGCACCGTAGCCGACGTGCTCGAAGTCACCGGTGGTTTCCTGAGCAAGCCTGAAGGCAAGGACTATGTGCTGGTCGGCCCCGAGCTGTTCATCCCCAAGTACTTCGGCACCGGCGCCGGCTTCGCCATCCGCAAGGGTGACACGGCGCTCAAGGCGGAACTCAACAGCGCCATCAAGGCCATCCGCGCCAACGGCAGCTACAAGAAGATCAACGACAAGTACTTCAAGATCGACGTTTACGGCGGTTGATCTGCTGTCCGTCTGATTCCGGGTTTGTCCGCCTATTACTGGTCGATCCTCAACGGCGCGCTGCTGACGGTGGCAGTGTCGCTGGCCGCGCTGGCGGTCTCCATCGTGCTCGGCCTGATGGGTGCGGCGGCCAAGATCTCCGGCAACAAGCCGCTGGTGGCCCTGGCCACGGTCTACACCACCATCATTCGCGGCATACCGGAACTGGTGCTGATGCTGCTGGTCTTTTATGGCGGCAGCATCGGCATCAACAACCTGCTCGAACTCTCGGGCACCGGCATTACGCTGGACATCGAACCCTTCAGCGCCGGCGTACTGACACTGGGCTTCATCTACGGCGCCTACATGACGGAGACCTTTCGCGGCGCCATCCTGTCGATTCCGCGCGGCCAGTTCGAGGCTGCCGCCGCCTTCGGCATGGGTCCGGTGCAGGCTTTCATGCGCATCACCCTGCCGCAGTTGGTGCGTTATGCCCTGCCCGGCTTTACCAACAACTGGCTGGTGCTGATCAAGGCCACGGCGCTGATCAGTCTGATCGGCCTGCAGGAAATGACCTATCTGGCCAAACAGGCCAGTGCGGCGACCCGCTCGCCGTTCGCATTTTTCCTGTTCACCGCGGCGTTGTTCCTGCTCTACACCTGGGCCTCGCTGGCCGTGTTGCGCCGTCTCAATGCGCGCTACAGCCTGGGCGCCCGACGGGCCGACCTGTAAATGGACTGGGAAGTCATTTACCGACCCGAGAGCCTGGCCATGTATGGCGAGGGCGTGATGACAACCGTGTGGCTGTTGTCATCGTCCCTGGTGATCGGCGGCGTGCTGGCCGTGTTGTTCGCGCTCGCGTTGACGGGTCCCTGGATATGGCTGCAACGCATTGTCGGCGCCTATACCTTCATCATACGGGGCACCCCATTGCTGATCCAGATCTACATGATCTATTACGGACTGGGCCAGCTTGAATGGATTCAGGCACGCTGGGACGACATCTGGCCCTGGACCCATTTCAAGGAGCCTGCGTTCTGCGCGCTGCTGGCCTTCAGTCTCAATACCGCCGGCTATACCGCCGAGATGCTGGCCGGTGCAATCCGCGAGACACATGCCGGCGAAATCGAATCAGCCCAGGCCTTCGGCATGAGCCGCGCGCAAGTCATGTTGCGCATCGTTCTGCCCAGCGCCATGCGCCGCACCTTGCCGCCGTACAGCAACGAAGTGGTGATGATGCTGCACAGCACCAGTCTGGCCAGCGCCGTGCCGGGGTTGCTCGACATCACCGCTGCGGCCAGCCGCATCTATTCCGACTTCTACCTTCCGTTCGAGGCCTATCTGGCGGCCGCCGCGCTGTACCTGATCGGCACCTTCTGCCTGATTGGTATCTTCAAGCTCGCCGAACGCCATTTCCTCGCCCATCTGGCGCCGCGCCGCAACTGACCCGCCGCAACCGCACACCATGCGCCGCATCGACCATTCGCTTGAGCACCAGAGCCTGGGCCGCCAGACCCAATTGAGCAGCCTGCATTTCGGCAACGCAGGCGATGGGCCCAAAGCCTATATTCAGGCCAGCCTGCATGCCGAGGAACTACCCGGCATGCTGGCGGCATTCCATCTGCGCGCCTTGCTTGCGACCGCCGAGCAGCAAGGCCGCATGCGTGGCGAAGTGGTGCTGGTACCGGTGGCCAACCCGATCGGCCTGGCGCAGCGACTGGACCACACCAGCATGGGCCGCTTTGAGTTGGGCAGCTCGGAGAATTTCAACCGCAACTACCCCGACCTGGCCGCGGCCGTGTACGACCAGGTCAAGAACCGTCTGGGCGCGGATGCACAGCCCAACACCGCCATCGTGCGCGCGGCCGTGCGCGCGTTTGTTGCGCAGTGGCAGCCGGCCAATGGCTTGCAAAGCCTGCGCAAGACCCTGGTGGCGCTGGCCTGCGACGCCGACGTGGTGCTGGACCTGCATTGCGACTGCGAGGCCGTCTTGCATATCTATACCGAAACACCGTGCTGGCCCCGTCTGGAGCCCCTGACGCGCTGGCTGGGCGCGCGCGCCGTATTGCTGGCGCACAATGCTGGCGGTGTTTCGTTTGATGAGTGTTTCTCAGGCCTGTGGTGGAAACTGGCCGACCGACTGCAGAAAGATGGGCTTACCTACCCGCTGGTACAAGCCTGCGCCAGCACCACAGTCGAATTGCGCAGCGAATCCGAAGTGACACACGATCTGGCCCAGGCCGACGCCGCGGCCATCTTCGCCTATCTCCAGCACGAGGGTCTGATCGACGGCGCTTTACCGCCATTGCCGGACGCGCTGTGCAAGGCGACCCCCCTGTCCGGTTCGCAGACGGTCAAGGCGCCGGTTGCCGGCCTGCTGGTATTTGCATCCGCGCCGGGCGACTCGCTGCGCAAGGGCGATACCGTGGCGCAGATCATTGACCCGATCGCCAACATCACGACGCCGGTTCTGGCCGAGGTTGACGGGATCCTTTACGCGCGCACCGACGAACGCTATGTGCTGCCGAACGACGATCTGGCCAACATTGCCGGCAGCGTACCGTTTCGCACCGGCGATCTGCTCGGTGCCTGAGCCACAGCCCCATTCGCACGAGACTGCGCCCCCCATGAACGACAAAACCCTGAAACTCCAGGCCATCGACATCCACAAGAAGTTCGGTGACAACGAGGTTCTCAAGGGGGTCTCGCTCGAGGCCCATGCCGGCGACGTGATCAGCATCATCGGCAGTTCGGGCTCGGGCAAGAGCACCTTCCTGCGCTGCATCAACCTGCTGGAAAAGCCCAACCAGGGCCGCATCATCGTGGCCGGCGAAGAACTGCGCCTGGTACCCGACAAGACCGGCCTGCTGCACGCCGCCGAGGCCAGACAACTGCAGCGCATGCGCACCAAACTGGCCATGGTGTTCCAGCACTTCAACCTCTGGGCCCACCTGACGGTGCTGCAGAACATCATCGAGGCGCCGGTGCATGTGATGAAGGTGCCGCGTGACGAGGCTGTGGAGCGTGCACGCAAATACCTGGCCCTGGTCGACCTTCCCAACATGGAAGACCGCTACCCCGCGCACATGAGCGGCGGCCAGCAGCAGCGCGTGGCCATCGCCCGCTCGCTGGCGATGGAACCCGAAGTCATGCTGTTCGACGAACCCACCAGCGCGCTTGACCCGGAACTGGTGGTCGAAGTGCTCAAGGTCATGCGCACTCTGGCCGAAGACGGCCGCACCATGGTGGTGGTCACGCACGAAATGGGTTTTGCGCGCGACGTCGCCAATCACCTGATCTTCCTGCACCAGGGGCGCATCGAGGAACAGGGTGTGCCGGCCGAGGTGCTGACCCGACCCAAGAGTGAGCGGCTGGGGCAGTTCCTCTCGGGCAGCCTGAAATAGCCGCGACGGGCTGCGGACACCCGGTATGGACCCGTCCGCGGCACCACTGAGCCGGGCACTGACGGCGCTTGAACAATGGGCGCCGGTGGTCTGGCTCAAGACCAGCAACTATGCGTATCCGACATTGGAGACCGTGCATATTGTCGGTATTGCACTGGTGTTCGGCACGTTGTGGATCGTCGACCTGGCCATTCTGGGGCGCCTGCGTGGACTGGACGTGCAGTTGCTGGCCAGACGGGTCCTGCCATGGACCCTTGCCGGATTTCTGCTTGCCGCGTTGTCTGGCCTCACGATGTTCGTCACCGCGGTGGGGGATTTGATTGGCAACCCGGCCTTTGTGTTGAAAATGGCACTGCTGTTCGT
>JBKJRR010000026.1:0-17679 GCA_046594635.1 Burkholderiaceae bacterium
TTCGATGAGCACGGCGGCATCCAGGGGGCCGTCGTCTGTGTGGTCGACGTCATGGCGCAAAAGCGACTTGAGCAGAGGTTGCGGGACAACGCGCGCACCGACAGCCTGACGGCCCTGCCCAACCGTTTGGAAGTCACCGACCAGATTGCGGCTGCACTCAAGCGCCACCGGCAAACTGCGGGTTACCATTTTGCGGTCCTGTTCATGGACTTCGATCGCTTCAAACAGGTCAACGACACGCTCGGCCATGGCGTGGGTGACGCCCTGCTGCGCCAGATCGCCGATCGGCTGCAGACCAGTTTGCGCGAGAGTGACACATTTGTGCCGCCATCTGACCGAAATCACTGGTGCGCATGAAGGTGTCACTCTCGCGCAAGCCGGTCTGCAGTCGATCGGCGATCTGGCGCAGCAAGGTATCGCCTACGCCATGGCCAAGCGTGTCGTTGACTTGCTTGAAGCGATCAAAGTCCATGAAAAGCACCGCAAAGTGGTAGCCCGCATGTTGACGGTGGCGCTCGAGTGCCGCAGCGATCTGGTCCGTGACCACCAGCCGATTGGGCAAGGCCGTCAGGCTGTCGGTACGCGCGTTGTCGCGCAGCCTCTGCTCGAGCCGTTTTTGCGCCGTGACATCGACCACACACAGAACAGCCCCCTGGATGTCGCCCTGCTCGTCAAACAAGGGCTCGGAATTGACCAGGGTCCAGAAAACACTGCCATCAACACGTTCATATCCGACCAGTTCCCCGCGCACCGACTCTCCGCCGACCACGCTGCGTACGGCCGGCCGTTCATCCAGCGGCAGGTCGGAGAGGTCATCCCTTATCGGGCGTCCCAGCTGAGCAATCGCCTGCAACACGGCGCCGTCATTCCCAGCCTGCTCCAGCTGCTGTGGCGACAGGCCGAACATTTTCATCGCAGCGGCATTGACCTCGACCACTTCGAGCTGCTTCGAGTACACCAGCACACCGGTGGGCAAGGCCTCGAACAAGGCCCGGCGTTGTTGCCGCGAGCGCACGACCTCATCGATATTCGACGCTACCACCACCCATGACAGGACGTGATCATCGGCATCGCGCAGCGGCTGGATGTCCACCAGTACCCAGACGGGTCTGCCATCGCGGGTGACTGCCTGGATCTCGCCGCTGGCAGCTGTACCGTGCGCCATGTTGTCCCGATACGACTCGCCCTCGCGTATCCCGCGTTCACGCAATTGCAGCACAGAGCCCAGCTGTTGTCCCTTGACATCCGCCAGTGCATAACCGCTCAGTGCGACAAAACTCGGATTCACCCACTCGACACGCCGCTGCGCGTCCAGCAAAATCACCGCGTTGGCAGTATGTTCTGCCACCAGCGCCAGGCGTCGCATTTGCGCAGCCTGGGCATGCGCCAGGCTGTGCTGGCGTTTGACCATGCGCGCAGTGGGCTCGACCACCGCCAGCGCAAGCAAGGCCATCAGACCCAGCACCAGCGCCATGGCAACGTTCATCGAACGCAGCGCCATCTCGTTGTGCGCGCGGGCCTGCACCTGCGCCTGCTCCGACATGGCCAGCGCCGCAGCGTAATAGTCTGGCGCGTGGGCCTGGATCTCGCGCACGCGCGCCTGCAACTGCAGGGCATCCGCGCCGTCGGCCTCGCCCAGCAGGGCAGCGACACCAGCGAAGAAGTCCTCACGCGGCCTTCGCCAGGAACGCGATACCGCATCGAGCCGCCGTGCGTCGTCCGCGCCGTTCTCCAGATACACGGCCAGCAGCGCCTCCAGCCGCAGGGCCTGGCTGCGCGCCTCGGCCAGCACCTGCTCGAGCTGCGCCGGAGCCGCCGCGTTGTCGTATTGCAAGGCCAGCAGACTCAGACGCTGGCTGAAGATGCGTTGGGAAGCTGCCAGCGCGATGATTTCGCCATCGGCGCTGCGCAATTGCGCGGCGTGACGGCTTTGCCTTGCCTGAACCAGCAAAACCACGGCAATCAGCAGCAGCACCGCGAGCATTGCAGCGCGCACCCGCATGGCGGCGCGCGCACCGGCGCGCAAGGCGTCGCGATCGACATCGATCACAGCGGGCTCCGCTGGCGTGGTCACGTTATCCCATGTCAGCGCAGTGCGCTGTGCATCTGTCCGATCACGGCGCGGTAATCCGCCTGACCAAAAATTGCGCTGCCGGCCACGAAAGTGTCGGCGCCTGCGTCGGCTACCCGGCGTATGTTGTCCACCTTGATACCGCCATCGACCTCGAGCCGGATGTCCTTGCCGCTGGAGGTGATGCGACGGCGCACTTCGGCAATCTTGCGCAGCGCCGAATCGATGAAGGACTGCCCTCCAAAGCCGGGGTTGACACTCATGATCAGCACCAGGTCGATATCGTCGATCACCCAGTCGAGCACGTCCAGGGGTTCGGCCGGATTGAAGACCAGACCCGCCTTGCATCCGGCATCCTTGATGGCCTGGATGCTGCGATGCACATGACCGCTGGCATCCGGATGAAAACTGATCAGGTCGGCGCCAGCCTTGGCAAAAGCCTGCGCCAGGGCATCCACCGGTTGCACCATCAGGTGTACATCGATCGGCACCGCAACACCCTGTCCTGTGCGGGCATGGGGTTTGAGTGCGGCACAGACCATGGGGCCAAAGGTCAGGTTGGGCACGTAATGGTTGTCCATCACATCGAAATGGATCCAGTCGGCGCCGGCGGCAATGACGTCGGATACCTCGGCGCCCAGGCGGGCGAAGTCGGCGGAAAGAATCGAAGGCGCGATACGGAAGGTCATGCGTGGGGTCTTGGGGAAATCGTTGCGATAGCGCGGATTTTCGCAGTTAGCATAGCGCCATGGCCAAGTATCAATTTCAGGTCGACGTTCACCCCCAGTTCCTCCCGCACGAGTCTGCGCCGGAAACGGGTCAGTACGTGTTCGCCTACACCATCACCATCTCCAATATTGGCGAGGTGGCTGCCCAGCTGATTTCGCGCACCTGGAACGTCAATGATGCCGGCGGCCATACCGAGAAGGTGCGTGGCCTGGGCGTGGTCGGACACCAACCGCTGTTGCAGCCCGGCGAAAAATTCGAGTACACCAGCGGAACCCGGTTGCGCACCCCCACAGGCACCATGCACGGCAGCTTTTTTTGCGTCGCTGAAGACGGTGAGCGGTTCGAGACCGACATCCCGATGTTCGTGCTCGACGCGCTCAGCGCCAGCGGCGAGCGTCCGACGCTGCATTGAGGCCGCGCTGCCGCGCACAGTGGCACTGGCAGACGCCACAACCCGTCCCGACCATGGGTGAATTTGACCTGATCCGCCGCTATTTCCAGCGCCCGGTACGCCACGCTGCGCTGGGTGTCGGTGACGATTGCGCCTTGCTGCAACCCGCTGCCTCTTGCCAGATCGCCGTATCCAGCGACATGCTGGTTCAAGGCCGCCATTTCTTCCCCGACGCCGACCCCCGGCAGTTGGGTCACAAGGCGCTGGCGGTCAACCTCAGTGATCTGGCGGCTTGTGGCGCGCAACCGCTGGCGTTCACACTGGCGCTGGCTTTGCCCGATGCTGATCCGCACTGGCTGGAACCGTTTGCGCAAGGCCTGCTGGCATTGGCCGACGCCCATGGCTGCGAGCTGGTCGGCGGCGACACCACACGCGGCCCGCGCAATATCTGCATCACGGTGTTCGGCGAAATTCCGCTCGCGGGCGGACGCAGCCAGGCGCTGCTGCGCTCGGGAGCACGCGCCGGCGACGATCTGTATGTCAGCGGCACGCTGGGTGACGCGCGTCTGGCGCTGGAAGCGATGGGTGGGCAATGGCAACTGCCACCGGACTTGTTCGCACGCGCGGCCACGCGCTTGCACCGACCCGATCCGCGCATCGCACTGGGTCAAGCCTTGCGCGGTCTGGCCCACGCGGCCATCGACATCAGCGACGGCCTGCTCGGTGATCTGGGCCATGTGCTGACGGCCTCCGGTGTCGGCGCGCGACTCGAAGCCACGACGCTGACTGCGCTTTTGTTGTGCAGGGGTCCCTCGCTCGACGCCGTCGTGCCGCCAGCCCATCAGCTCCATTGCGTTCTGGCGGGCGGCGACGACTACGAGTTGGCTTTCACCGCACCCGTGGCGGCCCGCTCGGCGATCGACACAGCGGCCCGCGCCTGCCTGACGCCAGTGACACGGATCGGCTCGATCACGGCCGAAGCCGGCGCCAGGGTGGTCGACGGCCAGGGCCACACGATCAGCGGGCCGTGGCCGTCATTCGACCACTTCGGCGAAACCTCGCCTGCATCCGGGAACACCACATGACGCCAGACGCCTGGTTCGACACTGCCATCGATGCGGCCCGCCGCAGCCCGAACCGGGTACGCAAGGTCGGCGCAGTATTGCAGCCGACCGATGGAGGGCCCGCCATCGCGCAGTGCAACAACTACCCGCACGGTGTGGCCGATACGCCGCAACGCCAGCTGGGTGACGGTCGACTGATCTGGATGGAGCATGCGGAACGCAATGCGATCTTCGCGGCAGCGCGTGCCGGCCGATCCACAGAAGGCGCCACGCTGGTCAGTACCTACTTCCCTTGCACCGATTGCGCGCGCGCAATTGTGCAGGCCGGCATCCGACGCCTGCTGACGCTGGCGCCGGATCCGGACGATCCGGTATGGGGGGCATCGTTCGGCCCCTCCGAGACCATGCTGCGCGAAGCCGGTGTGGTGATCGAGCTGCTGGCGCGTGATGCGGCAGCAGTGCACGCCGCCACCATGGGCACAATCTGAGCGCGGGCCCGTTCAGGGCGGGATTGTGACCGTCTTGACCCGTTCCCTGCGCAGCAGGTACAGGCCACTCGCGATGATGATCGCACCGCCGATCAGCGTGTAGCGGTCGGGCACGATGCGCCAGAGCGACCAGTCCAGCGCGATGCCCCAGGCCAACGCGGTGTATTCAAATGGCGCCACCGCAGACGCCTGGCCATGGCGAAACGCCTCGGTGATGGCCAACTGGCCAACGAATCCGGTGACCGCCAGGGCCAGCAGCACCGGACCGTGGCCGGGCTCGATGGCAACCCATGCCGGCCAGGCCAGCACACCGGCGCCCAATGACAAGGACATGGTGGACCAGAACACCAACGTGACGCTGGCGTCGGTTCTGCTGAGTACGCGACCGACGATGGCAGAAACGGCATAACAGGTGGCTGCCGCCAGCACGGCCAACGCACCCCACGAAAAAAAAGCCTGCCCATCGGGCCGCAAGGCGATCAACACCCCGGCCAACCCGACCGCAATCGCAACCCAGTGCAGCGGCTTGACCTTCTCGCCCAGCACCGGGATCGACAACATCGTGATCAGCAGTGGCGCGACAAAGAAGATGGTGTAGGCCTCAGCCAGACCCAGTGCACGCAATGCATAGCTGAACAACGACAGCATCAGGATGCCGATCACGCCGCGCAACAGATGCAGCTGCCAGCGCACGCGCAGCAGTTGCCCGGCCTCGCGCCGCCAAACAACATAGGCGCATACCAGCGGCAGCGCCGCCAGACCGCGCAGCGCAGCCACCTGCAAGGCCGGATAGCTGAGCGTCAAGGTCTTGAGCGCGGCATCCATCAGTGAAAACGCCCCGACGGCGATCAGCATGGCAACGATGCTGCGTGAATTGCTATCGCTCGCCACCGATCAGCCCTTGTCCAGATCCATGTCGATACGCCGGCCGAACGTCGAACGCGGCAAGGCGCAAATCAGCCTTGCTGCTGCACGGCCGGCCGGGGAATTCAAGGTTTGCGATGCTCCAGCGTCAGACCCGCAGCGGTACGCGCCGCGAAGCCTTTCCAGAAGGTATGGTCCGCCTTGAGCGTGCCATTCTCCTCGGCCGACCACTTGCCGTCGCGTGACTTCTCGACCAGATTCAGATAGGCATCCATGCCGGCGTCGCTCTTGAGGTACTTGCCCAGGAACGCGGTGCTGAATTGCTGCGCAATGTTGTTCATGCGCACGTTGTCCCACACCGCATCAATGTAGTGCTAGGCCGGCAGGTACTTCAGGTTGGGCACGGCCTTGAACGTCTCGGCCGGTGGCGGCATTGGCGCGCCGGCGTTGTGATTGGCGTTCTCGTAGGTGAGCAGATACCGCGGCGCATTGACACTGGCCTCGAAGATGTTGCGCACCCCAGGTGCATAACCTGACACATCGTCAACGCTACCGGCCACGTACAACACCGGTGTGCGGATGCCGGCCAAACCGGCAGCGTCCCAGAATCCGCGGTTCCAGCCCCAGGGGGCAAACGCAACTGCCGCCTTGATGCGCTTGTCCATGGATGCCACATATTGCGCATTACCGGCCTGGCGCACCGCCAGCGCACCGCCAGGCACGCCCCAGGTGAACCCGACGCTGGCGGCGGAGTAGCCACCACCAATCGTGCTGACCACGCCGTAGCCACCCATCGAGTAACCGATCAGGCCGGTCGTGTCCGCATTGACCATGCCTTTGAGCGTGGCATCCACGCCATTGAGACGGGCCATTTCATTGAGCACGAACAACTGGTCCAGTGATCGGTTCAGCAAGGTGCTGCCGAATGCCGCCTGGTCACTGTAGGTACTGTCGGAATGGTCGATCGAGGCAACCACATAACCCTTGCTCGCCAGGTTCTCAGCCAGGTGGCTGAGCAAAAAGCGGTTGCCGGGGTAGCCATGGGAGACGATCAGCAAGGGATACGGGCCCGCTGCGGCATCGGGCTGCGCATCGCGCACTGCCCTGCCCCGGACCGTCACCTGCGTCTTGCCGTCGCGCACGTAGACCTGGTATTCACCATCGCCCGGTTTGGCGGCAGCCGGCCGGGCCGGATACCAGACCTCGACCGCCAGCGGCCGGTCATAGCTGGGGATAGCCTCGCCCGCTTTGGCCTTTACGATGTCAAGTTGCTTCTGGTTGACCAGATTGAACACCTTGACGCCGACAGCCAGGCTGCCGTACTTTGCCAGTTCAGGTGCGTCCGGTCGGATCATGTCGATGCGGTTGTCCTGAGCCACGGCGAGTGTGCTGACACAGAGCAAGGCTCCAATCAGTGAAGTCGCAAGAATTGCCTGTCGGAACATGAAATTTGTCTCCAGTGATGACGATGGGTACATGGACTTGCCAGCCACAGGGTAGTCGGCGTCGGCCGTTGCAGCCACCACCGATTCCAGGCAAGTGCCGCGAGCATACCCGGCAAGCAAGGGCCCTGCTTGCCGCGGGCCACACACGCCGATAATCAGACCATGCATGAACATCAAGCCTTGACGCGCCCGCCCGATGCGCCGCTGGCGCGCGTGAACGTGGCGTTTTTGCTGGCGCATCCGGCCCACTTCATTGCGCTCGGCCTGGGTTCCGGACTCAGCCGTCGGGCCCCGGGGACCGCCGGCACCTTGTGGGCCTGGCTGGCGTTCCTGGCCATGCAGTCCTGGCTCAGTCCGCCGCAGATCGGCTGGATTGTCGCGTTGTCGTTTCCGCTCGGCTGGTGGGCCTGCACGGTCTGTGCGCGCCATATGCGGGTGCTTGACCCGGGCAGCGTTGTATGGGATGAAGTCGCCGCGTTCTGGCTGGTGCTGTGGCTGCTCATGCCAGCGGGACTGTTGGCGCAGCTGATCGCCTTTGGCCTGTTCCGGTTTTTCGACGCGCTCAAACCCGGCCCGGTAGCCTGGGCCGATCAGCTGTTCCATGGCGTGGACCCGGTGCGCGACCCGCGGGCCTGGACCAAGGCCGGCTTTGGCATCATGCTGGATGATCTGGTAGCTGCGCTCTGCACGCTGCTGGTAATCGCCCTGTGGCTGCATTGGTGGCCGGCATGATGGTGCGCGATGGCTCCTCCATCGCCACGTTGTGCCAGGCGCTGGCCATGGCGCTGCAGCGCAGGGGCTGGATGATGGCCACGGCCGAGAGTTGCACCGGCGGCCTGATCGCTGGCGCCTGCACCGATCTGAGTGGTTCCAGCCAGTGGTTCGAACGCGGTTTCGTGAGCTATTCCAACCAGGCCAAGACAGACCTGCTGGGTGTCGACCCGCTCGTCCTGCAAAGCGACGGTGCTGTGAGCGAGGCCGTGGTGCGCGCCATGGTGCGAGGCGCTTTGCAACACGCGCCGGTGCAGGTTGCGGTGGCCGTGACCGGCGTGGCCGGCCCGACCGGCGGCAGCATCGACAAGCCGGTGGGTACCGTCTGGTTCGGCTGGAATGTCGACGGACAGATTAGCAGCGCGCTGCGGCATTTCCCCGGTGACCGTGCCGACGTGCGTCGCGCCACCGTGCATCATGCGCTGGAGCGACTGCTGGCGCTTGTGGATGATTCCGCAACACCATCGGAACATGGCCACTGACAGCAGCAGAGCGACCCGCAAGCGCCCTCGCGCGACAAAGGCCGCAGACACCAACGTGGTTGCACCGACACAGGTCAAGTCGCGCATCCGGTCGACCGCGCACATATCGCGCAAGCAGCACTACCATGTCTATGTTGTCGAATTGTCTGACGAGGTCTGGAACATCGCGCGTTTTCGCAAGTCCAATCCGCACTACATTCTGGGCAAGCCCTTTGTTTATGTCGGCATGACCGGGCTGGACCCGGACCTGCGTTTCGACAAACACAAGGCTGGCATCCAGTCCAGCAGTTATGTGCGCCGCTTCGGGCTGCGCCTGTTACCCGGCCTGTACACCATGTATAACCCAATGCCGTACGAGGGCGCGCGCGACATGGAAGTAGAGCTGGGCATCGCCTTGCGCGAGGCCGGCTACGGGGTTTGGCAGGCGTGATTCCGGCCGCTCCGTCCCATGCAAAGGGCGTGTTCAGACCACGTTGATCTCGCGCATCGGCTGCTCTGCGATCACCCGCTGCCAGCCAAACGCCGACAGGTCCAGTGTCTCGAAACGCCCGGCGACAACCAGTTCTGCCAAGGCCCGCCCCACCGCCGGTGATTGCTGCAGGCCATGGCCACTGAAGCCGTTGGCGAACTGCAGATTGGTCAGCGCCGGATGAGGGCCAAGGATCAGATTGTGGTCCAGCAGGTTGACGTCGTAATGGCCGGCCCAGGCATGCGCCACCCGGATCGCCTCGAAACCCGGCACCCGATGCGCCAGCGCCGGCCAAAGAGTGTCGTCGAACAATTCATGTTGCACATCAAAATCGAAACACTCGGGATCCTGGTCCTCGGGCAAGGCCACACCACATAAAAAGCCACTGCCCTCGGGCCGAAAATAGACCCCGCCCGGATCGATCACCAGCGGGCAGTCCGGTAGCTGCGCGGGCGAGTGAAAGAAGAAAACGCAGCGCTTGCGCGACTGCACCGGCAGGTTGACGCCGGCACTTGCCGCTAGCGCCGCGGCACCGGTGCCCGCGGCGTTGATCACCGTGCCGCAAGCCACCTCGGTTCCGTCCTGCAGCGTGACTGTGGTGATGCGCTCGCCCTGGCGACGCAGACCGGTCACCCGCGCGGCGCGGTAGGTCACGCCTTGTGTTATCGCCTTGCGCCGAAACGCGGTGAGCAGGCTGTGGGCGTCGATCCAACCCTCTCCCGACAGGCCCAGCGACCCGGCGGCCAGGTCCCCCGTGTGCAACCAGGGAAAGCGCCGCGCCAGGGCATCCGGCGTTAGCAAGGCCACGTCGACACCACACTGCCGCTGAACGATATGGTTGGATTGCAGCGCGTCCAGGCCACCACTGCCGGCCAGAAACAGATAACCCGCCTCGACAAAACCGACGTCGGGCGCGTCCCCGTCGACTGCCAGGTGGGCTCCCACATCGCGGATGAAGTCGGTGCCGAACTGCGACATGCGGATATTGCCGGGTGTCGAAAATTGGTGCCGGATGGATGCCAGCGAGCGCGTCGTGGCGCAAGACTGGTAAGTCGGATCCGATTCCAGCACCAGCACCGAACCGGTGAATCCCGGATGCGCGGACAAAAAATATGCCGCGGCGCTGCCTATGACAGCACCACCACAAATCACGACATCGAAGCTTTCCAAGTTTGTGCTCCTGTACAGCGACCCACGTGTGGGATCAGCGCAGTTTCATGCGAAACGCACCTGCAAACGCGACAAAGGCACGCTGAACTCGGCGGTCCAGCTTTCGCCTGCGGCCACCGGCCAGGCGTCGGTCCAGGTCCCCGTGGTGACCACGTCACCCGGCATCAGGTCGGGTGCGCCGGGGCACTGGTGCATGTCGCGCAGGAAATGCTGCAACGCCAGCAAGGGGTTGTCCAGCACGTTCGCCCCGGTCCCGCGATCGACCGCCTTCTTGCCCTGGCGCAGCACCAGCCTTGTACCGGCCAATATCGACTGCAACTGCACAGCGCCTGTTGCCAGGTCGTCGCGCGCCACGCGCCGACCGACCAACAGCCGGGCATGCAAACCACCATCGGCTACCGCATCGCTGGCTGCGAACTTCCAGTCGGGCAGATGCGACTGCACGATCTCGAAGCCCGGCGCGACCCAGTCGATCGCGTCGAACAACGCGTCCAGCGTGGCGTCGGGCGCCGGCGTGGCGCGCATGCCGAACACCGTCTCCGGCTCAATGCGCGGCAGGCAGGTGTTTTGCAACGACACCACACCCTTTCCTTCGCAGAACATCAGGCCGGTATTCCAGACCGTACCCCAGATCGGCGCAAACACGTTGTAGCGTGGCCAGATGCTCCGATTGGTAAATCCGATCTTGAAACCGCGTGGCAATTCGCCGCGTGCGCAGCGGAGCTGGCGCATGGCCAGTTGCGCTTGGTAAGCCCCCGCAATATCGCCTGCGGCAACCTCGCCCGATGCCACCGGCCAGGGCCGGCCGGTATCGCTGTAATCCAGTATGTCCTGGGGTGTCATCGAAAAAACTCCTGCATTGCGGCTACTGCCGGATAAACACCCGTCACGCGACCGATACCCACCTCAACCACCGGCACGCCGACGATTGCCGCCGCGCGCACCGGCCGGGCGCAAAGGTGCCAACAGATGTTGCAGGCCGTTGTGGTCGATCTCAAACATCAGGGCGAGCAGGCGGCCGATTTCACCCGGTGGGAATCCCTCGCGGGCAAACCATTGAAGGTAATTGCCAGGCAGATCGGCCACCAGGCAACCCTTGTGTTTGCCGAACGGCATCTCCCGTGTGAGCAGCAGTTCCAGCGCAGCGCGATCCATCGACGCCATTGTCCGCGATTGGCGAGGGTCGCCGACGCCGCCTTGGTTTGATCTCTGACACGCCGTCAGGTGCACAGCCCCGGACCGGGCCCGTCGATGTGGCTCAGGCGAGAAACGGCCGTCCGTGCAAGGCCTGGACGAATGTCCATACCGCCAGCAAGCTGTACACCACAACGCTGGCAAACACGAAGCCACGCGACACGACGGCACCGTCTGGCGCCAGCCCAAGGGCCGGCCACTGCCGGACGCGTCGCGCCAGCCAGACCCAGGGCACCAGAAAGTGCACTGCGTGTATGCCGAAAAAATGCGCCACGCGCAGATCGCCGCCGCTGCGCGACCATCCGGTCAACAACATGCCGTCTGCATCGCTGGGCAGGGCGGCAACCCAATGCCCGGGCTGCGCGGAAAGATAGGCGCCAAAGCCGGTTCCCAGAAAAAAGGTCAGGACCAGGCCCCAGCCGATGGCCTGGCGCAGGTCATCGGTCAGCGCAAAGCGCCGGCTGCGCAGCACCAAAACACCGAGCACCAGAGACGTACTGGACAGTAGCACCGCACCGACGCCCATCAAGGTATACATCGTGGCGTCGAAGGGGGTCGCCACATTGAAATGGGATGCCCGGCCCCAAGCCGCCTGCCAGGTGATGTAGGCCACTTCGAACACGGCTGAAGCTATCGCGACCCAAACGAGGCTGCGTACCAACCAGCCGCTGCGCCGCGCTGCCGGCAGCCCAGCCAGGACCCAGGCCAGTGTCCACAGATAGACCCCGGTCGAGAGCTGGAACTTCCAGGGCTTGATCCAGACACTGGCGCCATGCAACTGGCGCGGGTCCAGCAAGATCAACAGCAGGGTCGGCACCGACGCGAACAGCAGGAACAATCCAGCCCAGGCCAGTGGTGGCGCGGCGACGAAAAGGGCCGCGGCCCATGCACCCGTGCGGCGCGTGTGTACCGGTTGCAAGCGGGTACCGTGTGCCAGCGTGCGATTCATGGTGAGACTCCACGCGCCAGGGCCACCCCGGCCCCACGCCTTGCAGCCGCCAGCGCCAGCCCGCCGGTCATCGCGATTCGGCTACTTGTCAGGAACAGTTGATCAGGTGTCATATCGGGCATTCGTCAGGAGGTGCCACTATTGTGAAATCCACCGGGGTCCACCACAATTGGCAGAAACGGAGACTCAGAATTACAAGAACGCATAGCAGCGCATTGCCGGCGGCGCGATGAAACAGGACTTCAACTGGGGCCTGGCCCGCTCTTTCCTGGCGGCGCTGGACAGCGGTAGCCTGCTTGGCGCTTCCCGAAGCCTGGGGATCAGCCAGCCCACCATTGGACGGCACATATCCGAACTGGAGTCACAACTCGGTGTTGTACTGTTCGAGCGCACCGGTCGTGGCCTGCTGCCGTCCGAGATGGCCTTGCGCCTGGCCGAGTCGGCACGCGCGATGGAAGCTGGCGCACTGCAAATGCAGCGCAAGGTGTCCAGCGCACAAACCCGGGTTTCCGGCACGGTACGCCTGAGCGCCAGTCAACCCAGCGCCTGCTACCTGTTGCCGTCGATCCTGGCGCGCATGCAGCTGACACTTCCCGACATACAGATCGAACTGGTGGTCAGCAATGCGGTCAGCAACCTGCTGCGCCGGGAGGCCGATATCGCGCTGCGCATGGTCGCGCCCGCGCAGTCCACTCTGGTGGCCAAACGCATCGGAAGAATGACCCTGGGCGCCTATGCCCACCGCGACTATCTGCGCCGACGCGGCACGCCGACACAGCCGGCAGACCTTTTGCAACACACCTTGATCGGGCATGTCCAGGCGCAAAACATCGTGCAAGGATTCGCTGCCATGGGACACCATGTCGGGCCCGAGAATTTCGCGTTGCGCACCGACGACTTGATCGCCTACTGGGAAGCCGTGCGCGCCGGTATAGGTGTGGGCTTTTTTGCCGACCATGTGGCACGCATCGACCCTGCCGTGTTACCCATACTTCCTGAGCTGCGGATTACCCCGATCCCGATCTGGCTGGCCGTGCATCGCGAGATACGCACCAGTGCGCACATTCGCGCCGTATTCGATTTCCTGGCCGATGCCGTACCAGATGCATTGTGAGCGATGCGATGAAAGAAAACCGCAGCACCCTGACACGTTTTTACAGCGCGTTCGCCCAGCTCGACCCGGACACGATGTCGGGCTGTTACTCGCCCGACGTCCGCTTCCAGGACGAGATCTTCACATTGGAAGGCCGCGACCAGGTGATGGTCATGTGGCGCATGTTGTGTGCGTCCGCGCAAGCGGGCGGGCACGCCGACTGGAAGCTGAACTTCCGAGTCGTCTCGGTCGACGCCCAGACGGGTCGGTTGCACTGGAGTGCGCATTACGCCTTCGGCAAGACCCAACGACCGGTGCACAACCGGATCGAGTCGGTGTTCGCCTTCAACGCGGCAGGCCAGATCACGCAGCACTACGACCATTTCGATTTCTGGCGCTGGTCGCGCCAGGCGCTGGGTCTGCCCGGCCTGTTGCTGGGCTGGTCCCCGCTACTGCGCCGGCAGGTCCGCTCGAAAGCGCTGGACGGCCTGAATCGCCACCTTGCCGGCCACACGATATCGACGCAAACCCGAACTGACTCAACCGAAGGAAACCATTGACATGCTCGATCGCCTGAACGACTTCTTTCCGGTGCGCTACACCGTCCTGGGCCTGTGTGTACTGGGCTTGCTAGGCTGCGTGTTCAGTCTGATCGTATTCGGCGTCGGCATCATGCCTATGCTGCTGATGCTCACCCTGGTGGCCGTGGGTGTGTACGACCTGCAGCAGCCGCGCAGGTCAGTGCTGCGCAATTACCCCATCATCGGCCACCTCCGCTACATGCTTGAATACGTGCGTCCGGAGATGCGGCAGTATTTCCTGGAGAGCGACAACGAGGCCGCGCCGTTTTCCCGCGCGCAACGCTCATTGGTCTACCAGCGCGCCAAGGGGGACTCCGACAAGCGTCCGTTCGGAACCCTGCTTGATGTGCACGCCGAAGGTTACGAGTGGATGAATCACTCGATGGCACCCAGCGCCATTGCATCACACGACTTCCGGGTCTGGATTGGCGGCACGCCCGAGCAAACCGCCGCGCGGGCGCCAGGCGCGGGGCTGTGCACCCAGCCCTACCACGCCAGCATCTTCAATATTTCGGCGATGAGCTTTGGCTCGCTCAGCGCCAACGCCATTTTGGCGCTCAACGCCGGCGCCCGCAAAGGTGGTTTTGCGCACGACACCGGCGAGGGTTCGATCTCGGTGCACCACCGCCGCCATGGCGGCGATCTGATCTGGGAGATCGGTTCGGGTTACTTTGGCTGCCGCAACGACGATGGCAGCTTCAATCCCGAGAGGTTTGCGAAAAACGCCTGTGAACCGCAGGTCAAGATGGTCGAGATCAAGCTCAGCCAGGGCGCCAAACCCGGACATGGCGGTGTCTTGCCAGGGCCCAAGGTCACGCCAGAGATTGCACAGGCACGTGGCGTTCCCGTGGGTGTGGATTGCATCTCGCCGTCGGCACACAGCGCGTTCTCGACACCGCTCGAGCTGATGGAGTTCATCACCCGATTGCGCACCTTGTCCGGCGGCAAGCCGACCGGCTTCAAGCTGTGCATCGGTCACCCTTGGGAGTGGTTCGCCATCGTCAAGGCCATGCTGGCCACGGGCGTCACTCCCGACTTCATCGTGGTCGATGGCGCAGAGGGCGGCACCGGTGCGGCACCCGTGGAGTTCACCAATCACGTCGGATCACCCTTGCAGGAAGGTCTGCTGCTGGTGCACAACACCTTGCGCGGCGCCGGGTTGCGCTCACGCATACGTGTGGGATGTGCGGGCAAGGTGATCAGCGCCTTCGACATCACGCGCATGATGGCCCTGGGCGCGGACTGGTGCAACAGCGCGCGCGGCTTCATGTTCGCGCTCGGTTGCCTGCAGGCCCAGACTTGCCACACAGGCAACTGCCCGACCGGCGTCACGACCCAGGATCCGCTGCGCGAGAAGTCACTGGTGGTGAGCGACAAAACCGAGCGGGTCTACCAATACCACGAGATGACCATGCATGCGCTCAAGGAACTGGTGCAGGCTGCGGGTCTGCATCATCCGCAGGACGTCACCGCCCACCATATCGTGCGCCGCTCGACCGACGGCAAGGTACGTTCACTGGCGCAGTCGGTATTGACCCAGATGCACGACGGCGCGCTCCTGCAGACCGAACTCGCCGGCCTGCCCCTGATCTATCGCCAGTCGTGGCCGCAGGCGCGGGCCGAGAGCTTCATGTTGCAATACTGAATCCACGCGCGACCGTGACAGTGCGCGCACCCAGGGCGCGGCGCAGACGCAGGACCGCGCGGTCCTTGCTCAGCAGCAAGGCCTGCAAAGCAAGCGCAAGATCGATGAATTTCTGGTCATCACGGTCGCTACAGCGCGGCGGACCGGTTGGCACTTCGGCATGTTTCTGGCTGAGTCGGTCAAATTGCGCCAGGATACCCGGCGCGTCGTCACGATCCGCCCGCATCAGCCAGGGCTGCATTGCGGGATAGGTCAAAACCCGCTGCAACTCGTCCCGCATCGCCGCCGTCGCATACCAGACCAGCGCTCCCTGGGCCAGCGCCAGGGCCAGCGCCGTGGTGGACGGATCGCGAAACAACAGCAGGTCCAGCACGATGTTGGTGTCGATCACCACCGGCTGTCCAATCGGGACCGGCGACATTTCAGCCCCACCGTCTGACAGCGACCGTCGTCCTGCGCAGGCGCGGGCGCAAGGCAGCGCTCACCCGGCGTTGTCCTCACCCGCACGGGGCGTGCGCGCCGAACCCTGCACCATGTCAAAGCGGAACATGCGGCATTCGATCGGACCGTTCCACATCGGCACGCGACGGGTGGCCTTGAGCCGCATCTTGCCCGGCAACTTCAGGTCGGGCGTCAGCAGCCAGGCGGTCCAGCCGGCATAGTTCTTCTTCCAGTGCGCGGCCAGTTGGACGAAGAACTCACCACCGTCATCGGCAATGGCCTGCTCGCGACCGGCACGTGGCGCCTGCGCCTCTTCGTACGCGTCACCATCGTGCGGCGCATGACGCCCGGACCCGGCAAAACCCGCAATGTCGATCCGGGTGCCGTAGGGCGGATTGACCAGCATGACGCCCGGTGCATCACACGGCGCCATGCGCTGCAAGGCATCACCGCCGCGAAATTCGATCACATCGGCAACACCGGCACGCTGCGCATTGCGCTGCGCAAAGTCGACCATCCGGTGCGCCACGTCGCTGCCAAAAATACGGCGGGGCTGCCCCGGCGCCGGCAAGCGCTGCGCGCGCACGGCCTCGTTCAGCAGCGCGTCCCACACATGGGGCTGGAACGGCAACATCTTCTCGAAGGCAAAGCGGCGCAGCGAACCGGGCGCAATGCGGCAGGCGATCTGCGCGGCCTCGATCGCAATCGTGCCGCTGCCGCAACATGGGTCGTACAGCGGCAATTCGGGCGTCTGGGTCCAGCCACTGGCCGCCAGCATCGCCGCGGCCAATGTTTCCTTGAGTGGCGCCTCGCCCTTGTCTTCGCGCCAGCCGCGCTTGAACAGGGCATCACCGGAAGTGTCGATATACAACGACACCGTATCGGTGGTCAGATGGGCATAGATGCGCACGTCCGGCCATTGTGTGTTGACGTCCGGCCGAACGCCACCCGCCTTGGCCCGGAAGCGATCGCATATGGCGTCCTTGATCTTCAAAGCCGCGAAATTGAGGCTGTTGAGCGGACTGTGCTGGGCCGTGACCTCGACCTTGATGCTCTGGCGCGGCGTGAACCAGATCTCCCATGCCACCTCGCTGGCCACCCGGTACAGGTCCTGCTCATTGCGATAGTCGGCCTGGAACAACTGCACCAGTACGCGCTGGGCCAATCGGCAGTGCAGGTTGAGCAACATGGCATCGCGCCACGAGCCCTGCAGCAGCACACCGGCGCGCCACTTTTGCACCTGGTCCACCGACTGGCCGGTGACGCCGGCCACCTCCTGCGCGAGATAGTCCTCGACGCCGGCGGCGCAGGGAAGAAAAAGTTGGAGCTGGTTCATGGCAGGATCTGGTTGCGTTGACGATTCACGCGGTTCGGGCCGCTCCCAAGGTTCCTGGCACCCCCTTGGGGGGCCTGGCGACGCCAGGGTTGGGGGCAGTCATAACGCCCGGCGCAGATTGGCGGGCGCGATCTTGAGGCCTTCGCGGTACTTTGCCACCGTGCGCCGCGCGCAGGTGATGCCTTGTTCCTTGAGCATCTCGGACAGCTGATTGTCGGACAAGGGCTTGAGCGCCGATTCGGCATCGATGAACTGCTTGATCAAAGCCCGCACTGCGGTGCTCGATGCGTTGCCGCCGGTCTCGGTGCCCAGCGAGGAGCCAAAGAAATATTTCAACTCGTAAGTGCCCAGCGGGGTGGACATGTATTTTGCGGTCGTCACGCGACTGATGGTGGACTCGTGCAGACCGAGCTCGTCGGCGATCTCGCGCACCACCAGCGGCCGCATCGCCAGTACGCCGTGCAGGAAGAAGTTCTTCTGCCGCTCGACGATGGCC
>JBKJRR010000215.1:0-4375 GCA_046594635.1 Burkholderiaceae bacterium
ACGCACAACATCTTTCTCAAGCCGACCGACCCGCAGTATCCGGCTGAGCATCCGCGCAACCGTGCGGTGGCGTCATCGAAGGGTTGCATCACGACCGACCAGATTCCACAGGGTTCGCCGTTGCACGTGTTGTACGAAGCGCCGGCCTTCAGGGAGTTCCTGTGTGCCGTACTCGGGGAAGCCGAACTGTACGCCTATGCCGACCCCTTGTCGTCGGTGAACCTGCATTTCGCAGATGAGGGCCAGGAACTGGGCTGGCATTTCGACAATTCGTCATTCGCCGTGACGCTAATGGTCCAGCCGGCGGAAGCGGGCGGCGTGTTCGAGTACGTCACGCACGTGCGCGACGCGGACAAGGGCGAGTCGAACTTTGAGCGCTGCGCAGAAGTGCTCGACGCCGCTGTACCTGTGAAGACGCTGGCAATGGAGGCAGGCGCGCTGGTGTTGTTTCGCGGGCGCAACGCGATGCACCGCGTAACCCCGGTGCAGGGCCAGCGTACGCGTATGCTGGCAGTGCTGGCGTACAACACCGAACCCGGCATCGCGCTTTCCGAGTCGGCGCGCATGACGTTTTACGGCCGATTGGGCGTGTGACCTGACGCGGCCCCATTTTGCCGTTGCAAAGAGTGCCCGACCGCGACGTATTTCAGCGGGCTCCCGCGTTGCGCAACAAGCGCTCCATCGCCTCATAACCGCGTGACCGGGCGAGTTCCAGCGGCGTACGACCATCTCGGTCGGTGAGCTGAGTATTCGCTCCAGCGCCGAGCAGTGCGCTGGCGGTGCGCTGATGCCGCGGGCCGCCGTCACCTAACACGATGGACTCGATCAACGCCGTCCAGTGCAGGTTGTTGACATGGTCGACCGGCGCACCGGCGGCGAGCAACTGGCCCACCACGCCATCATGGCCCAGGTGCGCCGCGGCGATGAGTGCGGTGCCATCGTAGCGGCTGGTGACCAGCTTGGCGCTCGCCCCATTGGCCAGCAATACGCGCAAGGTTTCCTCGTCGTCGGCGACCGAGGCAATGGTCACCGCGTCATACCGATCCTTGTCCAGTGTGGCCGTATTTGCGCCTGCTGCGATCAACGCAGCAACCGCCGTACGCTGGCGGGCAAAAGTGGCGACATGCAGCGGGGTTCGGCCATTGCTGTCCAACTGCGCCACCGCATTGGACGGGGCCTTGGACAAGGCCGCGATCGTTTTCACGTCGCCGCTATGGGCCGCGGAAAACATGCCCGTATACGCCGCAATTTCGCGCGCAGACGGCGCAGTCTGCGCGTTTGCGGACGGTGCCGTCATGGCGAACGCAAGAATGGCCAGAGCCGCGCACGCTGCAGTGCGAGTCATGCCAGGCTGCCGTAGGGTCATTTCAATTGATCCTTGATCTTGTCGAGTGCCACCATGGCACATTGCTCGTCCAGGTGGCCGCCCGGCGCGCCGCCCACACCGACCGCACCAATCACTTCATCGCCGACCTTCACGGGCACACCGCCACCCAGCAACAGGTAGCCGGGCAGGTAAACCAGATTCGCGGCAGCCGGGTTCTTCTGTGCGGCTTCCATGATCGCCAGCGTGGTGTTTTTGGCCGATGCGGACGTGAAGGCCTTTTGCTGGCTGGCGGCCAGCGTGTGCGGGCCTGCGTTGTCGGCGCGCTGCACCGCACGGACACTGGCCGCACGGTCGACCACGGTCGCCGTTACCGCATAACCGTTGGCCTGGCAGGCGGCCACGCTGGCCGCCGCGATCTGGTTGGCCAACTCCAGGGACATGTTCTTCTCACTGCGTACGGCTTGCGCCTGGGCGAGGGGAGCGGCAACGATCAGTGCCAGGAGGGCCATGCGGAAAACAGATTTCATGTCGGACTTTCGGTTGAATGCGGCTGAAATCCAGCCGTTGTCCTAATCTAGTCTTCACCTGCCTGCGCGACCATTCGTGCGAACACGCGTGCGACTAGGTAGTTCTACGCGGCGGCGTCAACGAAAGAGCCGTAGCGCCTGATCAACTGGGCCAGTGAATGGACCTCGAGCTTGGCAGACAGGTTGGCCCTGTGTGCCTCGACAGTGCGGGGAGACAGGCCCAGATCGCGGGCTATTTGCTTGTTGGTAAGGCCGGTCACGATCAGGACCAGAATTTCGCGTTCACGCTCCGACAGGCTGGCCACACGATCCTGGGATTGCCGGTCAGCCTGCAGACGCTCGCGCGCAAGCCCGTGTGCACGAACCGCTTGGTGCAGGGCTTCTATCAGCTTGTCGTCGTCGACTGGTTTCTCGAGGAATTCCGCGGCACCGGACTTGAACGCTCGGCGGCACATCTCGACCGTTCCATGTCCGGTCAGCATGATGACGGGCTGGTCCACACCCTGGTCCCGCAGTTGGTCGAGTACGGTCAGGCCACTGGCTCCAGGCATGCGCACGTCGAGCACGATGGCGCCGATCGACTCGCGGTCAAAACTGGATAAAAATTGTTGTGGGTGACTCCATTGGGCGACCCGCAGATCGACCGTGCCGATGAGCAAGGCAAGACTTTCGCGCACCGCGTCGTCGTCGTCGACGATATGGATGATGGGTGATATCGGCGTCATGTCGGCGTTCCGGCCAATGGGAGAGTGAGGCGAAATTCGGCGCCACTGGGAATGGTATTGTGCGCCGTCAGGCTGCCGTGCATGGCCTGTGCCAGCGTCTCACAAAGGCTCAAACCCAATCCCAGTCCGCCGTGCCGCGTGGAAAAAAAAGGCTCAAACAGTCGCGGCAAGGCATCGACGGGGATGCCGGGGCCGGTATCGCGCATCGTCATCACGCCTTGTTCTTTTTCCGATCGCAAGGTGATCAGCACCGAACGATTTGATACTGGCACCGCGTCGAGCGCCTGCAAAGCGTTGTGCAGCAGGTTGTGGATGATCTGCTCCAGAGCGACCGGGTCGACCAGCACCTGCACCGAAGAACCCTGAATCGTGATGCTTGCACCACAGCGTCGGATATCGGACTCGAGCAGATGGTGTACCTGGCGAACACAGTTCAACAAATCCGTCGCCTGTAGCTTTTCGGTTTTTCCCGAGGACTCGACCTGCTGGCGCAGGCGTTTCACCACAACTGCGGCCCGGCGACCTTGCGCCTCGATCTGTTCGACGGCATTGCGCACCGTGTCCAGCGCCGGGGCATCATCCGCCAGTATCCGGCGCGTTGCCTGCGCATTGGCGATGATCGCACTCAAAGGCTGGTTCAATTCGTGCGCCATGCCGGCGGCGAGTTCGCCCATTGCGTTGAGTCGCGCCACCTGACCGAACTGCAACAGTTGCTGTGCGCGGCGATTCGATCGGCGGGTACGTTGCCAGCCAGCGAGACCGATCAGGGCCAAGGTGCTGACCCCGGCCCAGACCAGCAGCCATGTCCATGGCCAATACGCCGGTCCGGTCGCTTGGCGCAACTGCAGGACAAACGGCTGGCTGTCCGGCGCAAGTCGCTTTGCAAACACGAAACCTGCGGTCAGTCCGAATGGTTCCGCATCGGCGCTTTGACCCGACTGCAGCACCAGTGCTTGCCCCGCATATGCGAGTACCACCCGAACCGGTCCGGCTTGCCGCACTGGCCATTCCTGCCAGGGCACCATACGCTGCACATCGATACGCAGCGCGAAACTGATGGGATCGGAGGCCTGCACGATGGTGTATTGGCCCGTTCGCACGTCAATTGTTGCCAATTCGGCATGCCCGGAGCTGCGCGAGCGCCGCTCGGCGTCTTCTAACGCGGTGTCCGGCCATACTTGCCCGCCGTCGCGCCGCACCACCGCCAACACCTGTGGATACACCGCTGGAAGACGCTGCTCGGGTCGATCCTGGGCGGCAATTGCGGGACCAAGCAGCGAAAGTGTCGCCAGGATAGCGTCCTGTTGTGCGGCCCGTTGGCTCAGCAGGCGGTGCGCAATTCGGGCCTCGGCCTGAAATGTGTCACGCCGTTGCGCGATGTCCAGGCGAACGATCGACAGTGCGCCGGTGGCGACCAGCAAGACCCAGCTGATAGACCATTGGAGCTTGAAAAGTGGCGATTCCCGCATGGACGAAATTGTGCATGACGCAAACCGGGCTTTGGAGCCGTATCGTGCGCGCCGATGCGAAACCGGGTCACCAACAAGGATGGCAGTCGATAAACTGCGTCGGCTGACTTGATTGAAGCAGTGGGGAAAAGTGCAGCGTCAATTGTCATCCGCGAGTATCGAAATTCATTGCGCCAATCAACTTCAGCCTCAAAGCGAGCGAAGATGCATCAAAGGAGAGCGACCCGTGACGAAAGTGTTTGATGACTTCGCACCCATGCGATCGGCGATTGAAGCGGCCCGCTCCGCCCTGGCACAGGGCAACAAACCGTATGGGGCGGCTTTGGT
>JBKJRR010000254.1:0-3796 GCA_046594635.1 Burkholderiaceae bacterium
CGTGTCCTTGTTGCAGGTGCTCTGGTTGATGGTGCGCTTGCGGCCGAATTCGGTTTCCAGCGGCTCGACCGAAAGACAGTTGCTCTTGACGCTGCAGTCGCCGCAGCCTTCGCAGACCAGTTCGTTGATCACCACCCGCACCGCCGGATCGACCAGGGTGCCGCGCTTGCGCCGGCGCCGCTTTTCGGTGGCGCAGGTCTGGTCATAGATGATGACCGTGGTGCCGTGGATCTCGCGGAACTCGCGCTGGATCCGGTCGAGTTCGTCCCGGTGCTCGACCGCGACGCCTTCGGGCAAGCCCAGCGCGCCCGGCGCGCTTCGGTGTTTCGCGCCTTCGTATTTTTCCGGTTCGTCGGTGACGATGACGATCTTCACCGCGCCTTCGGCCCGCATGCTCTGGGCGATCTGCACCACCGAATGGCCTTCAGGCCGCTCGCCGATTTGCTGGCCGCCGGTCATGGCCACCGCGTCGTTGTAGAGGATCTTGTAGGTGATGTTGACGCCAGCCGCGATCGACTGCCGGATTGCCAGGAGGCCGCTGTGGAAATAAGTGCCGTCACCCAGGTTGGCGAACATGTGCTGGTCAGTGGAAAACGGCTGCTGACCGACCCAGGGCACGCCTTCGCCGCCCATCTGGGTGAAGCCGATGGTGGAGCGGTCCATCCAGGTTGCCATGAAGTGGCAGCCGATGCCGGCCATGGCGCGTGAGCCCTCGGGCACCTTGGTGCTGGTGTTGTGCGGGCAACCGGAGCAGAACCAGGGCTGGCGGTCAGCGCCCTTGACGCCGCCCAGGTCAAGCACCTGCATGGCCTGCTCCTTGGCCTGCAGGATCGCCAACTGCGCGTCGATGCGGGCCGCCATATCGGCGTCCACACCCAGCTTCTTCACCCGCTGCGCGATCGCACGCGCAATGATGGCCGGCGACAGGTCGGCGTTGGCGCGCAACAGCGTATTGGCGGTCGGGTTCGGCATCGACCACTCGCCACCCGAAAAGTCGCCTTCGACCTCGTTGAATTTGCCGTAGATATTGGGCCTCACGTCGGCGCGCCAGTTGTAGAGTTCTTCCTTGAGCTGGTATTCGATGACCTGGCGTTTCTCCTCGACCACCAGGATCTCCTGCAGGCCGGTGGCGAAGTCGCGCGTGAGTTGCGCCTCGAGCGGCCACACCACGCCGACCTTGTGCAGCCGGATGCCGATCTGGCGGCAGGTCGCGTCGTCCAGGCCCAGGTCCATCAGTGCCTGGCGCGTGTCGTTGTAGGCCTTGCCGCTGGCGATGATGCCGAAGCGATCATTCGGCCCTTCGATCGCGTTGTAGTTGAGCCGGTTGGCACGGATATAGGCCAGCGCCGCATACCATTTGGTATCGAACAGCCGCGCTTCCTGCTCCAGCGCATGATCCGGCCAGCGGATGTGCACGCCACCGGCGGGCATGTCGAAATCGGTCGGCACCACGATCTGCACCCGCTGTGGGTCGATCATCGCGGTGGAACTGGATTCGACGATCTCCTGGATCGTCTTCATGCCGGCCCACACACCGGAGAACCGGCTCATCGCGAATGCGTGGATGCCCAGGTCCAGGATCTCCTGCACATTGGCCGGGAAGAACACCGGCAGACCGCAGGCCTTGAAGATGTGGTCGCTCTGGTGCGCCGCGGTCGAACTCTTGGACACATGGTCGTCGCCGGCCACGGCGATCACACCACCCCAGGGTGTGGTGCCGGCCATGTTGGCATGCTTGAACACGTCCGAGGTGCGGTCCACGCCCGGGCCCTTGCCGTACCAGATGCCAAACACGCCGTCGAACTTGTTCGTTCCCGGCGGCGCAAAACCCAGTTGCTGGGTGCCCCACAACGCAGTGGCGGCCAACTCCTCGTTGACACCGGGCTGGAACACGATGTTCTGGGCCTTGAGGTACTTGGCCGCCTTGACCAGCGACTGGTCATACCCCCCCAGCGGTGAGCCCCGGTAACCACTGATGAAACCGGCGGTGTTCTTGCCCGCCAGCGCGTCTCGCTGGCGCTGCAGCATCGGCAGCTTGACCAGTGCCTGTACGCCACTCATGAAGGCCCGGCCATAGTCGAGCGAATATTTGTCATCCAGCGTGACGGTTTCCAGTGCCTTGCGGATGTGTTCGGGTAGGGACGCGTTCATGTTGGGCAGGACTCCATGGGGACTTGCGGAAGACGGCATGTCGGCACACCGCCATCACGGCACGGGGGCAGACAGGAATATGTCGGCAAAGTGTAGGCGTGATGGCCAGATATGTCTTTTCTAAATATGGCGTGTTATGGCTATGATCAGAAAGATTCTTGCTCCAAAAAGCACTTTATGGAAACATTAGATAAGTTCGACATCGCCATCCTGAATGAGTTGCAAACCGATGGCCGCCTGACCAACACAGACCTTGCCCAACGGGTCGGCCTGAGCGCGGCTCCGTGCTGGCGCAGGGTCCGTGCACTGGAGGAGGGCGGCTACATCACGGGTTACCGGGCCGAGATCAATCGGCAAAAAATCGGTCTGGGCGTGATGGCCTTCGTGCGTGTGGATGCCGAACGCAACACCGGCGACGGTACCCGTCAGCTCGAGGAGGCGATCCGCCAATTGCCCGAGGTGGTGTCATGCCACTACATCAGCGGCCATGGCACATTCGAACTGCAGGTGGTAGCGCAGGACCTGGACAGCTTCTCGCGCTTTGCGATGCGCAGCCTGATCAACCTGCCCAACGTGAAGGACCTGCACACCAGCTTTTCGCTGGGCGAGGTCAAGGCCAGCAGCAGTTTGCCCCTGACCCACCTGACGACGGCTGGCAGCCCGGCGCAGACGTCCTCGGCCCGCGACCGTGAACACATGCCCGCCCGTCGCAGGCGTTGACCTGCGCCGTCCCGACCGACCGACAGCTGCAAGGCGCCGTGCAAACGCCGCGCCTCATTTTGGCCACAACACCCACAAACGCACCGGCTGTTTGAGGCTGCCGGCAACATCGCCGGCCTGCGATCCCCAGCCCACAAAATAGTCGGCACGCACCGCGCCGACAATGGCACTGCCGGTGTCTTGCGCCAACACCAGGCGTTGCAGCTGGGTGGACGGCCCGTTCGATGCCAGCCAGACCGGCGCACCATACGGAATGCTTTGCGGATCCACCGCGATCGAGCGCCCCGGCGTCAGCGGCACACCCTGGGCCCCGCGCGGACCGAACCCGGCCTCGAACTCGGACAAGGTTTCCTCACGGAAAAACACGGTGCGCGGATTGCTCCACAACATGTCGTTGATACGTTGCGGATTGAGCGCAACCCAGTTGCGGATGCCCGGCCAGGACGCATCGCGCACCAGTTGCTGGTCGAGCAACCAGCGCCCGACGCTGACGTAGGGCTGGTCATTGGTGGCGGCATATGCCAGCCGCACCGTGCGCTGCTGACCGTCGGGCTCGAGCATCTGCAGCCGTCCGGAACCCTGGATCTGCAACAGCAAGGCATCGACCGGATCGGCCAGCCAGGCAATCTCCTGGCCGCGCAAGGCCGCCTTGGCCTCAGGCAAGGTCTCCATCTCCTTGCGCGTATACCAGGGCTTGCGCGCGGCCAACCGCTCGGGCGGCCGGTACAGCGGTATCGAAAACTCCGGCCGTGCCACGCGCGATGCCTGCAGCACCGGCTCGAAATAGGCCGTGAGCATGCCCTCGGGCCCGGTGGCCGGCGACTCGACCCGGTAAGGCTGCAGACGCCGCGTCATCCAGCGGCGTTGCTCAAGGCCACTGGCCAGGCTCAGCAACCGGATCTCCGGGCACAGGCTGGCGAACGCA
>JBKJRR010000259.1:0-4088 GCA_046594635.1 Burkholderiaceae bacterium
CTCCAGAAACATCTGCCGGTCTTCATCGCTCATGTCGGCCATCTCGGCCTCAAGCTTGGCGCAGATGGCGACCACCGGGGCCTTCTGGGCGGCGGCGTAGTCGCGCAGGCGATCGAGGAAGGGGTTGTTCTCGAAACCATCTTCCGCCACGTTGGCGACAAACATTGCCGGTTTGGCCGTGATCAGGAAAAACTGCCCCAGCAGCGGTAGCTCTTCCTTGCTGAAGTCCAGCGTGCGCACCGGTTTGGCCTCGTTCAGCGCCCGCTGGCATTTCTCCAGCAGTGCGACCAGCTTGATCGACTCCTTGTCGCCCGAGCGCGCGGTCTTGGTGACCCTGTGCAAGCCCTTTTCGACGGCCGTCAGATCGGCCAGGCAGAGTTCGGTCTGGATCACCTCGATGTCCGAGATCGGGTCGACCTTGCCGGCGACGTGGATGACGTTGTCGTCCTCGAAACAACGCACCACGTTGATCGTGGCATCGGTCTCGCGGATATGCGCCAGAAACTTGTTACCCAGTCCTTCGCCGGTGCTGGCACCCGCAACGAGGCCTGCGATGTCGACGAATTCGACGATGGCCGGAACGATCTTGTCGGGCTTGACGATCCCAGCCAGCTGCGCCAGCCGCAGGTCGGGCAACTCCACCACGCCGACATTGGGCTCGATGGTGCAAAACGGGTAGTTTTCCGCAGCGATACCGGCCTTGGTCAAGGCGTTGAACAGGGTGGATTTGCCCACATTCGGCAGGCCGACGATGCCACACTTCAGACTCATGCAATACCTCTGGAAAACGGGCGCCAAGTGTAAGCCATGGGGCCAATGCCCACGGGACAGGCGCTCAATCGAACTGAAAGCGTCCGTCGACCGGCTGCCCGATACGCAGAACCTGATCGAGCCCTTCCAGGGTGATGACGTTCATGCCGAACGTGATACCCCCGTCGACCCGCGGGTCGACACGGTAGGTTTGCAGCGTGTCGCCGACAGCCGGATCGCTGGTGGCGCTTGCCGGGTCGATGTTGGGTATCGGGCAACGCGCGCAGGGCTTGACCGGCTTGAGCACCACGGTGCCGCTGGCGGTTGTGATGCGCATGGCGTCGATGCGGTCCTCGTCATGTTCGTCCAGGCCGCTGAGCACGATGTTGGGCCGAAAGCGCTCCATGCCGACGCTGGCATGTCCCTGGCTGCGCAGCCTGCGATTGAGCCCGTCGAGCGACGCCGTGCTGGTCACCAGCAGCGGGAAACCATCGGTGAAGGGGTTCAGTGCCTCGATGCCTGAGGTCCATTTCAGGCTGGACAGACGCCGCTGATCGGGGTCGAAGCGCGCCAGGCGGTAGGGCCGCGGCGGTGCACCCGCCGCGCGCTGCGGAGCGAGGAAGTCACTGAACCACTGGGCGGCGACATCGCCCATGTCATAGGCCGTCATGCGGTCGTCCCACACCTGGACCTGCGCCACGGCTTCGACGGCGTCGATGCGCAGATGCAGGGCCAACATGCCGGGCGCGCGCAGCACCAACTCTGTGCTGCGCAATTGCGGCCGTATCAGTGCCATGCGCGGCAACTCGCGTTGCGTCACGAAGACGCCTTCGGCGTCGACGACCATCCAGGCGCGATCGAGGTCGAAGCCGGTTTCGGTCAGCATGGCCTCGTTCAGGGGCAGCGCGCCGCAGGATTTGATCGGATAGATAAAGAGTTGGGCAATCTGCGCCCGGATGTCGGAGTCGGGGAGGGTTTGAGTCACGTTGCAATGCCGTCGGCGTGGGGGCGGAAGCCCCATTTTGCATCGGCTTCTAGAATGCCAGCGATGGGACGAAATCCAGATATCTGTATCCGAGGTGGCGGCATCGTTGGCCACGTGCTGGCATTGCTGCTGGCGCGTGAGCGTCTGCGCGTCGCCCTGGTGGTGGCGCCAACGCCTGCCGACCGGACCGATGTGCGGGCGTATGCGCTGAACCAGCGCGCGCAGACCTTGCTGCAGGACCTGCGTTGCTGGCCCGAGGGCCCGGACGTGACGCCGGTAGCGGCCATGCATGTGAAGGAAACCGGTGGTGGCGCCGTACATTTCGATGCCGGTGTGCTGGCTGTGCCGGCGCTGGCCTGGATCGTTGATGTGCCGGCGCTCGAGGCGCGGCTGGCCCAGGCGGTTCGTTTCCAGCCCCAGATCAGTCTGCTCGACGAACCCGTCCAGGCCACACTGACCGTGGTGTGTGAAGGGCGCGCCAGCGCATCGCGCCAGCAGTTCGGGGTGCAGCAGGACATCACAACCTACGAGCAGTGGGCAATAGCCGCGCGCTTCGAATGCGAGTTGCCGCACCAGCAAGTGGCCTGCCAATGGTTTACGCCGCAGGACATCCTGGGGCTGTTGCCGATGGGCGGCGAAGGCGGGAACCAAATGGCCGCGGTCTGGTCCATCCCTTCAGGACATAAAGACCCATGGCTGGAGGCGGCGCAAGACGTGTTCGAAGACAAGCTTTTCTCCGCCAGCGAAGGCCGGTTCGGCCGGCTGCGGCTGGCAAGTGCGCGCCTGGCCTGGCCCTTGCAGTTAGCCACCTCCCAGCAGTGGAGCGGGGTGCTCGACGGGCAGGCCTGGGTGCTGGCGGGCGATGCCGCCCATGCAGTGCATCCGCTGGCCGGACAGGGGCTCAACCTCGGACTGGCTGATGTCCAGTTGCTGGCGCAGGAAATTCACGGCCGCGACTATTGGCGTGGCGTCGACGACGCGAAGATGCTGCGCCGCTACGAGCGCGCGCGCAAGGCGGATGTGGCGATGATGGCATCGGCCACCGACGGCTTGCAGCAACTGTTCGGACGCGCCGGAAGCGGCTGGCAAAGCGTGCGAAACTGGGGCTTACGCAGTTTCGACGCCAGTGGAATGCTCAAGACCTGGGTGGCGCGGCAGGCCATGGGCCTGGGCCATCCGAGTTCCGGCAGCCCGCTGGCCAAACACCCATGACAGGATCTTTCCCCATGAACTTTTTCAAGCCCCTGCTGGTGCTGGTCCTGGCGGCTGCAATGATGCCGGCCGTGGCCCAGGAGGCGGCGATACGCAAGAACCTGGCCGAGCGACTGCCGCAGTTGCAGTCCATCGACGAGGTCAGCAAGACACCGATCAATGGCCTGTACGAAATACGCGTCAATGGCACCGACATCCTGTACACCGATGCCGAAGGCAACTACCTGATCCAGGGCAACCTGATCGACACCCGGGCCAGGCGCAACCTGACCGAGGAACGGATCGAGAAATTGTCGGCGATCCAGTTCGACGCGCTGCCGGTCAAAGATGCCTTCACCATCGTGCGTGGCAATGGCAAACGCAAGCTGGCGGTTTTTGAAGACCCGAACTGCGGCTACTGCAAGCGCTTCGAGCGCGACCTGCAGAAGGTTGACAACGTCACGATCCATATGTTCCTGTACCCGATACTGGGGCCGGATTCGGTGGAGAAATCCAAGAAAATCTGGTGCGCCAAGGACCAGGGCAAGGCCTGGCTTGATCACATGGTGCGCGACCAGGCGCCGACGGCCGCGGCGTCGTGCGATGTGACCGCACTCTCGCGCAATGTCGATTTCGGACGCAAGCACAAGATCAACGGCACGCCGACGCTGTTCTTTGTCGACGGCTCCCGTGTTCCGGGTGCCATCAGCTCGGCCCAGGTGGAAAAATTCCTCGGCGACGCAAAATGACCATGCGGGCCTGCGTCCGGCTCGCGACACGGGGTGTATGAAGGCCGGCCCCAAGTCGACGCCAGACGGGGTGCACTACCGGGTGGCAGTGGCCGATTTGCATGCCCATCTGTACCGGGTCACGCTGACCATCACCCGGCCGGCCGAGGTGCAGACTTTGCGTCTGCCGGTCTGGATTCCCGGCAGCTACCTGATTCGCGAGTTCTCCAAGAACCTGCAGCGTCTGGTGGCGCACCAGGGCAAGCGTGCCCGCAGCTTGCGCCAATGCGACAAGCAAAGTTGGGAGGTCGACTGTGCCGGCGATGCGCCGTTGGTGGTCGACTACGAGATATACGCGCTGGACAACTCGGTGCGTTCGGCCTGGCTCGACCAGGAGCGGGGGTTTTTCAACGGCACCAGCCTGTTTCTCCAGG
>JBKJRR010000274.1:0-3020 GCA_046594635.1 Burkholderiaceae bacterium
TGTAGATGGACTCCGATACCGTGATACCGCCAGGCGCGGCCAAGCCTTCCAAACGCGCGGCAATATTGATCCCATCACCATAAACCGTGCCGTCTGCCTTCTCCATCAGATCGCCAAGGTGCACACCCACGCGAAATTGCATGCGGCGATTCGCAGGCATCATGTCAGCCGCCGCGCCCAATTCCTTTTGTGCCGCGAGCGCGGCCTGAGCAGCCCCAGTGGCAGTTTCAAACACTGCCAGCACGGAATCGCCCGCCATATCGATCACACGGCCGTGGTTGGCTTCGATGTGGGAACGAAATACGGTTCGGGCGAGATCCAGGGCTTCGACTGTGGCGCGCTCGTCCAGCGACATCAATCGGGAGTACCCGGCGACGTCAGCGGCCAGGATTGCTGCAAGTCGTTGTTTGAGTACCGGTTCAGACACGGGATCGCCTGTTGTTCTTGGGGTATCAGTTTCCCAGAGCATCCTAACCGCAACTCATTAGAAAATTCATGACCCGCCGGGACTAGCGTTTGGCAAGGCTGCCGAGCAGACGATCGACTCGTGGTAACGAACTTCGGCTCCGGGTTAATGCGCCTGCTGGTGGCACGGGACTGACCGGCCGTTCTCTGCCACGAAGAGCTTTCTCAAGCGACTCTTCTTTTGACATTCCTAAGCAGGCGAATAAACTTGTTCTCGCAAACAAGCTGCCGTTGGGCGGGCGGCGGCGCAGTTGGCGCAGTTTGCCGCCCGATCTGCCCCTCTTTCCCGTTCTGGGACTGGCTGAGGCAGCCAAGGAGGGATCATGCTGTTCGATCCGTACCCGGCGCTGCGCGCAGGTCCTGCCCATGCGCCGAACCGGCGCCGCGTCGTCGTCGGTCTCGCCTGCGCACTCGGGGTGCCCGGCCTGTTGGCGCAGACGCCGCGGCGCATCGTTTTTCTCTCGGGCGGCACCCAGTCGGACGCTGCGCATCTGCTGGCCGCCTTGCTCAGCGAGCTTCAGGTGCTCGGCTATCGAGAAGGCTGGGACTTCATCCTGGAGGCGCGCTATGCCAACTATTCTGCTGCCCTGGCGACGGCACTGGCTGGCGAGCTTGCACAGCTCAAGCCCGTGCTGATTTTCGCCAACGGCGGCGGGATCGCCCCGGCCATCGGTCTGCGGCCTTCGATTCCCGTGGTCTTCGTGCACAGCGGCAACCCGGTGGACGCCGGCTTTGCAGACAGCCTGGCCCGGCCCGGTCGCAACGCAACCGGGATTTCCATGCTGGCGCTCGACTTGATTTCCAAGCGGATGGAACTGCTCAAGGAGATCAAGCCGACGATGCGCCGCGTCGCCTTCCTCAACAGCCCCGAGCACGCTGGACAGCAGCGCGAGTTGGCGGCCTCGCTGGACGCCGCAAGGCGGGTCGGCGTCGAAGTGACGAACTACATGGTCCGTACCCCGGTCGAGGTCGAACTCGCCCTGGCGCAGATCGCGCCGAATCCGTCTGACGCCGTGCTGCTGTTCTCCGACGCCCTGATGGTCGGGATGCGCAACAAGCTGGCCGTTTTTTTTCTCAGGCATCGCATACCAAGCGCGGCCGGCTGGGCGGCTTTTCCCGAGGCCGGGCATCTGCTGTCCTACGGCGCGGAGCGGACCGCCATCTGGCGCCGCGCTGCTTACTTTGTCGACCGCATCCTGAAGGGAGCGCAACCGGCCGACCTGCCGATCGAATTGCCGACTGTGATCGAGATGGTGGTGAACCGGCGCACCGCCAACGCCATGAACCTGATACTGCCGCCCGGCATCCTGATCCGCGCCGACAAGGTGATCGACGCGCCCGTCGCAGGCTGAGGCCGGTGCTTGCGCCGGCACTTCGGTCCTTGGCTCGGTTCACGCCGCGCCTGCGAGCGCGATGCGGTGCGCTGCGATGTTGATGAGCGCCAGCAGTAGGAACAGCTTTGCCGCTATTTCACGCGCCCGGCACCGGCCAACGAGCGCGTGCAGATCAACAGCGCCGGGCAGGTGGTGCTCAAACTCAAGACCGTCTGGTGCGACGGCACCACCCACATCGTGATGTCGCCGCTGGAGTTCATGCAGCGCCTGGCCATGCTGGTTCCGGGGTAACAGTTCGGGGAGGACGGCTTTGAGGCAGTCAACATCCTGGATTGGAGGCTTGAATTGGGCGCGTGATGTGAATCCACTGCACCGGTCCGGCTGAACGCTTGCTGCCAACTGCCGACCGTCGCCAGACAGAAGCGTGTTGCCACTTTTGGTCAAAAACGCTAACAATCGAACAGCCCCTTTGGTCTGTCTGGATCCGGACGGCGAATATACCGACGCCTTACCAATGCTGAAAATCAACCGCTTGATGCGTCAGCGCGTAAGTTGTTGGTTTCTATCGTCGTGGCCAGCGCCCTTTGCGGACTTCGGGCCTCCTGAGACTCCCATGTCGCGGAGACTATTGGCGTACGGAGAGCAGAAAGTGACCGTGACGGGATCCCCATCTCTGTAGAGTAATCCGGACACCCAGAATAGTTCACATCGCCGCCGACTGCCGGAGGTGTGGCCACCCTCAAAGGCAGTCGCATGATAGGAGCGCACCATGGCTTTCCAGCTACTTCGGCTTCGTCCCGCTTTTGTTGTTATTGCTGCAAGCATCGGGCTTGCGGGGTGCGCGACCCCACCTTCACGAGACAACCTGTTCGTCACGCGAACGACCACCAAGTCCCCTGCAGACCTACACCAGTCCATCCGCCAGTACGTCACGCAAAAGGGCTGGCTCTACATCAATGACAACAAGCTAAAGGGTGGCGAAATCACGCAGGTGCGCATTTGCGACCCGAAAGCAGCCGCCAACGTCTGGAACGCCGGCTTGCAAATCTCCGCGATGATGCCTTGCGGCCACATGAGCATCTACCAGGAAGGCGGCGCGACGAAACTCACCATTCTTCACCCGCGCTTTCTCACATTGCTGGACCCGCACCCTGCAGTCAAGGAACTGGCAGACGCAGTTTCGGGCCCGTATCTCCTGATGATGGACGAAGTCACCAGGTG
>JBKJRR010000447.1:0-2999 GCA_046594635.1 Burkholderiaceae bacterium
ATGAACGCCATTGTCGGCATGGCAGACTTGCTGTGGGAAACCCCGCTTGCGCAGGAGCAACGCGAGTACGTACGAATCTTCCGGAAAGCGGGCAGTCAACTGCTGGATCTGATCAACGACATCCTGGATCTGTCCAAGGTGGAGTCTGGCCACCTGACGCTGGAGAGCCTTGACTTCGATCTGGGCGAAGTTCTTGACAAGACGCTCGAAATCATGGCCATCCGCGCACACGAAAAGGGGCTGGAACTGGCCTTGCGCATCGGGCCAGAGGTGCCCGCGGGGCTCATCGGCGACCCGGCCCGCCTGCGCCAGATCCTCATCAATCTGATTGGCAACGCCATCAAGTTCACGGAAAAAGGCGAGGTGATCGTGCAGGTTGAGATTGACCCTGACGGCGCAGGCGCCGGTGCACTGCGATTCGCGGTCGTAGATACCGGGATCGGCATCCCGCTTGAGACGCGCGAGCTGATCTTCGCTCCGTATTCCCAGGTAGACAGTTCCACCACGCGCAAGTTCGGCGGGAGCGGCCTCGGGCTTGCCATCTCGCGACGCCTGGTCGAGTTGATGCAGGGCCGGATCTGGGCGGATCGCGACGTCCAGGTCGGCAGCACCTTCTGCTTCACGGCACGGTTCGACATTGGTTGCGCGCCCGTGGCGCGGGTCCCCTCAGGCGCGACGAATCTTGCCAACGTGAGAACCCTGATCATCGACGACAACGCAACGAACCGTCTGATTCTGAGGGGGATGCTCACCCGCTGGGGCGCCGTAGTGACTGAGGCGGAGGGCGGCACGCAGGGCATAGCGGAATTGCTTCGCGCAAACCAGGCCGGCCTGCCCTATTCGCTGGTGTTGCTGGATCGCCGCATGCCCGGCGTCGATGGGTTCGATGTGGCGCAGAGAATCCATCAGCAACCCGACATGGCACAGACGACGATCCTGATGCTCACCTCGGAGAACCGCGCAGGAGACATCGCACGCGGACGTGAGCTGGGGGTGGCCGCCTACCTGGTGAAACCCGTGAAGCAAACTGAGCTGCTTGAGGCGATCCAGGATGCCCGCGGCGGAGTGGTCACCACGGCAGAGCGGCCCCCGGCCCAGGCTCGCCCAATTGCGGCAGGCGCGCAATCGTTGCGCATACTCCTCGCCGACGATTCCAAGGACAACGTGCTGCTGATCCAGTCTTACCTGAAAGCCGGCGGTTACGGTGCCGACGTGGCCTGCAACGGCGCAATCGCTCTGGACATGTTTACCAGCGGCAGCTACGACCTGGTTCTCATGGATGTCCAGATGCCGGTCATGGACGGTTACTCCGCCACACGCAGGATCCGTCTATGGGAAAGCGAGAATCACGCGACGCCGGCACCGATCCTGGCGCTGACCGCGCACGCCTTGCCTGAAGCCATTCGCAAAAGCCTCGAGGCCGGATGTACGGCGCACCTGACCAAGCCCATCCGCAAGGCAACGCTGCTCGAAGCCATCCAGGAGCACACGCTGGGGCCCTTGCGCGAGCGGGTGGATTCGGGTCTGGCCACGCTCGTTCCCGGCTACCTGAAGAGCCGGCGCACGGACATCAAAGCAATTGCGGCGGCGCTCGAACAGGCCGATTACGACGGTGTCCGGATCCTGGGCCACAACATGAAGGGTTCCGGCAGCAGTTACGGCTTCACGCGGATTACCGAGCTAGGTGGTTCGCTGGAGCAGGCGGCCGAACGCCGCTCGACCGAGGAGATTCAGGTGCTGGCTGCTGCGCTGACGCGCTATCTTGATCGCCTGGTCGTAGAGTACGGATAACACGGGAGGTCAGTATGCGCGTCCGATTCTGGGGTACCCGAGGGTCGATTGCCACGCCGGGCCCGGACACCATCCGTTATGGCGGCAATACCTCGTGCGTTGAAGTGACGACAAGCTCCGGCGCTTGTTTCGTTCTTGACTGCGGGACCGGCGCGCGCGCGCTTGGCGCGGCACTCGTGGCGCGTGCCACCGATCCCATCACGGCAACCATCCTGCTCAGCCACACACACTGGGATCACATCCAGGGCTTTCCCTTCTTTGCCCCCCTTTTCGTTCCCGGGAACCAGATCACGGTTTGCGGTCCGCAGGGCAGCGGCGGTTCGCTGCGCCAAGTCCTTTCAGGTCAGATGGAGTTCACTTATTTCCCGGTCGAGATCGGCCAGCTGCCGGCCACCATCACATTTCAGGAACTCACTGAAGGCGTACACGAGTTCGACGGCGTGCGCGTCCTCGCACAGTACCTTCATCACCCGGCCATGACATTGGGCTATCGCATCGAGGCCGATGGTGCGGCCTTGGTATACCTGTGCGACCACGAGCCCTTCTCGGAAACCCTGTGGCACGAACACCCTGCGATGAGCCCGGTTGAATCGGGTCAGCACAAGGGCGACGCAAGCCGCACAGGAAGCTACGCCGAGTCCATCGTCCACGAAGGGGATCGACGGCATGCACGCTTCATGGCCGGCGCGGGCCTGGTGATCCACGATGCGCAATACACGCCGGAGGAATATCCACCCAAGAAGAACTGGGGCCACAGCACCTACGAATATGCCTTGGCGCTCGCGGCCGCCGCTGGAGTGCGCCGACTCGTGCTGACCCATCACGATCCATCACACGACGACGATTTTGTCGATCAGATTGAGAAACGCTCCCGTGTCTACGCCGCGCAACTGGAGGTCCCAGTCGAGGTCTGCTGCGCCTACGAGGGACTTGACCTGACCATCGAGCCGCACGCCGTCAGACCCTGGGCTGATACGCCCCTTGCGCCGCACCTCGGTTGGGAGGCCGTGCGGGGCAGCCGGATTCTGATCGTGGACGACGACCCGGACATACGCGCCCTCGCCAGTCATGCCCTCAACCGGGACGGCTACGTCGTAATCGAGGCTTCGAGCGGCAAGGAGGCACTCGCCTCGATCGAGGACCTGGCGCCCGATCTGCTTGTGCTGGACCTGCAAATGCCCGAGCAAGGAGGCCTGGAAGTATTGAAA
>JBKJRR010000133.1:0-56997 GCA_046594635.1 Burkholderiaceae bacterium
CGGGCTTGCCGGGCATCGCGGGCGGATCCGCAGGCTTTTCGAGAAAGTCGACGATATGGCGCTTATCGTCGATCGCCATCACGCCAAACGCGCTGGCCTCGCTGCGCGGCACCGCGATGCAGGCCACCGTGCAGGGCCGACCCTTGGCAACATGATCGGCCAGCATCACCGCGTAGTTCATCTTGTAGATGTGGTCGCCCGCCAGCACGACGATGAAGTCCGCACCGTATCCCTCCAGGATGTCGTGGTTCTGGTAGACCGCGTCGGCGGTGCCGCGGTACCAGCTTTCGTCGTCATTGCGTTGTTGCGCTGGCAGCAGGTCGACGAACTCATTCATTTCGCTCTTGAGGAACGCCCAGCCACGCTGCAAATGGCGCAGCAGGCTGTGCGACTTGTATTGCGTGATCACGCCGATGCGCCGCACGCCTGAATTCAGGCAGTTCGACAACGCGAAATCGACGATGCGGAACTTGCCACCGAAATACACCGCCGGTTTCGCGCGGCGGTCAGTCAGGTCCATCAGGCGGCTGCCGCGCCCTCCCGCAAGAACCAGCGCCACGGCGCGTTTGGGCAGGTCGAGGCTTGTGGCGAGGTCGAGGCCTTTCGCCAGGTCAGGGGAAGTCATCTTGTCTCCTTGGGGCGTCGCTGATCTCGGATGGGTAATGCACCACCATCTTAATGCCGGCGACACGGCCAGGGTTACGGCCGGGTTACCGCATGCGAAAATCCGCTGACCTGTCTGTACCAGAGGGCACTCCACATGTGCGCCGGCGAAGACCGTATCCGAACCAAAAAGGACTCCCCTGTGACCCAGAGCCCTCCGCAAATGCACGCCGATCTGGCGGAGTCGATTGCAAAACACCTGCTGCAGACGGTTGGCGTCGATCCGGCAAGCGCCACGCGCAACCAGTTCATGCAGGCGCTGGCCCAGGTGGCACGGGCCGAGTTGTCGCGCCGCTGGGTCCAGACCCAGGCGCGTGAGCAGGACGCCAAAGCGCGCCGGGTCTACTACCTGTCAATGGAATTTCTGGTCGGGCGCAGCATGTCCAATGCTCTGGCCGCCCTGGGGCTGACAGGCGCGGCGAGCCTGGGCCTGGCGCAATTCGCGCGCTCGTTGGAAGATGTCGCCGATTGCGAACCCGATGCCGCGCTGGGCAACGGTGGTCTCGGTCGTCTTGCAGCATGTTTCCTGGACGCGATGGCCACTGTAGGGCTGCCATCATTCGGTTACGGCATTCGTTATGAATACGGCATGTTCGCGCAGGAGATCCAGGACGGTTGCCAGATGGAATACCCCGACCCCTGGCTGAAGGACGGCACACCCTGGGAGTTTCCTCGCTCCGAGATTGGTTATCCGGTACGTTTTGGCGGCTGGGTAGACCACGCGAGTGGAGACGCCAAGTGGTGCAGCAGCGCCGAAGTGGTGGCCAAGGCCTACGACATGGTGGTGCCGGGGCATGGCAACCAGGCGGTCAGCACCTTACGGTTATGGCGGGCCATGGCGCCGGCCCACATCGACCTGGGCGCCTTCAACACCGGTGACTATGCGCGCGCTGCCAGCGCCAAAAACGCTTACGAGAACATTTCCTGGGTGCTGTATCCCAACGACAGCACCCCCGCAGGGCGAGAGTTGCGCCTGAAGCAGGAGTATTTTTTCGTTGCCGCGTCGATCCAGGACCTGATCGCGCGTCATCTGCACGAACACGCCGGACTGGACAACCTGGCCGACCAAGTAGCGATCCACCTCAACGACACCCATCCGGCCATCGGCGTGGCGGAATTGATGCGCGTGCTGGTCGATGAACACGGCATGCCCTGGACCCATGCCTGGTCCATCTGCACCCGCAGCTTTTCCTATACCAACCACACGCTGATGCCGGAGGCGCTGGAGACCTGGTCGGTGGGACTGATGCAGCATGTGTTGCCCCGGCACCTGGAGATCATCTTTCGCATAAACAAGGAGTTTCTAGACGAGGCGGCGCGGCATCGGCCGGGCGACCACGGATTCCTGTCGCGACTCTCGCTGATTGACGAACATGGCGAACGCCGCGTGCGCATGGCCCACCTGTCGATCGTGGGCAGCCACAAGGTCAATGGTGTGTCGGCACTGCATTCCGACCTGTTGGTCCAGACCATCTTCGCGGACTTTGCCAGTCTGTGGCCCGAACGCTTCACCAACATGACCAACGGTGTCACACCGCGGCGCTGGCTGGCACAAGCCAACCCGGGTCTGGCCGGGCTGCTCGACGACACGCTGGGCCGGCTCTGGCGGCTCAATCTCGACCAGTTGCAGCGTCTTCGAGGCCTGCGCGAGGATCCGGCGTTTCGCAAGCGTTTTGCAGCCATCAAACACGCCAACAAGGTGCGCCTGGCCGCCTACATCCACAAGGCCACCGGCATCACGGTCGATCCGCACAGCCTGTTCGACGTGCAGGTCAAGCGCATTCACGAGTACAAGCGCCAGTTGCTCAACCTGCTGCATGTGGTGACGCGTTACCAGGCCATCCTGGCCGATCCGCAAGCCGACTGGGTGCCTCGCACGGTCATCTTCGCGGGCAAGGCAGCATCCTCGTATCACACTGCCAAATCCATCATCCGTCTGATCCATGATGTGGCCGGCGTCATCAACTCCGATCCACGCGTCGGCGACAAACTCAAACTGGTGTTTCTGCCCAATTACGGCGTGTCGGTAGCCGAAATCATCATGCCGGGTGCGGATCTGTCCGAGCAGATCTCCACCGCAGGCACCGAGGCGTCCGGCACCGGCAACATGAAGCTGGCACTCAATGGTGCGCTGACCATCGGTACCGACGACGGCGCCAACATCGAGATTCGCCAGAACGTGGGAGATGACAACATCTTCATCTTCGGGTTGCGCACGGCGGAGGTGGGCGAGTTGCGACACCATGGTTATCACCCGATGCGTTTTTACGAAACCGTACCAGGCTTGCGCGCGGCGCTCGATGCGATCGCCGGCGATACTTTTTCAGCCGACGAACCCGGCCGTTATCGCGAGTTGGTGGACTCCCTGCTCTGGGGGGGCGACCACTACATGCTGCTGGCCGACTATGCCTCCTATATTGCGACCCAGTCCCGGGTGGACGCGCTGTACCGCGCGCCGTCGCAATGGTCGTCGTGCGCCATTGCCAACGTGGCAGGCATGGGTCCCTTTTCCGCGGACCGGACCATCCGGGCCTACGCCAAAGACATCTGGCACATCGCCCCTGGTTCAGGCGCCTAGCCTTGATGCGTCAGCGGATACCGCCATGCTGAATCCGACCGATGTCGCGTTGATCTGCCAGGGAGCGCATGGCGATCCGTTTGCAGTGTTGGGCCCCCACCGCATCGGCAACGGGCGCACGTCGGTGCGCGTTTTCATCCCCGGTGCAGACCAGGTTCTGGTGGTTGCCGCGTCTTCACAACAGGTCCTGGCCACGCTGGCCCGGCGCCATGACGACGGATTTTTCGAACAGGTGCTGACATCCGTACCTGCAAGTCCTTACCAGTTGCAAGTGCGCTGGGGCGATGGCAGTGTGGTGTTGATGGACGACCCCTACCGCTTTGGCCCGGTGCTGGGCGACATGGACCTGTGGTTGCTGGCCGAAGGCACACACCTGCGGCCCTTCGAAGTAATGGGCGCGCAGCTGGCAGACATGGACGGTGTGGCAGGCACACGTTTCGCGGTATGGGCTCCCAACGCATCGCGCGTCAGTGTGGTCGGCGATTTCAATCATTGGGACCTGCGCCGCCATCCGATGCGCTTGCGGCGCGAGTGTGGAGTGTGGGAATTTTTCCTGCCGGGTGTGGGTGAAGGCGCCAACTACAAATTTGCCATCCGTGACCAGGCTGGCGAGAACCTGCCGCTGCGCGCCGACCCGTTTGCGCTGCGTGCGGAGCTGCGCCCCTCGACTGCCAGTGTCGTGGCGCAACTGCCACCATCGGTGGCAAGCGACCCGCTGCGCGCAGCCGCCAACGCGCTGGGTGCGCCCATGAGCATCTACGAGGTGCACCTGGGCTCATGGCGGCGCAAGACCGAGGAGCAGGATCGCTGGCTGACCTGGGACGAACTGGCCGACACGCTTGTGCCCTACGCGGTGGACATGGGGTTCACCCACCTCGAACTGTTGCCCGTCAGCGAGCACCCGTTCGATGGCTCCTGGGGTTACCAGCCAATCGGTCTGTATGCGCCTACCGCCCGCTTCGGGTCACCCGAAGGTTTCGGCCGCTTCGTCGCCCGTTGCCATGGCGCTGGCATCGGCGTGCTGCTCGATTGGGTTCCGGCGCACTTCCCGACCGATGTCCATGGCCTGGCCCGATTCGACGGCACCCATCTGTATGAGTACGCCGACCCGCGCGAAGGTTTCCACAACGACTGGAACACCCTGATCTACAACCTGGGCCGTACGGAAGTGCGCAACTTCCTGGTCGGCAACGCCTTGTACTGGCTCGAGCGCTTTGGCGTTGACGGTTTGCGGGTGGATGCCGTGGCATCCATGTTGTACCGTGATTACAGCCGTGAACCGGGCGAGTGGATTCCCAATGAACACGGCGGCCGTGAGAATCTTGAAGCGATCGCCTTTCTCAAGCGTCTGAATGAGGTGGTGGGCGAGCAACGTGCGCAGGCGGTCACGCTGGCCGAGGAATCCACCGCCTTCCCGGCGGTGTCGCGCCCGACCTATGCCGGCGGCCTGGGTTTCCACTACAAATGGAACATGGGCTGGATGCACGACACGCTGCAATACATGGCACGCGACCCGATCCATCGCCGGTTTCACCATGGCGAGATGACCTTCGGCCTGGCCTATGCGTTCAACGAGAATTTCGTGCTGCCGATCTCGCACGACGAAGTCGTTCATGGCAAGGGTTCAATGCTGGGCAAGATGCCGGGCGACCGCTGGCAGCAGTTTGCCAACCTGCGAGCCTACTATGGCTTCATGTTCGCGCACCCGGGCAAGAAATTATTGTTCATGGGCTGCGAGTTTGCCCAGGTGCGCGAATGGAACCACGACCAGAGCCTGGACTGGCATCTGCTGAACGATCCGAAACACGACGGCGTATTGCGTCTGGTGCGCGACCTCAATCATCTCTATCGGCGCATGCCGGCACTGCATCAGCTCGATTTTGTCGCCGGCGGATTCGAGTGGATCGACCATGACAATGCGGCCCAGTCGGTCATGAGCTTCATCCGACGCGGCACCGACGAGCGCACCTGCGTGGTGGTCGTTTGCAACTTCACGCCGACGCCGCATACCCATTTCCGGATCGGCGTGCCCTACGCTGGCGAATACCGCGAATGCCTCAACACCGATTCGAAACATTACGGCGGCAGCAATGTCGGCACGCCCAATGGCGCGGCCAGCGCGCAAGCCTCGCCCAGCCATGGCAAGCCCTGGTCCGTGGAACTGAACCTGCCACCCCTGGCCACGCTGATCCTTGAATGGAAAGCATGAGCGTTGCGCCGGGCCGCCCCAAGCAAGCTTGCACCGCAGCCCGAAGGGCGAAGGTCTGCCTATGACTGCAAAGCGTCATGAGATGTCGCCCGGCCGCGCGTGGCCGCTGGGCGCGTTTGTTGACGGTCAGGGGGTGAATTTCGCGGTCGTCTCGGGCGGTGCGCAAAGCGTCGAGTTGTGTCTGTTCGACGCCACCGGCGCGCAAGAGCTGCGCCGCATGCCATTGCCGGTGCGCAGTGGCGACGTCTGGCACGGCCACTTGCCCGACGCCGGCCCGGGCCTGATCTACGGCCTGCGTGCCCACGGTCCCTGGCAACCGGAGCGGGGCCAGCTGTTCAACCCGGCCAAACTTCTGCTCGACCCGTATGCGCGCGAAATCGTCGGCCGGTTCACCTGGCGCGATGAACATTTCGGCGCCAAGCGGCAGAGCCCCCTGGAGCGCGACGACCGCGACAACGCGCCGTTTGCGCTCAAGGCACGCGTGGTACAGGATCACTTCGATTGGGGTGACGACCGTGCGCCGCACACCGCCATTGAGGAAACAGTGTTGTACGAGATGCATGTCAAGGGCTTTTCCATGTTGCAGCAGGCCTTGCCGGAGTCCGTGCGCGGCAGCTTCGCGGGCCTGGCCCATCCGGCCAGCATCGCCCATTTGCAACGACTGGGCATCACGGCGGTCAGCCTGCTGCCGGTGCACCATGCGCTGGACGAGGAACGGCTGGTCGCCATCGGGCTGCAAAATTACTGGGGCTACAACAGCATCGCGTATTTTTGCATCAACCCTGCGCTGGCCAGCGAGCCGGCGGGCGAGGGCGCACGCAACGAATTCCGCTGCATGGTGCGCGACCTGCATTCGGCGGGCATCGAGGTCATCCTGGATGTGGTCTTCAACCACACGGCCGAATCAGGCAGCGACGGCCCGACCCTCAGCTTTCGCGGGCTCGACAACGCGCGTTACTACCGCCTCGAACCCGGTGCACCCCGGAATTACGAGAACCACACCGGTTGCGGCAATACGCTCGACATCCGCAGCCCCCAGGTGTTGCGGCTTGTGATGGACAGCCTGCGTTACTGGGTGTCCGACATGCATGTCGACGGATTTCGCTTTGATCTGGCCACCGTGCTGGGTCGGGGAGACCATGGCTTTGACCGCGGCAGCGCATTTTTCACGGCCGTGGCGCAGGACCCGGTACTGTCGACGGTCAAGATGATTGCGGAGCCGTGGGATATCGGCCCGGGCGGCTACCAGGTCGGTGGCTTTGCGCGCGGATGGCTGGAATGGAACGACAAATTCCGCGACACGCTGCGCGGTTTCTGGCTCGGCGGCCATGGCGGCGCGCATGCCTCCCATGCACCGGCCACGCGCGCCGAGTTCGCGCAGCGACTGTGCGCTTCCAGCGATGTGTTTCAGGCGCGGCAACGCGCACCCAGCGAGTCGGTCAATTTTGTGGTGGCACATGACGGCTTCACACTGCGCGACCTGGTGAGCTACAACCAGCGCCACAACCTGGCCAACGGCGAGGAAAACCGCGACGGGCATGGCCACAACCTGAGTTTCAACTGCGGCGTGGAAGGCCCCAGCAATGATCACCATGTGAACCAGTTGCGTGCTCGGCTGCAGCGCGCGCTGCTCGCCTGCACGCTGCTGTCGCAAGGCACACCGATGTTATGCGCCGGCGACGAACTCGGCCATTCCGCGGGTGGCAACAACAACCCGTACTGCCAGGACAACGCCACCAGCTGGATAACCTGGTCCGGAGCCGACGAGGATCTGATCGCGTTCAGCGCGCGCGTACTGGAACTGCGCCGGACCGCGCGCCCGTTTTCCAACGAGTGGTACAGCGGCCTCACCGACCCCCTGGGCCTGCACGATCTGGCCTGGCTGGAGCCCGACGGCAGCCCGTTGCAAGGCGACGCCTGGCACCAACCCGGATCACGCGCGCTGGGCTGTCTGATCGGCCAACCCGGGCGCGTCGCCGCGCCCCTGCTGCTGCTCGTCAATGCCGGGCAAGAGCCCCTGAGCTTCATGCTCCCGGGCGGGGTGTGGCAGGCACTGCTGGACACCGCGCACGCACGCGGCCAGGCCCGTTGGCATGGCCAGGGCCCGGTATTGCTGGAAGTGGCCGCGCACAGCCTGGTTCTGCTCGCCGCCGCCGGCGCTGGCGTAGCATGACGTTGACGCGCGCCAGCGGCATCCTGCTGCATCCCACCAGCCTGCCCGGGCCACATGGCTCGGGGGATTTCGGTGTCGCTGCGACTCATTTTGTTGACTGGCTGGTGTCGGCCGGACAAAGCCTTTGGCAGATTCTGCCACTGGGCGGCATCGGGCCCGGCAACTCGCCCTATATGAGCAGTTCGGCCTTTGCCGGCAACGTGTTGCTGATCGATTTGAGCGCATTGCAGCAACGCGGCTGGCTGCGCCCGGACGACGTCTTGCCGGCGCAGGCGTTCCAGCAGCAACGCCTGGATTTCGCAGCCGTCGTGCCCTGGCGCATGCATCGCTTGCGCCGCGCCGCTACGGCCTTTGCGCGCGTGGCCCACGCCGACGACCGTGTCGCATTTGATGAATTTTGTACGCACCAGGCCAGTTGGCTGGATGACTACGCGTTGTTCATGGCGCTGGCCGATGCCCACGCGTGGCAGCCGTGGAGCGACTGGGAGCCACTGCTCGTGCGTCGCGATGCCCGGGCCATGGGCCTGGCGCGTGCGCAACACGCCGGGGCGATCGCGTTCTGGAAATTCTGCCAATGGTGCTTCTTCGAGCAATGGTTCCGGCTCAAGGCCTATGCCAACGACCGTGGCGTACGAATCGTCGGTGACGCACCGATCTTCGTGGCCTACCAGAGCGCGGATGTCTGGTCGCGGCAGGAACTATTTGACCTGGGCGCAGACGGCCGCCCGCCGGTGGTCGCCGGTGTACCCCCCGACTATTTCAGCGCTACGGGCCAGCGCTGGGGCAACCCGCTGTACCGTTGGGACGCGCACGCCGCAGAAGGTTACGCCTGGTGGACCGAACGCTTGCGCCGCACCGTCGAACTGGTGGATATCGTGCGCATCGATCATTTCCGCGGCTTCGTCGCTTACTGGGAAATTCCGGCGAGCGAGCCCACGGCTGTTGCAGGGCGATGGTTGCCCGGCCCCGGTGCCGCTTTGTTCGAGGCCGTGGAAGCGGCCTTGGGCAAGCTACCCATCATTGCCGAGGACCTGGGCGTGATCACACCCGAGGTGGACGCGTTGCGCCGGCGTTTCGACCTGCCCGGCATGCGTGTGCTGCAGTTCGCCTTTGGTGGCGACAACGCCAATGCCTATCTGCCCCATAACTACTCAACCAACTCCGTGGTCTACGGTGGCACGCACGACAACAATACCAGCGTCGGCTGGTGGGACGCGGCCAGTGCGGCCGAACGCGCCCATGTTTGCAACTACCTGGCCGTTGACGGCCACGATATCGCCTGGGACCTGATCCGATCGGCCTGCGCCAGTGTTGCCGACACCGCCATCCACCCGATGCAGGACGTGCTTGAACTCGGAGCAGAACACCGCATGAACCTGCCAGGCAAGGGAGAGGGTTATTGGGAGTGGCGCTTTACCTGGGAGCAGGTGCGACCGGAACATGCAGCCCGGCTGAAGCATCTGTCCGGTTTGTACCGGCGGGGTTGACCCGCGGTTGCATCCGCGACTGACATCACGTTGGCAGTCGATGAGAACTCGCGCGCCGTGACCCATGGCACTCGGCCGGACGAAACATGGTTCGTTGCAGGCCCCATTGGCCATGACGCTGGCAATGTCGATTCATTCGGCGATATCAACGTCTGTGTGTGCCAACACTGTCATGGCGTCGATGCGGTCGGCGGTTTGCGGGCTGGGGGCAAGCGTCTGCGCAGGACTGGTGGATCTTCTCGCATGGGGTGGACTTTTCAGTCGAAAATTTCGCTGAGCCAGGACTTCTTGCGGCGGTAAGGGCGTCGCTGGTCATGACCGAAGTCCGAGTCGGCGAAGTCTGAATCGGCGAAGCGCTTTTGCGCGGGTGTGTCTGGCCGCACGCTGTTGTTGCCCTGTGCCTGCTGGGCTGCGGCCTTGTCCAGCAACTTGTCAAGCTCGCCGCGGTCGAGCCAGATGCCGCGGCACTGGGGGCAATAGTCGATCTCCACGTTCTGGCGCTCGGACAGCACCAGTTTGGTATCGGGACAGTGGGGGCAGTTCATGGGTTTTCCTTGGTGGGTGGGGGGAAGGCTGGAATATCCGGCGCAGCGAGATGGGTCAGGCCTTGGGTCGTACGGTGGCGGTGCGCAAACTGAGCAACATCGTTAACGTCAGGATGCCCACGACAACACCGAGCGACACCAGCACAGGAATCTTGTAGACGTCGATCAAGCACATCTTGGTGCCGATGAACACGAGGATCACGGCCAGTCCGTAGTTCAGCAAATGGAACTTGTGGGCGACGGCTGCCAGCAGGAAATACATCGCGCGCAGGCCAAGGATGGCGAACACGTTGCTGGTGAGCACGATGAACGGATCCTGGGTGATTGCAAAAATCGCCGGAATCGAATCAACGGCAAAAATCACGTCGGTCAGCGCAATCAGGCAGATCACCAAAAACATCGGCGTGGCAATCTTTTTGCCGTTCTCCACGGTCCAGAAATTTTCTCGGTCGTAGTGCTTGCTGACCGGCAGGATCCTGCGCAGCAGCCGGAGTGCCGGGTTGCCTTCCAGGTTCGGTTCCTGGCCCGCGGCCCACCACATCTTGATGCCGGTAAGAATCAAGAAGCCGCCGAACACATACAGGATCCAGTGGAACTCAGACAGCAGCCAGCCGCCAACAAGAATCATCACGGTGCGCAGGACGATCGCGCCGATGATGCCGATCATCAGCACCCGCTTCTGGTATGCCGGCGGAACGGCGAAGTAGGTGAAGATCATCAGGAACACGAACACGTTGTCGACGGCCAGCGACTTCTCGATCAGATAGCCGGTCAGGAATTCGAGCGACTTGCTGTTCGCGAGCGCAACCGAGCCGGTGCTGTCCTTGACTGCCCACCAGAGCAGGCCGTTGAACGCAAAACTCAGGCCGATCCAGATCAGCGACCAGTTGAGCGCTTCCTTGACGCCGATGACGTGTGCGCCCTGCTTTCTCAGCACGACAAAGTCGACGAAGAGTGAAACCAGCACGATGCCGGAAAACGTGACCCAGAGCCACAACGGAGCGATTGTCTGCATGCAAGACCTCAAAAGGACAAAGTTGAAAAACTTTCCTGAAGGTCTTGCGGGAGAGCGCCAGATGGCACCTCTGCATGTTCCGGCCTGCACAGCGTCGTGATGGCGCTGGCATGACGTATTGACGAAACATGCAAACCCGGCCGCGTTGGCCGGGGCTGCTACTCCCCTTGAGGAGCGTCAAGTGTGGCATGGGGTGTGAAAACCCCAGCCGTTGTGGACCAATTGCGGACGCTGCCAGCCACGTGCGGCTGGCATTCATCATGGGGTCCTACGGGGCGCGCTTGCCGGCCGGCAATTCCATGACCAGCACCGGACCGGTCGGCAGAACAGGGCTTGCGGCCTGGGCCTTGCCCTGCTTCAGCACAACCGCGTCCGCCAGTATGCTGACCGCTTCATTCAACAGGATGTCCTTGGCCGAATCCTGCGTCTTCTCCGCGGCGAGCGACTTGCCGAGATTGCGTTCATTCGCCTGCAGGCCGTCGTCCGCCACGGCGCCAGTTGTGCCCTGCATCGCGGCCAGGCGTTTCTCCTGCGTGACACGTTCCTTGCGCCGGATGACTTCATTGAGCGAAATGACATTGCCCTTGCGCAACTCCTGCATCCGCGCGATGTTTTCCTGCAGGTTCTGGAAGTCCTTGTCGCGCCGGACACGATCCTTGTGCAAGGTCGACAGCGCGGGAACCAGGGCTTTGGCATCGCCCACGGGCGCATAGTTGGCAGCCTGGATGCGGGTCCACGGCAAGGCATTGCCAAAACTCGATTCACCGAAATCGGCAGCGTCTGCAGCCCCCGGAAAGTCGATGTCCGGCGTCACGCCCCGCAATTGGGTCGTGCCGCCGTCGACCCGGAAAAACTGCGCGATGGTCAGTTTCAATTCCCCATAGACTGGTTTGGTGTTTCGCGCAATCTGGTCCAGGCTGGCCACGGTCTGGACCGTGCCCTTGCCGAAGCTGGGCTCGCCAATGATCAGGCCGCGGCCATAGTCCTGGATCGCCGCGGCGACAATTTCTGACGCAGAAGCCGATGCCCGGTTGATCATCACGCCCATGGGTCCGTCCCAGGCGATGGCGGTGGTGTTGTTTCTTTCCACACTGATGGCGCCCTTGGCATTGCGCACCTGCACGACCGGTACCTTGCCGACAAACAAGCCTGTCAGCTCAACCGCCTCGCGCAGCGAGCCACCGCCGTTGTCACGCAGATCGAGCAGCAGGCTGTCCACCTTCTGCGCCTTCATATCGACCAGCAGCGCGGCCACATCGCGGGTCGCGCTGCGGTAGTCCTTGATACCCTTTTGCCGGCCTTCGACGTCTTCGTAGAACGAGGGCAGGGTGATCACGCCGACGCGGCGTTTTGCGGCTCCTTGCGTCACCGAATAAATCTTTGCCTTGGCGGCCCGATCCTGCATCGTGATGGTTTTTCGGACCAGCACGACTGTCTTGTTCGCAACATCAGCACCATTGCCGACAGACAGGATGTCGAGCCGCACCGTCGAGTCGGCGATGCCGCGGATCAGGGCCACCGTGTCATCGAGTCGCCAGCCGACAACATCTTCCATCGGGCCGCTGACGCCTTGCGCCACGCCCACGATACGGTCGCCGGACTTCAGCTTGCCCGACAGACTGGCCGGGCCGCCAGTCACCAGTTCCCGAATGGTCGCGTAGCCATCAATTTCGGTCAGTACCGCCCCGATACCCACCAGCGACAGGCGCATCGAAATGTCGAAATCCTCCGCCGCACGTGGTCCCAGGTAGTTGGTATGGGGTTCGATCGACGTCGTATAGGCGTTCATGAACGCCTGAAACGCATCTGCACTGGTGACTTTGCTCAGACGTTTGAGCGCGTTGTCATAACGCTTGTCCAGAATCCTGACAATGGCTGCGTCGTCCGCGCCGGCCAGTTTGAGTCGGAGCCAGTCGTTCTTCACGCGTTTGCGCCAGAGGTCCTGCAGTTGCGTCTCGTTGGCCGGCCAGGCCTGGTCCTTGCGATCGATCTGCAGGCTCTCATCAGGCTGGAAGTCAAACCCCTTTTGCAACAACGTGCGGGAATAGGCCAGCCGCTCGGCGGCCCGGCGTTCGTACTGGTTGAAGATGTCTATCGGGGCGCGCAGGTCTTCGCTCAGGATGGCATCGTCCAGCCGGTTGCGATCGGCGCCAAAACGGTCAATGTCGGACTGCAAAAAATAGAGCCTCTCGGGATCGAGCGCCTTCAGGTACTGGTCGAACATCTTGCTGGACATTGCGTCGTCAAGCGGCATCGCCTGATAGTGGTAACGCGTCAGCAGTTCTGCTGCCAGTCGCGCCGCCTTGGCCTCATGCGCTGCAGGTTGGAGCGCGGGCGGATACGGGACCTGCGCCAGCACCCCCGTGCCTGGTACGGCCAAGGCCAGGGACAACACGAGCCAAAGCAGTTTTTGTTTCATTTGTATACGAGACGGGTTATGCGACCAGCCAGGCCGCTTTCAGGTGACGCACCGACGGTGAGCAGATGACTGTGGTCGAAATAGTCATTTGCTCGTTGTGCAAGCGTAGCAGCAAACCCGAATCCACCGCGGTACCGGGTCAAAGCGAAAAACCCTGACTGCATGCGGGTGGGGTCGTCTCCGATTGCGCTGGGCTGACAACTCCCTAGAATTTGCCAGCCAGGATTTTCTGGCGCCACCTGTAAGGTCTGCATGAAAAAGATACTTCTGCTCCTGTCACTTTCCTTGGGTTCCGTTGCGGCATTCGCCCATGGCTGTCCCGGCGAAATGAAGGCGATCGACGCCAAGCTGGCCACCAATCCCAAGATGGCCGCTGCCGATATGACCAAGGTAAAGACGCTGCGCGCCGATGGCGAAAAGTTCCACAAGGAAGGCAAACATACCGAGTCGATGAAGGCGCTCGGCGACGCCAAGAAGGTGCTGGGGCTCTAGACCCGCCGCCTGTGGGCCAGCTTCGCCGCCTTGCGAGTGGCCCTGTCTTTCCGGATGGTCAGCTTTGATGCCATCGCGTCTCAGGCATTCGTACAGCTCTGCTTGACCTCACCCCATGTGTTGGCCGAACGGTGGCTGACGCTGCCATACCATTGCACGCGGTCGTCGCGCGGCTGGCATAGCGCGTTATTGCACTTTGCCTGAGTCTCGATCGCGGACAGAAGCCTTTGGGTCCGTCCAGTTGGTCGAACCGTTCATCCTGTGCAAAGGCTGGTGTTATGCCGACCCCGGCTGCGCCGAATGGCGATCGACCCTGGCGTGTCGTTGCAAATGCCGCAGTCCCTGAAGGTGCGCGGCGCAGTCGCGCGTGCCATGGGTCAGAGCCTGGCGCCGGTTGTCGCCTCGCCGGTGTTCGCCCGCCTTCTACCAAACCCTGCTGGAACGCATGATCACCGAACAAGGGGTGTCCGCGCAGGGTCTGGACGCGCTGGCGAACCGCCGTGCCAATGGCATCGTGTAGCGTCTGACGGTGACCGATGGCTTCGCGTCCGACCGGGTGATACGGGTCGAAGTGCGCGAGGTAACCGCCGCCAGTGACAAGATGGTGCCCTTGAAACTGCAACTGGACGTTGCGCAGTGATGGCGCAGCCGATTGCCGCCAAGCTCAGTCGGGGCGTTTCATGCGGAAGTGTTGTTCGGGCCCGATGCTGAAATAGTCGGCTGGTCCGCCGCCGCGCAGGATGTGACCGGCCGCTGCGGTGTCATAGGTGCCCTCGTTCAGTGTCCACGGCGCGATATGAATGCCCACGACCTCGCCCAGCACCAGCCAGGAGCTGATTTTCGCGCCGGCCGCACTTTGCAACTGCACGATCTGGCTGAGCCGGCATTCAAACGACACGGCACTTTCCGCGACACGCGGCGCCTTGATCAGGCGAGATGGTGCAGGTGTGACGCCAGCCAGCACAAACTCGTCGACTGACGATGGCACCGTGGCGGAACTGGCGTTCATGGATTCGGCCAGGGGCCGGGTCACCAGGTTCCAGCCGAACTCGCCGCTGGCTTCGATGTTGCGCAGGCTGTCCTTGGAGCCGACACTGGAGAAACCGATGATCGGCGGGTGGTAGTTGAAGCCGTTGAAGAAGCTGTAGGGCGCGAGGTTGGCGATGCCATCAAGGCCCAGCGACGAGATCCAGCCGATCGGTCGAGGGCCTACGATGGCATTGAACGGATCGTGGGGCAGGCCGTGACCTTTGGCGGGTTCATAGAAATACATGGAGGCCTTGCACAGGGACACAAACAGGCCGATGGTAACGTCAAGGGGAAACTGGATGCCGCTGTACAGGCGTGCGGATGCGGTGTGCTGGCAACGGATACATCGGCGATTTACCGATGCAATGCCCAACCTGATAACAGCGGGGAAAATGAAACGGCGGAGTCGCCTGTGGGTCTGTTCGGTCGGTGGGAATAAAGGCTCAGGGAGGCGACCGGGCTGACCGACGCCCGGGCCCTGTTGCTGCGTTGGGTGCGTACGGTGCTGATCCTGGGGCGCGATGTCGCGTTGGGGCAGCTCATCCTGCGCGCGATGAGCCTGGTCTACACCACCTTGCTGTCCATCGTGCCGCTGTTGGCGCTGAGCTTTTCGGTGCTCAAGGCCTTTGGCGTGAGGAATCAGATCCAGCCCTTGTTGCTCGATCTGCTCGAGCCACTGGGCGAGAAGGGGCAGGAGGTGGCGCTGCTGTTCGGCGCCAGTGGGCGCATCACCGTGGCCGAGGTGCTGGAATCGGTGCGTGCGGCGGGTGAGGATGAACTTCTGTCGCCCACCGAGTGACCGGTCGAGCGTTCGGTGGATGCGCTGGTGGCGCGCCATCCGCTACACTTTTTGGCTTCATCGGTCGGCAGCCCGGCCGGGTGCCGGCTGTGGCAACCGCGTAATGGCATCGCGAAGGAATCACCTTGGGAATTTGCGTCATCCGCTTGCGGGCGCTCTTGCTTGCCGCCGCTCTTGCCTGGCACGCTCCGTTGGTCATTGCACAGACATCGCCGGGAACTTTGCCAGCGCTGCAGGCAGGGTCGGCTGCCAGTGCTGCGGTTGCGCCGGCGCTGCCAGCAACGCTGGAGAACCCTTATGGATTACAGGCGGTCTGGCAACAGGGCGACCTGGTGGCCCGCGGCACCTTGCTGGTGTTGCTGCTGATGAGCCTGGGCAGCTGGTATGTGATTGTCACCAAACTTTTTGAACAGGCAAGAATTCAGCGGCAGTCGCGCCTCGTCGACAGTAACTTCTGGGCCGCCGGTTCGGTGCGCCAGAGCGCGGACAAACTCGAGGCTGACAGTCCGTTTCGCTACATCGCCGAAAAGGCACTCGATGGGGCGGGCAAACACGAGGGATTGCTCGGTGCGATCGACTTCAACACCTGGGTCACGATGAGCATTCAGCGGGCCATGGCCCATGTGCACAGCCGCCTGCAAGCGGGGCTGGCTGTTTTGGCCACCGTCGGCTCGACCGCGCCGTTTGTCGGGCTGTTCGGCACCGTCTGGGGGATTTACCACGCCTTGGTGAACATCGGTTTGTCCGGGCAAGCGAGCATCGACAAGGTGGCCGGCCCGGTGGGCGAAGCGCTGATCATGACGGCGCTGGGCCTGGCCGTGGCGGTGCCAGCTGTGCTGGGCTACAACTGGCTGGTGCGCCGCAACAAGGCGGTAATGGATGGTGTACAGGCCTTCGGTGGCGACCTGCATGCGGTGATGCTGGCCACGATGAAGAAGTAGGTCAGTAAGGTCAATCGCCTTCCTTCGCCATGTTGTTGCCATCCATTGCGTCCCCCGATGATGACGAGGTCATTGGCCAGATCAACACCACGCCGCTGGTGGACGTGATGCTGGTGCTGCTGATCATTTTTTTGATCACGATCCCGGTGGTGACCACGTCGATCCGACTCGCGCTGCCACAGGAAGAAGCGTTGCAGCGGCAGTCGCGACCTGAGAACGTCATCATCTCGGTCGATCCGTCGGGCAACATCTACTGGTATGACACCCGGATGAGTTCGCCGGGCGACCTGAGCGCGCGTTTGCGCAAGCTTGCGGCCATGACGCCGCAACCCGAAGTGCAGATTCGCGGCGACAAGGCGGCACGCTACGAAAGCGTCGGCCGGGTTCTCGCGGCCTGCGAACTGGCTGGCATTTCGCATGTGTCCTTCATCACCGAGCCGCCGGCGCGGCAACGTTGATCGACGCCAGGCCACGCCATGAGGTTCATCAAGGTGTTTGCTCCATGATGCCACTGTCTGCAGACCCATTCGGCATGGACGAGCCGAAGCTGATGCTGGAGATCAACACAACACCCTTGATTGACGTGTTGCTGGTGCTGCTGGTGATGTTGATCATCACGATTCCAGTGCAGTTGCATGCGGTGAACACCGCCTTGCCGGTACGGGCGCCTGCCGCCGTACCCTTGGCCGCGAGTTTGCCTGCGATCGATATTCACATCGATGCGGCGGACCGGATCATGTGGCAGGGCGAGGCGGTGGACCGGGTCGAACTGCAACGCCGGATGGCGGCGCTTACCTTGTTGGCGGCGCCACCAGCGCTGCATGTGCGGCCGGATCGCGCCTGCAGTTACGCGGTGTTTGCCCATGTGCTGGCAACTTCCCGGCGCCACGGTCTGAACCGGGTGGCAGTGCTGGGCAACGAGCAGTTTCGCTAGGTGATGCAGGCCCACCTGATCCATTTGCCACGCCTTGCCGCTCCGCGCTACCGTGCACTGGGCTTTGTCGTGTTGGTGCACCTGGCGCTGGGTTGGTGGCTGATGCGGGGTGTTGCCCCGTTGGAGCTGCAGCTACAGCGGTCACCGCTCGCACCGGTGCTGATACAGAACGTCCAGCTGGGGTCGCCTGCAACTGACCCGCAACAGCAATCGCAGTCGCCGCAACCGCCACAGGCCGTCCATCGGCAGCCCGTATCCGCACGCAGCGCGCTTCGGGCTGAACCGGTGCCGCCGGCCGCACCAGCAGTACGCGAAGTCCTGCCTGCAGCGCAGGGTACACCACCGAATCCGACTCCGATGGCGTCGCGGGTGTTGCCGTCCGCGGAGCCGGTATCGGCACCGGCAGCGGTTGCGGCAGCCACCGGTCAGCCGGCCTCATTGTCTGCAGCGATGTCCTCGGCGGCTCCAGCGACTGAGTCGGCGTCGAACCCGGCCAGGTCCGGGTCATCTGCCATCTCGCAACCGACAACGGGCGTTTCGTCCGGATCCGCATCCAGCACAGGGGCGGCGAGCACCGACATGGCGCTGGTGTGTCCCACGCAGGTGGCGCCGGTCACGCCACGGCTGGCGGTGCGTGGCGGCATCACTGGAGTGGTGCTGGCGCAGGCCGTCATCGTCGACGGCGTGGTCCGTGACGTGCGAATTCTGTCCGGTGCGCCGGTTTTTCACAATGCTGTGCGCACTGCAATGCGGCAATACCGCTGCGTATCCAACCGGGCCGAAGTGCTGGCGACGCAGGAGTTCGTATTCCGCTTCGAGTGAGCGGTGATGCTCGGGTTAACCTGGTGGCTGCCTGCCAGCACAACGCGGCTCCACGCTCTCGCCGGCTTGGTGGCAGGTCGCCCTGGGCTCAGGGTGCCATGCGCCGATACGTTCGGACCTGCTTGCTCGCGACCCAGGCTGCGGTGGCCGCGTTCATGGCCTGAAAGTGTGCCGATTGAAGATGTGCCTGGATCGCGGCGTCATCGTCGTACAACTCATACAGGAAAAACAGCTGCGGGTCGTTCGGATCCCGGCAGACGTCGAACTGCCGGCAACCCGGCTCGTCCTCACGCGAGGCGCGCGCGTTCTCGGTGATGGCCACTTCGAAGGCCGCGACATGCGCGTCATGGATGCGGAACTCGACGATCAAAGCCAACATGGTGTGTTCCTTGCAATGTTTCAGAGTGAGTGAATAAGGCGAGGAAACCAGGTCGACAGCCATGGAATGTAGGTGATCAGCAGCACCACGCCAAAGGTCGCGGCCATCAGCGGCCACAGGTGCCTGGTGATCTCGCCGATGCCAACCTTGGCCAGCTTGGCGGCGACGAACAGGGTTCCGCCCACCGGCGGCGTATAAAGGGCGATCGCCAGGTTGGCCGTCATCACGACGCCGATATGCACCATGTCCATTTCGAAATGACGGGCCAGTGGCAGGAACAGCGGCGCCGACAGCAGCATCGCGGGCAGTGGTTCAATGAAGATGCCCAGCAGCAACAGGCAGATGTTGAACATCAGCAGGAACATCCAGGGCTCGGTGGCCACCACCTGTATCCAGGCGGCCATTTGCACCGCCACCTGCTCGACCGTGATCAGCCAGGCCATGGCGCCGGTGGCACCGATTACCAGCATCACGGTGGCGCTGGTGACAAAGGCGTTGAGCAGCAATTGCGGAATCCGTTGCCACTTCAGGTCGTGGTAATAGAACAGCGACACCGACAGACCGTAGACCACCGCCACAGCCGCGGATTCGCTGGGCGTGAAGATGCCGGTCCAGATGCCGCCGATGATGATGACGGGCATCAGCAGCGCCGGACCCGCATCGCGTGTGGCGGCCCAGATCTGCGGCAGCGTAGAGCGATCCTCGCCGTTGTCGCAGCCGGTCTTCCTGCCGTGCCACATGCACACGGCAATCAGCGCAATCGCCGACGCCAGCGCCGGCAGCAGTCCGGCCATCGACAAGGTGCGCATCGACACCCCGGAGATGAAGGCGTAGATCAGAAACGGTATGGACAGCGGCATCAGCAAGGCGATGGTTCCGGCTACCGCCAGCAGCGCCGCGGCAAAGCCGCGTGAGTAGCCGCGCGCCACCATGGCTGGAATCACCAGCGACCCGATCGCCGCGGTGTCGGCGATGGCCGAGCCGGAAACGCCACCGAACATGGTGCAGCTCATGACGGTGACCACACCCAGGCCTCCGGGAAGCCAGCCGAACAGAACCCGCGCGAACGCGACGATGCGTTTGCCCACGCCGCCCTGGGCCAGCAGTTCACCGGCAAAGATGAACAGCGGCACTGCCAGCAGGATGAACGGCTCCACGCCGCCGATGAAGGACAGGAAGATGGTTTCCAGCGGATGACCGAGGTTCTGCACCCAGATGATGCCTACCGTGGTGATCAGGATGGAGAACAGCAGTGGCACGCCGGCCAATGCGATGACGAAAAAGACGCCGAACAGGGTCAAGGCCAGCATGGGACTACTCGCTTGCGGGGTAACGTGCCTCGCGTGGCACGCCACGCAGGATCTGCCAGACATCAAAGGCGACGAAGAACGCCATCAGCGAACAACCCACGGCCATGCCCATGTACTGAATCGCCATCGGCCACTGCAGTACGGTCAACTGGTTGCCCCAGTTGCTGTCCACCAGTGACCAGCCGTAGCGCACCAGCACCAGCAGCATGACCAGACACGCAGTCTGCACCAGCGCATCGGCCCAGCGCCGTCCGGGCGGTTCGAGCTTGTCGATGAATTCGGTGATGGTCATGTGGGCACCACGCTGGGCGGCGCAGGCGCCCCCCAGGAAGGTGACCCAGACCATCAGCAACTCCCCAAACTCCGTCACCCAGGCCAGATCCTTGTGGAACAGGTGCAGAGCGACATTGACGAACACCATGGATGCCATCACGGCTCCGATGGCGATCACCGTCCAGTCGACGATGCGCCCGACCAGGCGCACCGGCAGTGGCGCTGCCGCCACCGGTGTGAGCCAGGGAAGTTGCTGCTCCATGACCGGTGCCTACTTGGCGCTCTTGCGGACCATTTCCGCGTCTTTGAGGAAGGTGTCGACGTCGGCGCCGTATTTCTCGCGCGCCTTCGCATAAACCGGTTGCACCGCCTTGCGGAACGCTTCGACATCGGGTTTGGCGTTGATCTTGGCGCCCTTGGACGTCATTTCCTTGAGCTGGTTGGCGTCGTTGCCCGAGATCATCTCGCGGCTGAACTTGGCCGCAATCTGCGCGGCCTCGGTCATCGCCTTCTGGTCGGCCGGCGACAGCTTCTGCCAGGTTTTCTCGGAGATGGTCAGCGGTATCGGGCTGTAGACGTGGTTGGTCAACGTGACGTTGGGCGCCACCTCATAGAACTTGTTCGAAAAGATGGTGTCGATCGGGTTTTCCTGACCGCTTACTGCCCCTTGCTGGATCGCCAGGTAGACCTCGGGCAGCGGCATGATCTGGATGTTGAAGCCCATGGCCTCCAGCGTCCAGCGCATCATCTCGTTGGGGAAGGTGCGAAGCTTCTTGCCGGCGGCATCGGCCGGGGAATTCAGCGGCTCCTTGGTTGTCATGCTGCGAAATCCGGCCTCCCAGGTGGCCAGGAAGCGAAAACCTTTTTCCGGCGCCTTGGCAAACTGGTCTTTGAGCCACTTGCTTTCGTCGTACAGCTTCCAGCCTTGCTGGTAGTTCTCGACCAGATAAGGCAGCGCTGTGAGGTTGAGCGTCGGTACGTGCGGTGCATAGGAGCCAGTGCCCGAGACCGTGAAGTCGATCCCGCCCAGTGCCAGCTGTTCGATATTCTTGGGGTCATTGCCGAGCTGGCTGCAGCAGAAAACCTGCACCTTGTAGCGGCCCTGGGTCAGTTCCTCGACCTTTCTGGCGAACACTGCCGCCGCAGCCTGGCGCGCGCCAGCCTGCTGATCGGTGTGGCTGAACTTCAGGACGGTCTGCGCGCTGGCCGGCAGTGCCAGTGCCATGGCCGCAGCAGCGGTGGCAGCGAGTACGAAATGTTTCATGGTGTGTCTCCTTCAGTGGTGGAATGTGAGCGCTTCTGCTCGGTGGTGGTCAGGATCAAAATGCGCCATCGCGACCCGGCGCCCAGTTTGGTGAGAGTGATAAATCGCCGCCTGCACATGCAGGTTGGCCAGATAGTCCTGGGCACTGTTCTCCAGCGCAGTCCCCTTTTGCAGATGGGCCAGCACGTGGGCTTGCAGCGCGGTGCAGGCGCCGCCAAATGCGCCCGGCGCTTCATGGCGATAACGGTGCTCGGACTCCGCGCCGTGGTGCGGCTTCCACCACAGGCTGGCGTCACCGTCCAGGCGCATCACGCCGCGCTCGCCCTCGAGCCACATCTCGCCCATGGTCAGGCGCGGATTGGCGGCCACATGATCGTTAAGCCGGTTACCGTCGAACAGGCCGCTTGCGTCATCGTCGAATTCGAACAAGATGATGCCGGCGTCTTCGGCGGCAATCGCCGGATTCAGGCGGCGCAGGCGTGCAGTGACGGCGACCACATCACCCATCAGGTAGCGGAACGTGTCGATGAAATGCACCGCGGTCTCGCGCACCAGCAAGAGCGGCATGGTCTGGAAATACGGCTGCCGGTCAAGATAGGCGCGCGGGCCCTGGCCGTCGCCCGGGCGCAGCCTGAAGCTGATGCCGTGCAAGCGGCCGAAAAATCCGGTGTCGATCAGGCGTCGGCATTCGCGGAACCAGGGCGTAAAGCGGAAGTTTTCATGTACCACCAGGGGTGTGGCATGCCGGCTGGCTGCCTCGGCCATCGCCAGGGCCTGGGCCAGGTTGATGCCAAACGGTTTCTGGCAGATCGTTGGTATGCCGCGTGCCAGCGCCTCGTGCACCACGGCAGCCTGCGCAGTTGGTGGCAACACCACGTCCAGCAGGTCGGGTTGCACGGCGTCGAGCATGGCACACGCATCGCCAAACGTCGCCTCGACCTGAAAGCGATCGGCCAGGGCGCGTGCGCGCCCGGCATCGGTGTCGCACAAGGCGATCACCGGCGCGTCGGCATTGCGCCAGCCTTCGAGCTGGAATTGCGCGAAGTAGCCGGCGCCGACCATGGCAACCCGTGTGGACATCAGAGTCGCTCCACCACGGCGCGGACCACATCGGCGGTGACGCTGCTGCCACCGAAGTCCGGTGGACGGATGCCGGCGTCGGTAAACGCGCGCTGCAGTGCTGACTCGATGGCGCGTGCGCCATCGGCCAGCGGCGGATCATCATGGCGGACCGCCAGCCAGTCGAGCATCATGGCCACCGACAGGATCATCGCCGACGGATTGGCGATGCCTTTGCCCGCGATGTCCGGTGCTGTGCCGTGGGCGGGCTGGAACAAGGCGTACTTGTCACCGATGTCGGCCGATGGTGCCATGCCCATGCCGCCCACCAGTGCCGCAATCAGGTCGGACAAGATGTCGCCGAACATGTTCTCGGTCACCAGCACGTCGTATTCCCACGGTTTCATCACCAGGTTCAACGCCATCGCGTCGACGTAGGCGTGATCGAACGCGATGTCCGGGAACGCCTTGGCGCGCTCCAGAAAAATCTCACGCCAGTACGCCATGGACGTGAATACATTGGCCTTGTCGACATTGGTCACATGGCCGCGTTTGCCCAATGCCTTGCGCTGGCGTGCCAGTTGCAGTGCGAAATCGCAGACCCGGGCTGTGCCGGCGCGGCTGATCTTCATGGTGTCAAAGGCGGCGTCGTTCTCGACGATGCCGCGGCCGCGGGCATAAAACAGGCCCTCGGTGCTTTCACGGATCAGCACCAGGTCGATTTCGCTGGCACGTGCATGCGACAACGGTGTCGGCAGACCGGGCCAACTTCGGATGGGCCGTACCCCGGCATACAGGTCGAGCGCAAAGCGGATGTCGAGCTGGGGGATTTTCTCGGTGCCGTCCGTGTTGCGCACATGGGGCAGTCCCATGGCGCCGAACAGGATGGCGTCGGCCGCGCGGCAGGCATCCAGCGTGGCATCGGGCAGCGACTCGCCGCTGTCCAGGTAGTGTTGTGCGCCGGCCGGGTAGTTGCGTGTCGCAAAGCCACGGCCCATACGCTTGCCGCAGGCCTGCAGCACCTCGAGCGAGGCAGTCATCACTTCGCGGCCGATGCCGTCGCCGGGCAGGACGGCGATCGAATAGTGTTCTTTTGTCATGTCGCTGGCTTACATCTGGGCGAGCTTGTAGCGCTCGAAAATGGCAAGAAGTTCGACGTTGGCGCGTACGCGGTGGGCGCGGTTCACAGCGGCTGCACCTTCTGGGTCGCCGGCGCGCAGCCGTTCAACCAGTTGCATGTGCTCGCGAGTGGAATTCACCGGGGCCGGGCGCAGGCGCAGGCTGAACATGCGTGCGCGGTGGGCGCGGTCCCAGTAGTTGAAGACGGTGTTCTGTAACTGGCGGTTGCCGGCCAGCTCCAGCAACTGCGCATGAAAGCTTTCGTCAGCCTGGGCCCAGGCATCAAGGTCGCCGGCCTTGAGCGCGGCGTCCATCGCGTCGGTGGCAGCGATCAGCGGTTGCAACTCATCGTCGCCGGGCTTGCGTCGGGCCAGCAGTTCGGCTGCCATGCATTCGAGCGCGGTGAGGATTTCATAGATCTCGCGCATGTCAGTGGGCGAGACTGGCAATACCCGCACACCGTGGCGCGGAATCACCTCGACCAGGCCTTCGTTCTGCAACTGCAGCAAGGCCTCGCGTACAGGCGTTCGGCTCATGCCGAGTTCGAGTGCGACCTCCTGCTCCAGCGCGCGATGGCCGGGTGGCCAGACGTTGTCCAGGATGCGCCGGCGCATCTGCTCGTAGGCGGCGTCAACAAGGGAGGAACCGGGTACCGATGCTTGTGCATTCATGTTGTGTAGTTCCAGTGAACAGGGGGGACGCCGGCCACCGGCAGGCGCAGACTTTGCAGGCTGCCGCCCAGCAGGCAACCGAGCAAGGCGGTGCGGCGGTCGTCGCCGCAAAACGCGATGCTCGAAATATTGCGCAGGCGGCGGCTGCGAATGCCGTCCAGATGCGACCGATCCATTTCGCCAGCCTCGTAGGCAGCTTCGACCCAGGCCAGATGGGTGGCGTCGGCATCCTCCAGCCACAAGGTCTGCGTGCCGTTTGGTGCGACCCGTATCAGCCGGTTGCTGACGATGCTCACGACCCAGACATGGCCGTCCTCGTCGAAGGCCAGACCGTCGGGAAAAGCCCCGGGGCCGAATTCGGCAACGGTTTCGCGCTGGCCAAGACCTCCGTCCGCGCAAAGCGGAAAACGGGTCAGGCGGCGTGCGAAGGTTTCGTTGACATAGAGCCAGTTCCCATCCGGGTGGATCGCTACCTCATTGGTGTAGCCCAGTGCGTCAGCGGCGATGTGTGCCCGACCGTCGGGTGTCACACAGACGATGAAGCCGTCATCGCAGCTGCGCCGGTAGCCCAGCGCACGGGGTGTCTTGCGCGTACTCACGGTGATCCAGCTGCGGCCCTGTGTGTCCTGCACGACGAAGTTGGTGGGCGGCAGTGCGTGGCCATCGACTTGCGTCAGCCAAGGGTTGATGACACCTTCGCGCGTCAGGCGGTACACGCCGCCGCTGTCCGCACCCAGATGGGTGAACAGAAAACTGCCGTCGGGCAGCAGGGCGATCCCGTTGGGTTTGGGGTCGCTGCCGTCGGGCATGCGTCCGGCGTACAGGGTCTGGCGGCCATCTGTGTGCAGATGGGCTACACCACCGCGCCAGTCTGCGGTGTAGATATCGCCTGAGCGCGTCGCCAGCACACACTCGGGGCGGACGAGGCCACTGCCGACGGCTATCAGCCGGTCCAGCGTGGCTTGCGGACGGTCGAATAGGGTGTTTGGTGCATTCATTGGCCCATACTTTAACGTATACATTAACCTATGCGTTAAGGGTATTCCCGAGCCTGAAGGCCTAAGACCGTGTAGAACAGGCGGCAGGCAGCCGCCCGCATGGGCTAAAGTCAAGCCAACATGTACTTGCCCCCCCAATTCCTGGCCAAGAATACCGATCACGCCATGGCGCTGATGCGCGACCATCCACTGGCGACGATGATCAGCAATGACGACGAGGGTTTTCCGTTCCTGTCGCACCTGCCACTGCATCTGGAGCGGCGGGACACCGGCCTGGTCCTGCTCGGGCATTGCGCAAAGCCCAATCCACACTGGCGTTATCTGGCGCAGCGGCCAAAGGCGGTGGTCAGTTTTCTCGGTCCCCATGCCTACCTGTCGCCGCGGGTCTATCCGGATTTAGCGCGAGTGCCTACCTGGAACTACCTGGCTGTGCGTTGCACCGTCCAGGCTACCGTGATCGACGATGCGCAGGCCAAGGACGCGCTGCTGAAAAAGCTCATTGGTGACCACGATCCGGCCTATATCGCGCAGTGGATCGGGCTGGGTATGGAGTTCCAGCACAAGATGCTGGCCGGCATCGTGGCATTCGAGTTGCAGGTACTTGACCTGCAATGCAAGATCAAGCTCAACCAGCATCGGCCGCAATCACATCAGAAGTTGCGCGCCACATATGCAGCCGGCAACGAGAACGAACGCGCACTGGGCTTGTGGATGGACCGCATCGGGATCGGCCAGAGCCCGGCGGGCGGCCCGGATGCCTGAGTCGGCCGCAGACGACGGACGCTTCATGGCGCTGGCGCTGGCGCAGGCTCAAAAGGCGCTGGCAGCCGGTGAGGTCCCGGTCGGCGCGGTGGTGGTCAAGGACGGCAAGGTGATCGCCACCGGCCATAACGCACCAGTCGCCAGCCACGATCCGACAGCACATGCCGAGATCACGGCCCTGCGCGCTGCTGCGCAATTGCTCGGCAACTATCGGCTCGATGGCTGCAGCCTGTACGTCACGCTGGAGCCCTGCACCATGTGTGCCGGTGCCATGCTGCATGCGCGGCTCGCCCGCGTCGTATTTGGTGCGCCGGACAACAAGACCGGCGCCGCGGGCTCCGTGCTCGACGCGTTCGCCGACCCGCGCATCAACCACCAGACACGCGTGACCGGTGGTGTCATGGCGCCCGAATGTGGCGCTGTGCTGCGCGCCTTCTTTTCGACCAAGCGTCAGGAGATCCGAATGGACACCAGCCCGTTGCGCGACGACGCACTGCGCACACCCGAATTGCGCTTTGCCGACCTGCCCGACTACCCCTGGGCGCCGCATTATTGCAGCGACCTGGCGTCGCTGGGCGGTCTGCGCCTGCACTACCTGGACGAAGGTCCGCGTGACGCGCCGCTGACCTGGCTTTGCCTGCATGGCAATCCGGCCTGGAGTTACCTGTACCGCAAGATGATTCCAGTCTTTCTGGCGGCGGGTGATCGGGTGGTGGCACCCGACATGCCGGGATTCGGCAAGAGCGACAAACCGAAGAAGGTCGAGGCCCATACCTTCGGCTGGCATCGACAGGTGTTGCTGGAACTGGTCGAGCGGCTCGATCTGCACAACGTCGTGCTGGTGGTGCAGGATTGGGGTGGCTTGCTCGGGCTGACCTTGCCAATGGAGGCGCCGCAGCGCTACCAGGGACTGTTGGCCATGAACACGGCGCTGGCGACCGGCGATGAGCCATTGAGCCCCGGTTTCCTGGGCTGGCGCGAGATGTGCGCGAAGAACCCGCAATTCGACATCGCACGATTGTTCGCGCGCGGCAATGCGCAGATGAGTGCGGCCGAATGTGCTGCCTACATGGCGCCGTTCCCGGACGCAGGGCACCGGGCCGCCACACGGGCGTTTGCGCCCATGGTGCCCGAGTTTCCCGATTCCGAGGGCGCCGCGATTTCACGCCAGGCGCGCGACTTCTGGCGCGAACACTGGAACGGCAAGAGCCTGATGGCCATCGGCGTTCAGGACCCGGTGTTGGGCGAGCCGGTCATGTTGGCCTTGCATGCGCAGATCCGCGACTGCCCGGCGCCCATGGTGCTGCCCTTGGCCGGCCATTTTGTGCAGGAGCACGGAGAGCCGATTGCACAGCAGGCGGTACGGATTTTCGGCCACGGATAATGCCGCATTGTTTAGCCTGAGCGGATTTCTTCATGAGCCATATCTATATCTATTCTCCATCGAGCGCCCAACGTGACAAGGCGGCGTTTCGCCGGGGCATTGAGCGGCTCACGGCGCTTGGCCACGAGGTCGAGATTGATGCCGATGCACTCGCCACGCATACACGTTTTGCCGGCGACGACGCGACTAGGCTTGCGGCCATCCATCGCGCCGCCGCCAGCGGCGCCGACCTGGCCATGCTCAGCCGAGGCGGTTACGGCCTGACCCGCATCCTGCCCGCGATCCGTTATGCAGCGCTGGCAAAGGCCGTGGCGCGCGGCACGCGGTTCATCGGTTTCAGTGACTTCACCGCCTTGCAATGCGCGCTGTACGCCAAGACAGGGGCTGTCAGCTGGATGGGGCCGGTGGTCAACGACGACTTCGGCCGTCCCGAGGTGGTGGACGAGATCATGCAGGCCTGCCTGGAAGATCTCCTGTGCGAACAAGGCGAGGGCGCCGGCTGGCAATTGCCCAAGCCGCCTGCCCCCAAGGCCGCCGCGACTGCGACTGCGGCGCAGCACACGATCCGACCGATTCGTGGCGCGGTGTTGTGGGGTGGCAATCTGGCGGTGCTCTGTTCGCTGGTCGGCACGCCTTATTTGCCGCAGGTCAAGGGCGGCGTGCTGGTGCTTGAAGACATTGCAGAGCATCCGTATCGCGTTGAGCGTTTGTTGACCCAGCTGCTGCTGGCCGGTGTGCTGGCGCAGCAAAAGGCGATCGTGCTGGGCCAGTTCACGCAATACCAGCTCGCACCGAACGACAAGGGCTACAAACTGCAGACAGCGATCGACTGGTTGCGCAGCATGATCAAGCTGCCGGTGCTGACCAACCTGCCGATGGGCCATGTGGCCACCAAGGTGGTACTGCCATTTGGTCTGCCGGTTGACCTGATGGTCGACGGTCGGGACGCGCTGATCTACTGGGGCGGCCATCAGCACTGATACAAACGGGCCCGGGTGAGCGCAGCCGAGGCGGGGTCCAGTGCCACTGCCGCATCGACCCACGGCCTTGCTGCTGGCCATGGAGATCGAAGCGACTGTGCGGGTGCGCTGCAAGGGCAGCGCAGCCTGACGGAGGCTGCCTGATCGATTTATTGCGGCTCGATCTTCGCGTCGTGGATGGCCTTGGCCCACTTGGCGGTTTCCAGCTTGCCGCGCTGTGCCAGTGCCTCGGGCGTGCTGGGCTCGACGGCGAAACCGTTGGCCGAGAACTTCTCCTGGATGTCCTTGCTGCTGGCCGCGGCGTTGAAGGCCGCGTTGAGCTTGGCGATGATCTCGGGTGGCGTGCCGGCCGGCACGTAGGCTGCAAAATAGGCGATCAGTTCGTAGTCTTTCAGGCCCAGCGCTTCATTGACGGTGGGCAGGTCCGGCACCACCGACGAGCGTTTGGTGGAGGTGACGGCCAGGCCGCGCACCTTGCCACCCTTGACCTGGGGCACCATCACGCCAAAATCAGCACTGAACATCATGACCTGGCCACCGATCAGGTCGGTCATCGCAGCCGGGCCGCTTTTGTAGGGCACATTGGTCATCTCGATACCGGCCATGCTGGCGAGTACCGCGGATGACACCAGCTGCGAGGTGCTGGCGCTGGCAAAGGTCACGTTGCCGGGTTTGGACTTGGCCAGGTCGACAAACTCCTTGAGGGTCTTGGCTGGCACGTCGTTGTTGACGGCGATGATCAGCGGCACCGAGCCCATGTAGGCCACGGGTGCGAAAGCCGTGTCCTGGTCGTAGGGCAACTTCTTCATCAGGCTCTTGAGCGCCGCGTTGGTGCTGTTGGTGCCAATCAGGATGGTATAGCCGTCCGGTGCGGATTTGGCCGCTGCATCGGCGCCAAGCATGCCGTTGACGCCGGGCTTGTTCTCGATGACGACCGGCTGGCCCAGCGTTTCAGAGACCTTGGCGGCGAAGGCGCGGCCGATCTGGTCGGTGGCACTGCCGGCAGCAAACGGCACAATCGCCTTGATCGGTTTGTTGGGATAGGCCTGGGCCATGGCGACGGTGCCGGCGGATGCCAGGGCGGCGAAAAGCGTGATGAAACGTGCAACAGGATGCATGTCAGTGTCTCCAGTAATGGTGGGCTCAAAGCGAGTCGCGCGAGTTTAGGGCAGTTCGGGCGCGACCTCGATGTCCAGGACCGCTGCGCCAAGGGTTTTCCCGTGCGCGTCGAGCGCCAGCGAACGGGTCACGCCACCACCCAGCGCCTCGTGCATGACAAATTGCAGGGCGCCCAGGTGTGGCAGCGGGTAACGCACAACGGCGCCAAACACCACACCCTGGTAGAAGGCCTTGACACGTTCGGCGCTCAGCGTGTGCTCGAGCAACGGGTAATGCGCTGGGTCATGCGCGATCACGCTTAAGGTGGCGCGATTGCCCTTGTCGCCCGAGCGGGCCATGGCGATGTCCCGGATTTTCATGGCATTGCCGCCTGGCCGTTGCGATGGCACTGAAAGGCTCCAGCCGGGGCAGCGAACGCAGTGAGCGTCGGGGCGTTCATGTCATAGCTCCAGGATTTGGCAAGTGGGACGGATCACGTTGCGCGGAATCAATGCCGACGCGGCTGCGACCACTTCGCGCACCGACTGCGTTACACCGCCGCCGCCTGCCGGGCCGTTCAGGTACAGGGCTTCGACTTCCTGTGCGCCGCACTCGGCCTGGGCGCGCGTGGAACAGCGCAGGGCCAGCCGCACGCGCACCTCATACGGCTCGCGGTCCACGCCCAGCGCCGGCCCATGCATGGCATTGACACCGATCAGCTCCAGCCGGTGTTCCAGGCTGGACCAGCCCAGGCGTTCCAACCGCGCGCGCAACACGGCCAGCGCGAGTTCTCCACGCGCCCGTGCGCCGGGTCCGGCATAGGAGATCTGGCCTTCGCCTATGAAGCCGTCGCGGTAACCCAGCGTGGCCTTGAGCGTGTCCGGCCGCGGCTGGCCACTGGCGCCACGCACCCGCACCCGGTTGGCACTCACCTGTTCGAATCCGACCTGCGAAAAATCGGCCACGACATCGGGCTGAAGATATCGGGCCGGGTCCTCGAGTTCGTATAGCAGCTGGGCGGTACAGCTCAGGCGATCGACGCGCCCGCCGGTGCCGGCCAGTTTGGTGATCACGGCGGTGCCGTCGGCATCGACTTCGGCCAACGGAAACCCGACCGACGCCAGATCCGGCACATCGACGAAACCCGGGTCGGCGAGATACCCGCCACTGACCTGTGCCGCACACTCCAGCAGATGCCCGACGACGATGCCCTGGCCCAGCCGTGGCCAGTCGTCGGCCGCCCAGCCGAAGTGGTGCATCAGCGGCGCCAGAAACAAGGCCGGATCGGCGATGCGCCCGGCAATCACGACATCTGCACCATGTTGCAGTGCCGGCAGCAATACGTCGGCGCCCAGGTAGGCATTGGCCGAAATCAACTGTTGCGCCAGATCGCCTGCGGTTTGGTCCGAATCCATCAAAGGTGTGTGCGGATTTGCACGCAGCCAGTCGAGTACATCGTCGCCCTCGACCACGGCCACACGCAGTTTCGGCAGCGCGAGTTCGCGTGCCACATCAAGCGCTGCTTGCCCGGCTGCCATCGGATTGGCCGCGCCCATGTTGGTGATCACGGTGATCTGTTGCGACAGGCACGCCGGCAAAACTGCACGCATACGTTCGCGCAGCAGCGGGTCGTAACCCTGCGAGGGATCGGCGGCGCGGCGCAACTGCGCCAGCGCGATGGTGCGTTCTGCCAGGCATTCGAATACCAGGGCGTCGAGTTTTCCGCGTTCGGCCAGGTCCTGGGCCGGGTCAATGCGGTCGCCGGAGTAGCCGGCGCCGGAGCCTATGCGAAAGGTGGGGGCTGGTGGCATGGGTGTGGGGCGTTGTAAAGCGGTGGCAGGTGCCGCCGCCTTGTCTGGCAACCACATCGGGCCAGGCGTGCGACGACGGCGCATTGTCGTACGCCCTGACCGTGCGCGGTGGCAATGCGTGGTGGTTTGACGGCCACCTCATTGGTGCGCTGGCCATACGGCAACTGGATAACCCCCAGATAGGAACCAGAGTCGCCACCGTCGTACCATCGAGCCATGATGTTCCTTGCTTGTCGACTGTTTGCGTTGCTGACCATGATCTCGACTTTTCTTCTGGCCGGCTGCTCCGGCACAGGCATGCTCAACGCGGTGACGAATAGTGGCAACTACACGCTGCAATCCGACGTTGCCTACGGCACCTTGCCGCGCCAGAAACTCGACGTCTACACGCCGACGGCGACCCGACCGGCGAACGGGTGGCCTGTCGTGGTGTTTTTCTACGGTGGTTCGTGGAACACCGGCGCGCGGGCCGACTACCAGTTCGTGGCTCAGTCGCTGGCCGGGCGGGGTGTGTTGACGCTGGTGGCCGACTATCGGCTCTATCCTGAGGTACGGTACCCGGACTTTCTGACCGACAGTGCACAGGCGCTCGCTTATGGCCTGGACCAGGTCGTGCCACTGGGCGCTGATCCGAAGCGGGTGTTCGTGATGGGTCACAGCGCCGGTGGCTACAACGCGGCAATGCTGGCGCTCGATGCGCGTTGGCTCAAGGCAGCTGGCCATGCGCCAACAGAATTGGCCGGATGGATCGGACTGGCCGGCCCCTATGATTTCTACCCGATCACCAACCCGGATGCCAAGCCGGTGTTTTTTCACCCGAACTATCCGCCCGACTCGCAGCCCATCACTTTCACGTCGGCCGACGCGCCGCGCAGCTTTCTGGCCGCAGCAACAGACGACAAACTGGTCAATCCCCAGCGCAATACGCAACAACTGGCAGACAAGTTGCGGGCTGCGGGTATTCCGGTGACCTTGAAGTTCTATCCACGTGCCAACCACGTCACGCTGATCGGCGCATTCGCCTGGCCGCTGCGTTGGCTCGCGCCAGTGCTGGACGATGTGCAGGCCTTCATCGCTGCGGCGCCGAAGTGACGATCAATACCGAAAGGAAGGACGACGCGGTCGCGCGCATCCGCCAGTTCGTGGGCAAGCGGCGCACATGCTCAACGATCGTCACCTGGCCCTGCTTGACTCCGGCTGCAGCCACCTGGTGCGTGCCTCCGCCCGCTTGCCAAGCCGGGTGCTCACGCTGGCCGGCGTCAGACCGTGTGTCGTGCCGCTGGGCGTGTTGCCCGAGCGCGCCACGGAAGAAACTGCGAGCGCCTGACCGATGATGATGAACCGATTGCAGTCAGAGCTCGATCGCCTGTACCTGCCCAGGCCACAGGATCGCCCTGATGCGGCGGCGCAATCTGCGGCGCTGATCGATGCTGCGGGCAAGGTGCGCGCCATGGTGATGGAACTGACGCGACCGGCGAACTGGGAGGACTTGTCCAGGGTCTGGCAGGGGGTACAGGGTGAATTGGAACTTCCTGCCCCTGCCATCGCAGTCTCCGGTATTGATGGTCTGCAGCTGTGGTTCTCTCTCGCAGAGCCAATCGCCGTAGTGCAGGCGCGGGTTTTTCTGGAGGGGTTGCGACAGCGGTTTCTGACAGATATCGAATCCAGCCGCGTTCGCTTGATGCCCGCTTCGGATGCGTCAACAGCACGCGAGGAACGTCATGCCGCTCTTGTACCGGCGCTGCAACCAGACAGCGGTAATTGGTCGGCATTCCTGGCGCCTGATCTGGTGCCGATATTTGCCGAGTCACCGTGGCTCGACATTCCACCCAATGAAGAAGGGCAGGCCGCCCTGTTGCGCAGCATCGAGGTAATGACGCAGTCTGCGTTCGACGCAGCATGCGCGAAGCTGGTGCCAGCCCAGCCTCCACTGCATTCGACGATTGCGGTTGTGGCCAAAGTCGGCGAATCCATGACCCTCGAGCAAGTATCGGTCGCTTCTGCGGGCGCAGATCCAGCGAAGTTTTTGCTCCGGGTCATGAACGACGATAGCGTTGCGCTGGCGCTGCGAATAGAAGCGGCGAAGGTCCTGCTGCAGCACGCAAACCATCGTCAGCGCAAACCTGTCGGCTGAGCCGCCCAGGCGTTGTTCAGTTTGACAGGCTTTGGGTTTCAGCGTTTGCAGGCAGCCATCTGGCAAGCTCGCGCAGTCTTTGGTGAGCGGGACTTTCCCACGTGACGGGTTGCTGATTCCTCGCATGCAGATAGTGGTGCGTGAACACGTCCAGATAAGCCGCCAGCGTTTGCCCAGCCACGTCTTCGCCTGCCAGGGCGAGGCATAACGCAGCCACCTCACTGGTGCAGAAGTGATCGTCGCGGCGCGATCGTCGCAACCTGTATTGCGATTTCACGTCCGGCTGCAGACTGAGCACGGGCAGGGCGTTGAGGTAGGGGCTTTTACCGAACATCTTGCGGGCCTCGGTCCAGGTGCCGTCCAGCAGGATGAACAGGGGGCGTTTGTCCTTCGCAGTGCATGCCGTAGCGGCACTTGGAACCGTGGTCACGACACGCTCGGGGGCCGCGTATTGCGCAGGAAATACCACATAAGCCTGCCATTGCGGATCGTTCAGCAGGGTCAGCAGCGCGGGGTCGGTCTCGGTGCGCGCCCAGCCGAAGGCGAACGTGTCGGGCACGATGTCTGCCACCAACCAGCCGGTGTTGCTGGGCTTGAGTGGCTCTATGTCGGCCATCAGCAGACATACCCCTGGGCGGGCTGCGACGACAGGGCGCAGGGAACACATGCAGTGGCTGGGCACCAACCGGCAGTCGGCACATCGCTCGCGCTTGGATCCTCCCCGGGCGAGAAAGGGTTTGGTGCTGCGCGCGAGTCGGCTGGTGCGAAGGAGGGATACGGCATGGGGCATGCGCCGATTGTCGGGCTGCGGCATGTCGAACATAGACGGCACAGACGATGCGAAAGCAAAAATTGAAAAGGGCCGCAATGGCGGCCCGTTCAGATGTGGCGCAAAGCCCGCATCAAGCCTTGTCGATCTTGTCCTTCAAGGCTTCTTTGGCGTTGCCAACGTTTTTCTGCACGTTGCCTTGGACTTGCTTTGCCAGGCCCTTGGCCTGCTGCTCCTTGCTATTGAAAAGCTCGCCGGCCTTCTTTTGAACCTTGCCGACAGCTTCCTTGGTGGCACCTTTGACTTGATCGCGGTTCATTATTTCTCTCCTTGAGTTGCATGTTGCAGGATCAGAAGGATTTTCCGGATCCGCCATTGCATTGGGCCCGATGGCTGGCGCCGCGTATGCCGGTTCACGCCGCGTACGTTTGTAAGAGGTGACCTACGCTGTCATTTTGCCGGGGCATCGCAGGTTGGAACCCGGGCCGAAACCTGTCGTTCACAGTCGCAGATCGACGGTTCAACGTGCCCTGTAGCGCTCCACGACCGCCATGTCAGGCTCAAAGCCATGGCCTGGCCGCTGCGAAATGGCAACCTTGCCTGCTGTGGGCCGTGGCGTTCCACCGGTGGCCAGATCGCCGTCCAATGCCACGTAAAGATACTCCAGCAATGGCGCTCCATGCAGACCCGCCATCAGTTGCAAGGTGGTGAAGTAGCCAACGCCGAAGTAGGGCGAGTGCGGCATCACGGCCAGGCCATGGGCCGCAGCCATCTTCACGACCGCCACAAATTCGGTCACTCCGCCGACCTTGGTCACCGACGGCTGCAGATAGGTCACGGCGCCGGCTTCGATGATGCGGGCAAATTCATGTCGGGTGCAGGCGTTCTCACCTGCGCCGAGCGGGAACTGGCGGTTCAGCGCGGCCTGGTTGCGAATGTCTTCGGGGGGGAAGATCGGCTCCTCCAGCCAGCTGGCATCGATCTCGTGCAGCGCAGCGAGTTTTTCCTGCGCCTGCTTCGGTGTCCAGGCGCAGTTGACGTCGACTGAAATGCTCACGTCCGGCCCGCAGGCAGCGCGCGCCGCCCGCATCACGGCAGGGTCGACCTCATGCAGCTTGATCGCGCGGTAGCCCTGGGCCAGCGCCTGGCGGCAGTGTTTCTGCACCAGCGCTTCATCGGCATACCGCACCAGGCTGGCGTAAGCGTCGACTTCGGTGCGTAGCGCAGGGCCAAGCAAAGCATGCAGCGGCAGACCCTGGGCCTTGGCCGCCAGATCCCACAACGCGATGTCGAAGCCTGAAATGGCGAACATCGTGACGCCATAGCGGCCGAACAGGTGCAGCCGCTGCTGCATTTCCAGCGTCAGCGCCTCAGGTGTCACGGCCAGTTCCCGACCCCGCAACAGCGGCGCCACCATGTCACGGGCCGACGCTGCCACCGCGCTGCGGCACGAATACGCAAAACACTCGCCCCAGCCGATCAGGCCGGTATCGGTCTGCAGCCGGACGAATACCACTTCCAAAGTGTTCCAGCGGGTGGTCATGATGCCGGTGCCGGCGGCGCCGCCATCGGTGAACGGCACAACGGCTTCAATGATGTCGATATGGGTGATTTTCATGGCAATGCGGGCAAGGGGGGCCGGTGAGACGGTCGCGCAGGGTCGCGGCTTGGCGTCAGTCTAAGTCAGTCGGCCCGCCGAGCGTGAGGTGTGAGTTGACGAACAATACAGCCGTGGCGCCAAGGTCTCTCAAGGGCTGTGTCCAGACTTGCGGAGTGTGCTGCACCGGTTTGCCTTTCAGGTCGGCAAGCGCCGGTTGCAGGGTTCGGGTCCGATCGACCCGTACCCTGGCAATGGCAGAGTTGTCGGGACCTGTGATAACCAGCGTTGCATTGCGCCATCGGCAAAGGTGTCGGGAGCCGTTGCCCGGTAAAGCCCGCGCGGCGCCTTCGGCGCAGCGTCGGTCAGTCCGTTGATGTGGTTGCCCGAGATATCAGGCACAAGCGCCATCTGGTCGGGGTGGGGTGTCAATGGACGCAGCGGATTGGGTCGGGCCATGTCGCTGCGTTCTCATCTTTGACAGGCTAGCTTGGGATTGCCAGGTTGGCTACGGGTGAACAGGGCCGTGTGTCGCAGGACGGGCGCCTCGCATCAGGAGCAGACACAGTGCAGACAACACGGCACCGGCGGTGGCCGCACCGCTCCATCCCCATTGTTCGACACACGCTGCAAAAAGTGGCGGGCCCAACAGCGACCCGGTGGCGCCCAGTTGCAAGGTCAGGCCGTTGGCCACGGCCATCTCGCCGTCAGAATGTGCCAGCACCGGCAGCAGCGCAAATGCCAGGCCCGAGTACACACCCGAAATGGTGTTGAGCACCAGCATCAGCGCGACAACCTGCCAGATGCCGGCGCTGTCGTTGAATACCCCGAACAGCATGAGTGCTGGCAGTACCACCGACACCACCATCCAGACGCCGGTGCGTGCGCCATGGTGGCGCAACCAGGCAGACAGCACCACGCCCAGTACCGATATGAAGGCCGATACACCGCCGACCAGTCCGGCCACCCGTGCGCTGGCGCCTGCCTGCTCCACCAGGAAGCTTGGCAGCAGGGCGATGATGCCCACGGCAAAGCTGGCCCAACAGCCGAAACCCAGTGTCAGTGCCCAGATGCGCCGGCTTGGCAGCACCAGGCGGCGCGTGTGTCCAAGGGCTGACGGAACAAACGTCATGCGGCTGGAGAGCAGCCCCATCAGTGCCGCGATCAGGGCCCAGCCCAGTGTGGCGGCACGCCAGGAGAGCAGGTCGGCGATCAGTCCCGATCCCATGGCACCCAGCGCGAAGCCGACCGGCACGAAGCTGCTCCACAAGGCCAGCGCCACTGTGCGGTTTTGTGTTGGCGCAGTGCGGAAGATCAGCAGCGGCGCCGCAATCACGATGCTCAGGTAACCAGCCCCCTCGCAGACTCGCCATGCGATCAGCGATGCCACCGACGTTGACAGGCTCTCGCCGAGGTTCCCGGCCACGATCAGGCCGACGCCGCTCACCAGCACGCGCGCCACGCCCAGCCGATCGACCATCAGCCCGGCGACAAACCCGAGCGTAGCGCCGCCGATCTCGAGCAGAGAAATCAGCACACCGGTCATGGTGAGTCCGATGACCAATTCGCTGGCGATCAAAGGCGCCAGTGCCGACATTTTTCCCAGTTGTGCTGCCGCCAATACGCCCAGTGCGTACAACCAGGCTATTCGGCGCCAGGTTTGCTCCATCGATTCGTCCGTCTCCAAATGTGGGCGCGCAGCCTAAGCGCAGTGCCCAACTTTACCGCGGGCCGGAAAACACACGCGGTGTCGGTGGGGCCAGGCAGCGCTTCAAGACATGGGCCTTGACACGGCCGCTGCGACGGAGAAAACGGTAGCCGAACGGATTGGCGGTTGCAAGCCAAAGACCGATGCCGGTGGCAATGATGAAGGCACCGTCGGTCACGCCGACAGCCAGGAAATATTTGCGTTGCAGTTCGCAGGCCAGTTCCGGCTGGCGCGCGACACTGTCAAGCAACTTCATGCTGGCCAGGCCAATACCGATGCAGGACCCGAAGGCCGGGATGCCGATCAGCAGTGCAATTGCCAAGGGGAGGAGGTCGTTCGAGGCCATGGTGCAGGTTTTCCTTTCGTCGTCGGGTGCCAGGGCGGTTGCCATGGTGCAACCAGTGTCTGACACGATCCACACCCGATCCATTACCTGCCAGGTAAACAAATGGCCCCGCGAATGGCCCCGTTCAGCGCCGTTTGCGCGCCTGGTCGTATTTGCGCCAGTAGCCGAATTCCTCGGCGTGCAATTCGATGTCGACTTCCATCACGCGGGCCTGCAATCGCTCCTGCACGTCGCTGACCGCCTGGTTGTAGATGGCCGGGCCGATCTCCTCGACGAAGAACCCGAGCAGGGCGGCCGCCGCGATATTTCCGATGCGTTCGTCCATGTTCTCATTGAAATAGCGCTCGATGGAGCTGATGGCCTGCTTGCGTGCGGCGTCGTTGAGCGTCACATCCATGGCGTTTGGGTCCTTTGCGTGTGCGGTTGGGAACAGGCCACCTGGATATGACGGGCGCAGGCGAGGTGCGAATCAGTCCTCGCGCGCGCCCGGCAGCGGGCCGGACAAACGCCGGCGGCGGCGTTTGAACCAGGTCCAGCCATACCAGGCCAGCGATGTGACAGCATAGGACAGCAGGCCCATCAGGGTTGCCAGAATGGTCAGGCCCAGCAGCAGCGGTTTGCCCATGTCCGACACCCGCTTCCACATGGGCTTGTGTTGCGGCGCCAGGGCGGCTGTCTGTATGCCGTTCGGGGACGGCAACGCATCGACAGGCGCGGTACCAATGATGCTGTGACCCAGCTGATAGGCGGCGTAATATAGCGGGCCGAAAGTCAGCGGATTGGTCACCAGCGTACTGACAGCAGCAGCGGGCACATTTGCGCGCAGCAGCACGGCGGCGCCTACTGACAGTGGAATCTGCGCTACCGGAACGAGCAAGCCGAAAAACATGCCCAGCGCCACGCCCATGGCCACGCCACGGCGCGACCAGCGCCAAAGGCGCGGACGGCGCAACCACGGGCTCAGCCAGCGCAACCAGCGGTTGTCGCGAATCTGGGCCCGGGTGGGAATCATCTCCCGCAGGCGGGTGAGCCACAACATGCAAATTCTCCAGACAGGAAGGTTTTCAAGGTTCGACGGGTGCGGCCCACAGACGGTGACTGGCTTGGCAAAGGCACTCAGTCGCTCGCGGGTCCTTCACCCGGGCGCGACGCGAACTGCAGGTCGAGCTCGATATCGCGGGTGCCATCGGATCGGTCGCTGTTGCTGTCGACGAACCCCAGATCCCGCTGCAAAGCCAGCATGCGTGCATTTTCGCTCAGTACGGTCGCGACCAGGCGCTGTGTGCCCTGCGTGCGCAAGGTGTGGATCAACTTGTCCATCAACAGCTTGCCCAGGCCGGAGCCCTTGAGGTCCGACTGCACGATGATGCCGAACTCTGCAGTGATGTTGTCCGGGTCGACCACAGCCCGCACCGTTCCCAATGTGTGTTCCTGATGATCGGGACCGGTTTCGACTGCGATGAAGGCGATTTCGCGTTCGTAATCGATCTGCGTCAGACGGGCCAACTCGCCCGGTTCGATACTGCGTCGGCTGTAGAAGACCCGCATGCGAACGTCTTGCGGGTCCAGCTTCGACAGAAACTCCAGATGCTGGGCCTCGTCGCCAGGCCGGATCGGCCGCAGCGTCAGCGCCCGACCTTGCCAGTTCACGGACTCCACCAGGTGGGCCGGATAGGGCCGGATGGCGAAATGGTCGGCGCCTCCCGGTGTGCCGCTGCGTACGCGGATACGTGCGTCCAGTGCCATGGCGCCGGACGGGCCCAGCAGCAACGGATTGATATCGAGCTCAACCAGCTGCGGAATATCGGCGAGCAGACACGACACTGCCTCCAGCACCGCAAACAGGGCATCCTGGTCTGCCGCGGGCACATCGCGGTAGGCGCCCAGCAGCCGCGCAATCCGGGTGGACTGCACCAGCGCACGGGCGAGCGACGCGTTCAGCGGAGGCAGCGCGATGGCGCGATCGGCCACCACTTCGACCGAGGTGCCACCGGAGCCGAACAGGATCACCGGACCAAATACCGCGTCGATGCTGGCGCCGACGATCAATTCGCGGCCATGGGCCATGCGCACCATGGCCTGTACGGTGAATCCCTGCACCCTGGCCTTTGGCTGCTCCCGCGCGACCCGTGCCAGCATGTCCATGGCCGCCTCCTGCACCGCGTCAGCGTGCGCCAGATCGAGCACGACGCCACCGACGTCGGATTTGTGCGAAATATCATCTGACAGGATCTTGAGCACTACCGGAAACCCGATGGAGCGTGCAGCAGCTGCCGCCTCCTGCGGGGAGTTGGACACGACACGGGTCGCAACCACCGGTATGCCGTAGGCATCAAGCACCGCCTTGGCTTCTGGCTCACTGAGCATATCGCGCCCTTGTGCCAGCACCTGTTGCACCAGTTGCCGAACCCTTGCAGTATCGGGCGGCGCGGCTGCGGGCGATGCAGGCGCGGCGGCGGGTGCTTCCAGCAGTTGCGTCTGGTTGCGTCGATAACGCACCAGCATCGAAAAAGCACTGACGGCTTCTTCCGGCGTGTCGTAACTGGCGATGCCGGCGTCCTGGAAAGTCTGGCGAGCGTCAGCGACTGCGGCCTTGCCAAGCCAGCAAGACAATAGTTGTTGCGAATGGCGTTGGACCAACGGCACCAGCGCCTGCGCGATATCGACGCTCGGAACAATCGCGGTTGGTGCGTGGATGAACAGGATTGCGCTGTGCTGCGGCGCGTTTTGCAAAGCCTCAAGCGCCTGCACATAACGCTCGACCGGCGCGTCGCCGATGATGTCGACAGGATTGCCATGCGACCAGTTCCCGGGGAGCACTGCGTCGAGCGCCTTGAGGGTTTCACTGTCCAGCACGGTCAACTCCATTTCCGCATGTTCTGCTGCGTCTGCCGCCATCACGCCGGCGCCGCCGCCGTTGGTCAGGATGGTCAGCTGATCGGAGCGGTTGCTGCGAAACCGCGTCAGTGTCTCTGCCGCAAGGAACAACTGCTGCAGGGTGTCCACGCGCAGCATGCCGGCGCGCGCAATGGCTGCCTCGTAAACCAGATCGGAGCCGGCCAGTGCGCCGGTATGGGATGCAGCGGCCTTCTGGCCTTGGCGGGAACGGCCGGCCTTGACCACGATGACCGGCTTGTTGCGCGCGGCGGCACGTGCCGCCGACATGAACTTGCGCGGTGCTTCGATGGACTCGATGTACAACAAGATGGCCCGCGTGCGTCCGTCACTGGCCAGATAGTCCAGCATGTCGCCGAAATCCACGTCGGCATGTTCGCCCAGGGACACGAAATGCGAAAAACCAATGGCGCGTGCACGGGCCCAATCGAGCATGGCCGTGACCAGCGCGCCAGATTGGGACACGAAGGCCAGCTCGCCCGGCGCTGCCGCCACATGCGCAAAGCTGGCGTTCAGACCACAATGCGGGGAGAGCAGGCCGATGCAATTGGGACCGAGGATGCGCAGCAACCAGGGTCGCGCCGCGTCAAGCATGGCCTTGCGCTGGGTCTTGTCCAGGCCGGCTGTCAACACGACCGCAGCGCGGGTACCCCGCTGACCCAGTTCGGCGATCAGGCCAGGCACGGTGGCGGCCGGCGTGCAAATCACTGCCAGGTCAGGGATGCGGGGCAGGTCCGCCATCGTGACATATACCGGCTCCCCGCCGATGTCCTGGTGGCGGGGGTTGACGGCATACACCGGGCCCTTGAAGCCACCTGCACGCAGATTGGCCCATACAGTGGCGCCGACACTGCCAGCACGTTGCGATGCGCCGAATACCGCCACACTGGTGGGCGTGAACATCGGGTCGAGATTGCGAATACTCATGGTGTCGTGCCTCAACGATGATTGGCGCAGGGCAGCGGCTGGCCGCGCTCACAGCAGGTGGGACCCATCATACGAAAGCGTGAAAGCGCGGCCGCCAGTAGTGCCTGTGAATCGGCCAATTGCTGATTCATGTCATCAAGGCACATGTCACCCAAATACCGAGCGTTCGCCCACACGGGTGCGTCGACCTGTTGCAAAGACACCTGCGCCGGCGTGCAGCCGGCCCCGTCAGATGGCCAGTCGCAATGGACGGCCAAAAACCGAGTTGGCCGCCACCACCACCATGCGCTGACGGGCACCCACGCCCTTGACGGCGGGCAGCGCGCTGCCCGCCGGTGCACGCACTGGCATTGTCGAGCGCTGGGGCGCGATCACCGATTCAAGCGTCACGTCGCGCAGCATGTCGAGCATGTGGCGCTCAAGGTTGGTGCACCATTCGCCCCCGATACGTTGACCGCCAGGCGGCCGATCGGCAAAGGAACGGTGGCCCTTGCCCTCACTTGGCGAATCGCCCTCCTCGACAGCGCTAACAATGTCAGCCAACGAAATATCGCAGGCGTCGCGCGCCAGCGTATAACCGCCACCAGGTCCACGCGTGCCGGTGACCAGGCCCTTGCGACGCAGACGGCCGAACAACAAGTCCAGGTACGACGGAGACACGCTCTGGCGCGCGCTGATGGCCGATAGGGGTACCGGTCCCAGTTCCTGGCGCAAGGCCAGATCCATCATGGCAGACACGGCCAATCGGCATTTAGGGGGAATGTACATGGGGTACTCCTGATGGTCGAAAGCAAATGGGCAAAAGGCAGCGCATGGGGTATTGGGTGCTGGCGTTCAACTGCTGAACTGAGCGTGGGTACGTGGGATGGTCCGGCGCCGGAGCAGTCCGGCAACGGCAATCGGCGGTCGATCGTCGCCCATCACTGGCGACAGACCCGAAGTCAGGGACCTTTGACCGAAGTGTGAACGTTCGAGCCGGATGGCGACGCTGCGCGCGGCCCGGTCGCTGCAACGGTCGATCACGGCGACCAGGTCCGGCCCCAGTTCCTGCACAACGACCTGCGGTGCATCGACCAGCTGAACCCTGATTCGGCACCAGCCGTGCGTCTCCCGGCTCGGAGTAATTGCGTCATCCACGCGCACTTGTACGCGGGACACGCGGGTTCCGTGGCGCGCCAGGCCGAATCCCAATCGGCGCCTGACATGCTCGGTCAGTGCTGCAGCCGCCGGGAAACCCCGGCATTGGATGTCGAATTGCATAGATGCTCCTGGGGTTACGGGCGAAATTGCCATGGGAGCCAGTCTCGGCGCGTTGAGTGACAATGTAAATTCGAATTATTTGTCTATATTGTTCGATAAATACTGATGATCAACTACAAGCACCTTCTGTATTTCATGCAGGTTGCCAAGGCTGGCAGCGTAATGCGGGCCAGTGAGCAACTGCATGTGACGCCGCAAACCATCAGCGGGCAGATCCAGTTGCTCGAAGACCGGCTGGGCAGCGCTCTGTTCAGCAAGAGCGGGCGTGGCCTGGTTTTGACCGAAGCCGGTCGCCTGGCACTGGGTTATGCCCAGGACATCTTCTCACTGGGTGCCGAACTCGAACAGGCCGTGCACCAGCATCCGACGAATCGACCCGCGCTGGAGTTCCGTATCGGCGTCGCGGACGTTTTGCCCAAGCCGATCGCCTATCGGCTGGTGGAGCCAGCAACGCGACTGGAGGAACCGGTGCGCCTGGTCTGTCGCGAGTGGAAGCTCGACAGCCTGCTTGCCGAGCTGGCTTTGCACAGGCTCGATCTGGTGCTGTCCGATGCGCCGATTCCCCCGTCCGTCAGCATCAAGGCGTTCAGTCACCAGCTGGGCGCATCGGGACAGAGCTTTTTCGCCAGTGCGCAATTGGCGCAACAGTTGCCAGGCGTGTTTCCCGCTTGCCTGGATGGCGCTCCGGTGCTGATGCCGGCCGATGATTCGGCGACCGGACAAAAGCTGCGCGACTGGTTCCAGACCCGCGAAATTCATCCGCATGTGGTGGGTGAGTTCGATGACAGTGCGCTGGCAATGGAGTTCGGCAGCCGCGGAAGCGGCGTTTTTGTCGGCCCGACCGTGCTGGCGGATGAGATCTGCCGTCAGTTTGGCGTCACGGTGCTGGGTGAGGCGGACGGGATCAGCGTGGAGTATTTTGCAATTTCTGTTGAGCGGCGCATCACCCATCCATGTGTGATCGCCATTACACGCAGCGCACGCCAGGCGCTGTTTGCGGGCAGCGGAAAGAGCCGCTCGGCACGCCGAAACACTGTTGGGTAAGTGTCGGCCGCCAGCTTCGCTGGCCAGGCCTGGGGACCGTCAGTCGCGATGCAGGGCCCGCGCCAGCATGGCGGCACACAACGTGACGGCCGCGTTCGCCTCATCGATGACGCGGCCCATGGTGATGAAGCCGTGGATCTGGCGCTCAAAGCAGACGTGGCTGGCCTGATTACCGGCTTCGCTCAGGCGCTGGCTGTACTGCAGGCCTTCGTCGCGCAAGGGGTCGTATCCGGCAGTCAGCACGAAGGCCTCGGGCAGTTCGCTCAGGTCGTCTCGCAGCAACGGGGAGGCTCGCCAGTCGGCGTCAAGAGTCGCGTCGTCAATATAGTGATCGTGGAAATAGGCCATCGTCTCGCGGGTCAGCAGATATCCCTGGCCGTTGGTGGTATGGGACGGTGCCTGCCGCCGCATGTCCGTGGCCGGATAGATCAGCAGCTGAAACCGCAATGGTGCATCACCGGCATCCCGAGCGGCCAGTGCCACGACCGCGGCCAGGTTGCCGCCGGCACTGTCGCCGCCGATGGCGATACGCGCCGGGTCCAGACCGAGCCGTTGCGCATGGTCGCGGCACCAGCACGTGGCGGCGATGCAATCGTCGACAGCACAGGGGAAGCGGAACTCGGGTCCGAGCCGGTAATCCACCGCCAGCACCGCACAGCCGGCCAGATTGGCCAGTTGGCGGCACAGCGTGTCATGGGTGTCGAGGTCGCCGATGACCCAGCCACCGCCATGGAAGTACACCAATACCGGTAAGGGGCGCGGCGGCTCGGGTGTCGTGATCGGCCGATACAAGCGCAGCGCGATCAGGCCATGCGGACCGCTGGCCTGCATTTCCTCGACCGACGCCACCTGCGGCGGGTCGGGCTGGGTCACGGCGCGCCGATCGCGGTAGAAGCTGCGGGCGTCAGCGGGCGACAAAGTATGGGTTGGCGGGATCTGGCGTTGCTCCATCAGATCGAGCAAGGCGCGGGCTTGTGGGTGCAACATGGTTTGATCTCAATCGTGGGATGGATGACCGGGGAATGTACTGGCGCGCCGAGTTTAGCGTCCGCGGTTTGTCGGCGCGCTCCACGATTTGCTCAGTGTTGCACCAAGCGTTTATGCTCGCCAGCATGAAGCTTTACAACTATTTCCGATCTTCCGCGTCGTTTCGCGTGCGTATTGCGCTGGGTCTGAAGGGCTTGACTTACGAGTATGTGTCGGTGCATCTGGCACGTGGCGAGCACCAGCTGGCGCCGTATGCCGACATCGCCGCCGACGGACTCGTGCCAGTTCTTGAAGTGGGCGATCTTCGGCTGTCGCAGTCGATGGCCATCATTGAATACCTGGAGGACATGTTTCCGGAGCCGCCAGTGTTGCCGTTGGACCCGGCTGATCGGGCACGGGTGCGCGCGCTGGCGCAAAGTATTGCCTGTGAGATTCACCCACTGAACAACCTGCGCGTGCTCAAGTACCTGGTGCGCGAAATCAAGGTCGATGAGGAGGCCAAGACCCGTTGGTATCGCCACTGGGTGCGCGAGGGCCTGCTGGCCTTCGAGCGCCAGTTGAACCGGGGCAAGGCTGGCAAGTACTGTTTCGGCGCTACCCCGACGCTGGCCGATTGCTGCCTGGTGCCACAGATTTTCAATGGTCAGCGTTTTGACTGCGATTTCTCCGGGTTGCCACGCACCATGGCGGCGTTTGAGGCCTGCATGGCACTGGATGCGTTTGCCCAGGCGCAACCGTCGGCATGCCCGGATTACGCGGCATGACGCTGCTGCATCCGGACTGGTTGGTGCCGGACTGGCCAGCACCTGCCCGGGTGCGCGCCGTATTCACGACACGCAATGGCGGAGTGTCCAAGCCACCATTCGACAGCATGAACCTGGGGCGCCCGTCCGGCGACGATGTGGCCGCGGTGGATGTCAATCGTGGCCGACTGCAGGACGCGCTGGGCTTGCAACCAATCTACCTGAGCCAGGTACATGGTGTGGCATCGGTCGAACTGCGTGAATTTGCTGAACCCGGCGTGCTGGAGGCCGACGCCTGCACCAGCAGCACGCCCGGGGTGGTTTGCACGATCCGGGTGGCCGACTGTCTGCCGGTGCTGTTTACCGATCGGGACGGGCGCGTGGTGGGCGCGGCGCACGCCGGTTGGCGGGGTCTGGTCCAGGGGGTTCTGGAGTCGTGCTTCGCACAATATGCAGGCTTGCTCCGGCAAGCGGATCGGTCTGTCGATAGCGTTGCCGCAAACACGCTGGCCTGGCTGGGACCGTGCATCGGGCCGCAGGCATTTGAAGTCGGAGCGCAGGTACGCGAAGCTTTCGTGGCGCACGACGCCGCTGCGTCTGACTGTTTTGTGGCCCAGGGACAGGGTAAATGGTTGGCGGATCTTGCGGCGCTGGCGCGCCAGCGCCTGCAGCGCCTGGGCATTGCGCATATCCATGGCAATGACAGTGCTGCTGCATGGTGCACCGTGAACAATCCCTCACGGTTCTTCTCGCACCGGCGGGACAACCTCGTGTTGGGCGGAAGCGGACGCATGGCTGCCTGCATCTGGCTTGACCGTGCCAGTTGAGTCGCGATCGGAACCTGACGCGGCGTCGGCCCGTTCACGCGCGCGGTGCGCCCGCCGGCGTGCAGGGGTGCCGAGCAGGTACATCACCAGTGCCATCGGCAGCAAGCCATACAGCACGAAGGTGATGATCGCGCCGAGCACGGTGCCCTGGCTGCTGGTGCCCTCGGCAAGGGCCATCATCAGCGTGACATAGATCCAGGCGATAGGAACGAGGTACATTGGAGGGAAGTTAAAAGGTCCGGATGTCAGTTTACCGAAGGACACTTCGGTCATACTGGGCTTATCACGAATTGCCACAGCAGGACGACATGATGAAACAAGATGTGAACGCGTTCTGGAAGCAGTCGGCCGAGCAGATGCAGCAGACATTGATGAGTCAGTGGACAGGCGCATTGCAGGCCATGCAGAACATGGCGCCTGGCGCAGGCTCCGCGGACAAGCCGCCAGCCGTGAGTCTGTCTGCGCCGCGTCTGCAGCAATTGCAGCAGCAATACCTGCAGGAAGCCACCGATCTGTGGACCCAATCCCTGCAGGGAAAACCCAATGTCAGCGACAAGCGGTTCGCCAGCGAAGCCTGGAGCAGCAATCCGGTAGCCGCTTTTTCAGCGGCAAACTATCTGCTCAATGCCCGCACCATGATGGGTATGGTCGATTCGATAGAAGCCGACGAGAAAACCCGTGCGCGGGTCCGCTTCGCGGTTGAGCAGTGGATCGCAGCCGCTGCCCCGAGCAACTTCATGGCCTTGAACGTGGAAGCCCAGAAAAAGGCGATCGAGACCAAGGGTGAAAGTATCGCCAAGGGCATGCAAAACCTGTTGCACGATATGCGCCAGGGCCATGTCTCGATGACCGACGAGAGCCTGTTCGAGGTGGGGCGTAATGTGGCGACGACCGAGGGCGCCGTGGTGTTCGAAAACGAGCTATTCCAGCTGATCGAATACAAACCGCTGACGACCAAGGTGTACACCAAGCCGCTGTTGCTGGTGCCGCCGTGCATCAACAAATACTACATCCTGGATCTGCAGCCGGAGAATTCGCTGATTCGTTATGCCGTCGAGCAAGGTCATCGCACCTTCGTCGTCAGCTGGCGCAATCCCGACGCATCCTTGGCGCACAAGACATGGGACGATTACATCGAGGACGCCGCAATACGTGCGATCGACGTGGTGCAGGACATTTCAGGCGCCAAGACCATCAATGCGTTGGGCTTCTGTGTCGGTGGCACCATTCTCACGACCGCCATTGCCGTGCTGGCACAGCGGGGCGAAAAGCCCGTGGCCAGCGCGACCTTGCTGACCACATTGCTTGATTTCACCGATACCGGCGTGCTCGACGTGTTCATCGACGAGTCGTTCGTCAAGTACCGTGAGATGGAAATGGGCAAGGGTGGCCTGATGAAAGGTCAGGACCTGGCCTCGACCTTCTCGTTCCTGCGCCCGACGGACCTGGTCTGGAACTATGTCGTCGGCAATTACCTCAAGGGCGAGACGCCACCGCCATTCGACCTGCTTTACTGGAACAGCGATTCGACCAACCTGCCCGGGCCGTTTTACGCCTGGTACCTGCGCAACACCTATCTTGAGAACCGGCTGGTCAAGCCCGGCAAGGCTTCGGTTTGTGGCGTCAAGATCGACCTGCGCAAGCTTGATCTCCCGGTTTATGTGTACGGCTCGCGCGAGGATCACATCGTGCCGATTGGTGGTGCCTATGCGTCAACGCAGCACCTACCGGGAAAGACGCGTTTTGTCATGGGTGCGTCCGGACATATCGCCGGCGTCATCAATGCACCGGTCAAGAACAAGCGCAGTTACTGGACGGGCGCTGCAGACAAGTTTCCGGTCAACGTTGAAGACTGGATCTCGGGTGCCAATGAGCACCCGGGCAGCTGGTGGACGGATTGGGCCGCCTGGCTCAAGAACCAGGCCGGCAAGCCGATCCCGGCGCCGAAGTCCTTCGGCCGTGGAAAATACAAGGTGATCGAGGCTGCGCCCGGTCGATATGTCAAGGCCAAGGCCTGATACCGAATCAGAAACCAAAACAGGAGAACCTCATGGAAGATATCGTCATCGTTGCAGCCGCCCGCACCGCCGTGGGCAAGTTCGGCGGTTCGCTGGCCAAAGTGCCGGCGACCGAACTGGGCGCGCTCGTGATCGCCGAAGTGCTCAAGCGCAGCGGTCTGCAGGCTGACCAGATTGGTGAGGTCATCATGGGCCAGGTGCTGACCGCCGGCTCGGGCCAGAACCCTGCCCGCCAGGCTGTCATCAAGAGCGGGCTGCACCAGGGAACGCCGGGTCTGACCATCAATGCGGTTTGTGGCTCCGGTCTCAAGGCCGTGATGCTCGCCGCGCAGGCCGTGGCCTGTGGCGATAGCGAAATCATCATCGCCGGTGGCCAGGAAAACATGAGTGCGTCGCCGCATGTTCTGCCCAATTCCCGCGATGGACAACGCATGGGCGACTGGAAGATGGTCGACACCATGATCGTCGATGGATTGTGGGATGTGTACAACCAGTACCACATGGGTATCACGGCGGAAAACGTTGCGCGCAAGTACGGCATCAGCCGCGAAGCCCAGGATGCGCTGGCGCTGGCCAGCCAGCAAAAGGCCGCTGCCGCCCAGGAAGCTGGGCGCTTCAAGGATGAGATTGTGTCGGTCAGCATTGCGCAGCGCAAGGGCGACCCGGTGATATTTTCCAGTGACGAGTTCATCAACAAGAAAACCAATGCCGACGCGCTGGCGGGCCTGCGTCCTGCGTTCGACAAGGCGGGTGGGGTCACCGCTGGCAATGCGTCCGGTCTCAACGACGGCGCAGCCGCTGTGATGGTCATGACGGCCAAGAAGGCCGCTTCGCTGGGTCTGACGCCCTTGGGCCGAATCGCCAGCTACGCCACCAGCGGCCTGGATCCGGCGTTGATGGGGATGGGCCCGGTACCGGCGTCGACCAAGGCTTTGGCGCGTGCAGGCTGGAAGCCCCAGGACCTCGATCTGCTCGAGATCAACGAGGCATTTGCCGCGCAGGCCTGTGCGGTGAACCAGGAAATGGGCTGGGACACCAGCAAGGTCAATGTCAACGGTGGCGCAATCGCGATCGGACATCCGATTGGTGCCTCCGGTTGCCGCATTCTGGTGACCTTGCTGCACGAAATGCAGCGGCGTGACGCCAAGAAGGGAATCGCCTCACTGTGTATTGGTGGTGGCATGGGGGTTGCGTTGACGATTGCACGATGATCGTCACGTAAGATGGATCAGGATTTCAACAAGAGGAGAACAACATGAGTCAGAAAATTGCATATGTGACGGGCGGCATGGGTGGTATCGGAACCGCCATTTGCCAGCGTCTGCACAAAGAAGGTTTCAAGGTCATCGCCGGTTGCGGTCCGACCCGCGACCACGCAAAGTGGATCGCCGAGCAGGCGGCCCTGGGCTTTACGTTCCACGCATCGGTGGGCAACGTCGGCGACTGGGATTCCACGGTGGCCGCGTTTACCAAGACCAAGGCCGAACATGGCACCATTGACGTGCTGGTGAACAATGCCGGCATCACGAAGGACCGCATGTTCCTGAAGATGACGCGTGAGGACTGGGACGCGGTGATCGGAACCAACCTCAACTCCATGTTCAATGTCACCAAGCAGGTGGTACCGGACATGGTTGAAAAGGGCTGGGGCCGTATCGTCAATATCAGCTCGGTGAATGGTGAAAAGGGCCAGGCAGGGCAGACCAACTACTCGGCGGCCAAGGCCGGCATGCATGGTTTCACGATGGCGCTTGCGCAGGAAATGGCAACCAAGGGCGTGACGGTGAACACGGTCAGCCCGGGTTACATCGGCACCGACATGGTCAAGTCCATCCGGGAAGATGTGCTGGCCAAGATTGTTGCGACGATTCCGGTCAAGCGTCTGGGTGAGCCCAGCGAGATCGCATCCATCATCGCCTGGCTGGCGTCGGAGGAAGGTGGCTATTCCACGGGTGCCGATTTCTCGGTCAACGGCGGCCTGCACATGGGTTGATCGGCCGCAGCGCTGGTCGCCATGTTGCGAAACAACAAACCCCGCCTCGGCGGGGTTTGTTGTTTTTTGGTTTCTTGTTCCATTGGCAGGTGCGTAAAGGAAGCCCATGCGTGATCCGTATCTTGACTATGTAGGCGGCTTTGAGGAACTGCTGCGCCAGGCTGCCGCTTTGACCGACGCGATTCCGGCGCCGCAGATCCTGCCGCAGGTGTCCGACGATGCGCCGGTTTGCCTGGTTTTTTCACCCCATCCGGACGATGAAGTCATCGCCGGTGCATTGCCGTGGCGCTTGCGCAGCGAAGACGGTTGGCGCGTGATCAATGTCGCAGTCACCCTGGGCAGCGATGTCGGTCGCCGCGCGGCGCGGTGGCTTGAGCTGACAAAGTGTTGCGCACATCTTGGCTTTGAGCTGCGCAGTGCAACCGGTACACCAGGCATCGCGTTCGAAAAAGTTCGGCCGTTGAGCGCCACCGTCGATGCCCCGCAGTTTGAGGTGGATGTGGCCCGGCTGTCGGCGCTGATCCAGCAGTACCGGCCGCGCGTGGTGGTATGTCCGCATGCGCTTGACGGGCATGCGGCGCATATCGGCACCCATGATTTGGTGATGGCCGCCGTGCGCGGGGCGGCGCCGCACTGGCGGCTGCACCTGCTGTTCAGCGAATACTGGAACACCCAGATGGAACCTGCCCTGATGGTGGCGCTCGATCGCCAGCAGGTCGCCACCCTGGTTGCCGCCTTGAGCCTTCACACCGGCGAGGTTGCACGCAACCCGTATCACCTGAGCCTGCCGGCGTGGTTCATCGATGCGGCGCGCCGAGGGGCCGAGCGGGTCGGCCCGGCGGGTGGTCCGGCCACCGGCGCGGTATTCGCGGCCCTGTACGGCTGGTCGTGCTGGCAGGACGGTGGGCTCCATCCGATGGCGGCGCAGATTGCGCCCGCCACGCGCGTTATGGCCGGACTTTTTGTTTGACCGCCGCGGTACAAAGCAGTGCCAGCCGGTCGTTGCCGAAATACATGTCATCGCCGACAAACATCGTGGGTGACCCGAAGCCGCCCCGGCGCACCAGTTCGTCGGTGTTGGCCTTGAGCTGGGCCTTGATCGCTGGCTCCTGGATGCCGGCGAGCAAGGCATCAGGATCGATGTCGCACAGGGTACAGATTTCGTGCACTACTGTGTCGTCGGAGATGTCGCGGTCGTGCGACCAGTAGGCTTCGAACGCGGCCGTGGTGAACGGCATCAACTGGGGTCGATCCAGCAGCCATAGGCAGCCACGCATCACCTTGACGCTGTTGACCGGAAAAACCGTGGGCGGCATCCGGATGGTCAGGCCGGATTGATGCGACCAGTCGGCCAGGTCCTTGCGCATATAGGCTTGCTTTGCCGGGACGGGGTTGTCGCGGGCGGCGTAAACGCTGGGATTGATCGCGTTGAACACGCCCCCCACCATGATCGGCCGCCATTGGATTGGCACACCGATCTCGCGTGCCATCGGCTGGATATTGTGGAAGGCGAGATAGGTCCAGGGGCTGGAACAGTCGAAGAAAAATTCGATCATGGGGTGGATTCTGGATCCGCTCGGTGCGGGCTTGCGGTGGTGATCGATCATGGCATTGCCCAAGCGCCGTTGCGCCTGCGCGCGCCGATCGCTGCATCATAGTTTGCAGTTGTAGCGTGAACAGCACAACAAATGGGCACAACTGTCAAGATTTTCGGGCGCCGATGCAAGATTTAGCGGGCAGGTAGTAAGCTTCAGCGCCATGACCTTCATTGGATGCCAATCCGTAGCCTCGATCCGCGTTGCCGCGGCCTGAAAATGACAGTCCATGGCTACGACTTCATCTCACCGGACCGGCTGAGAATCGGTCTTTTCGTCGAGTTGCAACTCGGTTGGATGTCGCATCCGTTTCCCAAGGGCAGTTTCAAGATCAGTTCGCAAAGGCAGATCGAAACTTTGCGGGGACTGGGACTGGACCGGATCCGTTATGTGCCTGCGCGCAGTGATCCACCGCCCGTCATGGACGTGACGCCACCAGAGCCGCCATCGCTGGATGCGTCCCATGGGCTGGGCGCGGGCGTGCTGGTACAACAGGATAGGGCCGACCGTGGGCCTCAGGCGAACGATGTGCAGCGTCAGCGGCGTGAACATGCCGAACTGATACGGGCCCAGAACGACAGCCTGGCGCAGTGTGACAAGCGGTTCGACGACGCCATCCGGCAATACCGAAAAGTGGTCGAGCGCATCGCGCAGGAGCCCAAGGAGGCAGCGTCCCTTTGCGGGCATCTCGTGGACTCTCTGGTCGGGGACATGCTGGATCAGAGCGAGTCGTCCATCCGTCTGCTGTCAGAGACCACGGGCGACCGCGCCTGGATGCACCCGGTCAACGTGACGGTGTTGTCTTTGCTGCTGGGCAAGGCGCTGGGCATGCCGGCAAGGGATCTTCAGCATCTGGGCATCGCGGCCTTCCTGCACGATGTCGGCAAGACCCGTCTGCCCGATCGCTTGCGCCTGGCCGATCTGAATTTCACGCCACCGGAGTACCGCCTCTACCAGAGTCACGTGGCCCACAGTGTCGCGGTTGCAATGCAGCTGGGTTTGTCGCCTGAGGTGCAGCGCACGATAGGCGAGCACCACGAGACAATGGACGGCAGCGGTTTTCCGCGCCAACTGGCCGGCGCCGACATGAGTCTGTGCGGCAAGGTACTGGCGCTGGTCAATCGCTATGAAAACATGTGCAATCCGTCGCGACCCTCGGCTGCGGTCACGCCACATGAAGCCCTTTCCTTGATTTTTGCCCAGATGAAGGACCGATTCGATATCGCTGTGCTGGCAGCCTTCATCCGCATGATGGGGGTTTACCCGCCAGGATCCGTTGTGCAATTGTCGGATGAGCGCTTTGCGCTGGTGGTTTCGGTAAATTCAACCCGTCCGCTCAAACCCAAGGTGTTGGTGCATGAGCCCTCCGTGCCCAAGGACGAGGCCGTGGTCCTGAATCTGGAGCAGGCGCAGGCGGCGGGGATCCGGCGCAGCATTCGACCGGACCTGCTGCCGCGTGCAGCGATCGACTATCTGTCGCCTCGGCTGCGAATCTGCTACTTCTTTGAGTGTGCCACCGATGCTGCGCGCACTGAGGCGGCGCCGTGAGCCTGGCCGCCAGTCATGGATTGATCGATGCGTTGATCGAAGCCGTCTGGCTGGTGGAGCCGGTCAATCTGCACATCGTCGCAATGAACCAGTCGGCGCTGGCCCTGTCGGGTCTGGCGCGCGACGACATGCTGGGACGCCCCGTGGTGGAACTGACAGCGACACCGCAGGACCAGTATTTCTGGGAGGACGTCGCGGCCGGCCTGACGGATCAGATCCACTCGGAAACCCTGATTCGCAGTGCGGATGGCATTGCGATACCGGTGGAGCGCAAAGTCTGCCGCATCTGGCTGGACGCTGCCACGCCACTTTTCATAGTCAGTTTGCGTGACCTGCGACAACAGCGGCGGACCGAGATCGAACTCGAGCGCCTGGTGGCCGAACTACGCGCCACCCTGGAGTCCACCGCCGACGGCATCCTGTCCCATGGTCTGGATGGCCGGGTGCACAACTACAACCGACGCTTTGCCGAACTGTGGGATCTGCCCGAGGCCTTGATGGTTCGACGCAACGATGCGGCCTTGTTCAAGCACATGGCCGATGCCGTGGTCGACGAACCGGCCTACGAGCAAAGGTTGCTTGAAATTGCAGCCGCGCCCTTGCTGGAGGCACACGACACCTTCGCGCTGCGGGCCGGGCGCATTGTCGAGCGACGCTCCAGGCCGCAGTACAGCCGTGGGCTGCCCAGTGGCCGGGTCTATGCCTTCCGCGATATCACCCAGGACGTGGACACCCAGTCGCGATTGCGCCTGGCGGCAAAGGTGTTCGCGTCCAGCCTGGACGCGATTTTCATTACCGGAGCCGACTTCGTCGTACTCGCGGTCAATCCGGCCTGTGAACGCCAGACCGGGCATGTCCAGTCTGAGTTGCTGGGCCAGGCTGCGGCCGGTTTTTTCTACGACCCGCACGACCAGAGTTTCTTCAAGCGGGTCCAGCAGCACCTGCAGACCGACGGTTTCTGGGAGGGCGAGGTCTGGCGAAGGAACGCCTCCCGCGAACCCCACGCGGTGCAGGTGTCCTGGATATTGCTGCGCGACGAATACAGTGAGCCGGTGCATAGCATCTGCTTCTTCAAGGACCTGAGCGAAAAATATGCGGCCCAGCAACGCATTGAAACCCTGGCCTACCGTGATGTCCTGACCGGCCTGCCCAATCGGCTGCTGCTCAGCCAGCGGGTCGACTTTGCACTGCGCATGGTTGAGCGCAACGGCGGCCAGTTCGCGGTTTTTTTCCTGGACCTGGATCGCTTCAAGAATATCAACGACTCCATGGGTCATTCGTTCGGCGATCGGGTGCTGGTCGAGGTCGCCGCCCGCATAAGCGCCTGCCTGCGTGATGTGGACACCCTGTGTCGCCTGGGTGGCGACGAATTCGTGTTGTTCTTGCAGGAGGCCGATGCGCCGGGCGCCGAGGCCTGCGCGCAGCGGGTGTTGCATGCGATGGCCCAACCATTTGTGCTCGACGGCATGAATTTTTCAGTGGGCTGCAGTATTGGTGTTGCCTTGTATCCGGACGACGGCAAGACACTCGACGAACTGATCCAGTACGCGGACACGGCCATGTACCGGGTCAAGGAGCGGGGCAGGGGAAGTTTCCGCTTCTACCAACCCCAGATGAATGTCGATGTACTGTCGCGCATCAAGATGGACCATGCCATGCGCCAGGGCATGCAGCAGGGACTTTTCCGCGTCCACTACCAGCCACAGATCGACATCGCAAGCGGCGCTCTGGTGGGTGCCGAGGCATTGACCCGGTGGAGCGACGCCGAATTTGGCGACGTGGCGCCAACGGTTTTCATACAGTTGGCAGAAGAAACCGGGTTCATCACCACGATCGGCAACTGGGTGCTTGAGCAGGCGGTGCGGCAAGCCGTCCTGTGGCAGCGTGCCGGCACGCCGGTTGTGGTGTCCATCAATGTGTCGCCGCTGCAGTTTCAGCAGGCTGATTTCGTGGCGATGGTCGACGAGGCCTTGCGTAGCGCGCAATTGCCGCCGGAGTTGCTCGAACTCGAGCTCACCGAATCCATCCTCGTACGCGACGCAGACGAAGCACTGGAGCGCCTGCATGCGCTGGCGGCGATTGGCGTGGGCCTGTCCATCGACGACTTCGGCACCGGTTATTCCAGCCTGTCCTATCTGAAACGTTTTCCCATTGGCAAGCTCAAGATCGATCGATCGTTCATTACCGGATTGCCGCAGGACGAAAGCGATCGCGCCATCGTCAGCGCGACCATCGCAATGGCCCAGGCACTCAAGTTGGCGGTGGTTGCCGAGGGGGTGGAGACCCAAGCCCAGATGGATTGCCTGCGTGAGCTCGGTTGCGCGTCGTACCAGGGTTTCCTGTGCTCGCCGGCCGTGCCCGCCGATGCCTTTGCGCAGTGGATGGCATTGCAGCCCAACGACTGAGACAGGTGTCACCGGGCTCGAAGCCGGCCCTGTCGGGTCTCAGCGGGAGTTGCTCGTTTGCAGCGCCATGGTGTCGGCCAGGTCAACGCAGCAGGAAATATCCGGCCAGCGCATACAACACGACAGCGAACACCCGTTTGAGCGGTGCCACGTCCATGCTGTGCGCGACCCGTGCACCCAGCGGCGCGGTGGTCATGCTGGCCGCCGACAACACCAGGAAACCGGGCCAGTACAGATAGCCCAACGCACCGGCCGGCATCGCAGGCAGGCTCCAGCCGGCGTACAGGTAGCCCAATGTGCCGGCCAGAGCGATTGGAAAACCCAGTGCGGCGGATGTTGCGACCGCGGCGTGGATCCTGACATTGCACCAGGTCATGAATGGCACGGAAATGAACGCGCCGCCTGCGCCCACCAGTGCCGACATCACGCCGATCAGATTGCCTACGCCAAACAAGCCGGCGGCGCCAGGCAAGGTGCGCGCCGCATGGGGCTTTCGATTGAGCAGCAGTTGCGTGGCCGAGAAAGTGACGAATGCCGCGAACAGGTAACCCAGCCAGGTAGCTGGCATGGCCGCAGCCATCTGCGAACCCAGAAACGCCCCTAGCAGGATTCCGGGTACCAGGTTGCGCACAATCTCCCAGCGCACCGCACCGCGTCGATGGTGGGCACGTACCGACGCCAGCGATGTGAAGCAGATGGTGGCCAAGGAGGTCGCCACCGCCATCTTGATGACATGTTCCTGCGGATAGGCGCGGGCGCTCAGGATGAACGTCAGGAACGGCACCATCATCATGCCACCGCCGAGTCCGAGCAAGCCGGCCAGGAAGCCGGTGCACAGCCCCAAGGCGGTCAGCTCGAAAATAAGTGTCGGGGAGAAGTCCACGGAAATTAAAGTGCCTGCAGTTGCCACCGGACCCGCATCCTGAACCGGGGTTCAGGTGGGCGAGGTCAGCGTTGGCGTCGGGTTCATCTAACGCGAGATGATCA
>JBKJRR010000166.1:0-8596 GCA_046594635.1 Burkholderiaceae bacterium
CACCGTACCGGTCGACACGGCGCAACTGTTCGCCACCACGGCCATGCCATCGGACGAACAGGGTCTGTATGTCTTCGTGCGCGACGGCCATATCGAAATCACCACCGCCAGCGAAACGCTGCAACTGGGCAAGGGCGAGACGGGCTTTGCCGCGCTCACCGGCGCCACGATTCGGCCCCTGCTGATGCCGCTGTTTCTCGAATTTGACCGAACACCCAAACCCGACAGCGCCAATCCCCTGCTGCAAAGCATCCTGAGTGAGACCACCAACCGGGTGGCCAACGTATGCCGCTGAAACGAACCGCCGCCTCTGTGCGCCACGCCATGCCTCTGCCGCCATCCGCTCCGGTCTGTCCTGCGATCATTGGCCAACGCCTGCCGCGTCTGGCAACGATACCTGGCGTTTCGCGTCTGTGCCTGGTGGCGCTGGCCTTGACACTGGGTCACGCCAGCAGCGAGGCCCAGTCCACCATGACTGCACCCACGAAACCGGTGTTCTCCATCCGCGGCTTTGACGTGCTCGGCGACAACCCCTTGCCCGAAGGCGAGACGGTGCGCGTGCTGGCGCCATTCCTTCGCAGTGACGCCACCATCGAGACGCTGCAAAAGGCCACCAGTGCACTGGAAGCCGCCCTCAAGGAGCGCGGCTACGGCCTGCACCGCGTGGTGTTGCCACCACAATCCGTCGGCGCCAATGTGCGGTTGGATATCGTCAAGTTCACCATTGGCAAGGTGACGGTTGAGGGGTTGCAGCGTTACGACGAGGCCAACATCCGTGCCAGCTTGCCGGAACTGGCCGAGGGCCAGGCGCCGAACTTCAAGACCCTGGCGGTACAAACCGCGATCGCAAACGAAAGCCAGGGCAAAAAGATCCAGGTTGCACTCAAGGAGTCAGAGGTCGCCGACCAGATCGACGCGCGCATCGTCGTCAAGGAGTCACAGCCCTGGAACTTTGCCGTCAGCCTGGCCAACACCGGCGCACGCGAAACCGGGCGCGACCGTCTGACACTGGCTGGCGGGCACTCCAACCTGTTCGATCTCGACCACCAGTTTGTCGGCGCCTACACCACGTCGATCGAGCGTTTTGACGATGTTCGCCAGCTCGGCCTGAACTACCGTATTCCGCTCTACCGCGCCGGCGGCGTCGTGGGCGCAAGTTACACCCGCTCCACCGTGGTCGGCAATTACGGCGCCTTCACCAGCACCGGGGCCGGTCAGACCATGGGTCTGAACTACAGCCACTATCTGCCACCAGAGGGCGGTTACCGAAGTTACCTGAATCTGGCCCTGGACGACAAGCGCTACGACATCACCGAGATTTCAGGCGTGCCGGTCCCCGGACAGCAGATCCGGCGCAGCCGCCCGCTCACGCTGGGTTATGCCGTCCGGGTCGAGAGCGACACCGCGATCTGGTCCTATAACGTCGACTTGTCGCACAACCTGTCGGGCGGCAGCGGCGACAACCTGGCAGCCTACCGCAGTGAAGACCCACGCATCGACAGCGCCCGGTTCACCACATTGCGCGGTAACGGCAACTACCTGGGCACGCTGGGCGGTGGCTGGTTGTGGTCGGCACGGGGGCAGTTCCAGTTCAGCCCGCATGCGCTCATTGCCGGCGAACAGCTCGGTCTGGGCGGTGCGTCAAGCGTGCGCGGAACCTCCGAGCGCCCTGTTTCAGGCGATCGCGGTCTGTTCGCTTCCGTGGAGGTGAGCACGCCCGAGTTGCAACCCGGCCTGCGCCTGTTGGGCTTCGTGGATGCAGGCTGGCTGCGCAACCACAACCCGAACGCCACCAACAAACCGGCCAGCGATCGCCTGGCCAGTGTTGGCTTGGGGTTGCGCTACAACCACGGTGCCTTCGGCCTGACGGCCGAGTGGGGTCGCATTGTGACCGGCAGCGTGCTGGCCGGGCCCGGCAATCCGGCGATGCCCCGCGCCGGCGACAACAAGCTGCATATCAATCTCAGCGCGCGCTTCTGAGCCCGATACGGTCGGCATCCGGCCGGCCGAACACTGCTCACTGCCGAGTCTGGAGTACGTCTCCGACAAACTGCACCTTGGCGCCCACCGCGACGCCTGGGTCGTTGTCGTAACTCATCGTGCGGCTGGTGCCATTGTCGAGCCGCACGACGACATCGTAACGGTTACCGGACTTCACATTCTTCTCGATCTCGCGTCCTGCGACCGCGCCACCGACCGCGCCCAATATTGTGGCGGCGGTGTTGCCACTGCCCTTGCCGACCTGGTTGCCCAGTGCCGCTCCGGCGACACCTCCGGCAATGGCACCGACATAGTTCGGCTTGCCCTTGACCTTGACTTTTTTGACCGACGCGACCACGCCACAACCGTCACAGGCTGGCGCAGCGAGGGCGGTCGGTGCCGCAGCACCTGGCGCCAGATTTTTTGCCACCCGCACGGTCTTGTCAGCCAGAACAAGCGTCACCACCGCAGGGGTCGTGGCGGAAAACTGGTCACGCGACTTGACGGTGTAGCGCCCGGTGTAGCGGCCGCTGCTTTCCTCCGCCAGCGCAAAGCTGGAGACACCGCCATCGAGCGTCACTGCCATGTTGCCACCGGGCGTGGCATTGACGATGAAACTGAGCTCATGACCGCCGGTAAACCCACCGGTATTGCGCGTCTCGATGCGGCTGATCTGCGGCGTCGGAGGTGCCGCTGCCGCCAACAGCCTGGCATGTTCCGCATCGGTCAGCAGATTCTGGCCGAGCAGCGCGGACACCTGCTGTGATCCGACCCTCAAGGTGGCCTTGACCTTGGCGTCAAACGGAATCTTGTCGCGAATGCTGATCGTGTAGGCACCGGCGTAGTTGCCCTGGCTGGTCTCGGACAGGCCGATCTGATTCGTCAAGCCATCGATATCGAGTACCAGCTGACCGCCCGCGGTACCGGCGGCTCGAAAAACCAGCTCAGTGCCAGGAGTCAGTTGTGGTACCTGCTCCGCCGACAGACTGCGGATCACCGGCGCACTGGTCTGCGCCATGGCACCTGCCACTGGCATGAAGCCAGCAAGAACCATCAAAATGGGGCCGGCAAAACGTCTAAGATTCATGATCACTTCCTTTGTCGGACAACACCGTCCGCCAGAATATTACCGTGCGTTACGGGGTCGAAATGTAATCAATCGTCCAGGCCGCGCGTTCAAGCAGGGCAAAATTGGCAATCCGCGTGTCCGCTTGCTGACACGCCGGTCGCAATTCAGGGAAACCGCATGCGTGTATTTCAGATGGGTCCGACCGGTATCGAGGAGTCCGATCAGTGGCCCTCGCAGTTGGATGACAAGGGCACTCTCTGGGTCTCCTGCGGTCGCACCGAATTCGAAGTCCAACACCCGTCAATACAGGCTCGATTGCTGGCCTTGTGCGGGGTCCAGCTGGTAGAGCTGCATGTCAGCGATCTGCTCAATGCGCAGTTGCCCTCGCGCTACGACTACACCGCTCAATACGACCTGCTGGTATTCCGGCGCCTGGCAACGGCCACTGACGGGGCAAAGGCAACCGACGACGCTTCAAAACCGGCGCGGCGCTCGGGCCCGCCGATCCTGCGTCGCATCGACACCGGCCCGGTCGGATTTGCCGTCTTCGACAACTTGCTGCTCAGCGTGCATCCGGACGATTGCGCGGTACGCGATGCGTATGCCGCGCGATTGCTGGCGAACTCAATGGAAACCCTGCGTGACAACGGCTCACGCCTTCCCACGAGCGCCGCCGACCTGATGCTGCGCATCGTGAGCCAGATCGTCGACCGCTATCTTGATTTGCGACGCGAGCTGACGCGCCAGCTCGACCACTGGCAGGCGGAGCTGCTGGCGCCCAATGCACGCTTCACCAACTGGGGTGCGCTGCTCGACGCGCGCCTGGCCTTGCATGCGCTGGACGATGTCGCCGAGGACCAGCGCACCGCGATCCAGGACTGGACTGCTGCACTGGACACCTGGCAGCCGACCAGCGACAACGGCGCCCAGCGTGATCTGGAACTGCTCAAGGTGCGCAGCCGCGACGTGCTCGAACACATTGAGCGGGTGGTACGCCATGTGCGCCGCCTCGAGCAGAACGCCGAGACCACGGTGCAGATGCACTTCAGCGCCCAGGGTCATCGCGCCAACGAGATCATGCGCACCCTCACCGTTCTCACCGCGATATTTCTACCACTGAATCTGATCACCGGCTTCTTCGGCATGAACTTCGATTTTCTGCCGCTGGTGCACCGTCAGTCCGGTATCTGGTGGGCCGTCGGCATCATGTCGCTGGTGGCCGCCGGCCTGGTGATCGTGTTCTGGCGCAAACGCTATCTGGCGCGCACCGCTCGCTGAACGCCCTACCTGCACGCGCAGCGCCGTATCAGATGTCGGTCGGCGACAACTGCTCGCTGGCGAACACCCGCTGCACCGCAGGCCGCTCCAGCACCCGCTGCATATGCGGGCCCAGATGGGGTCGTTCACGCGCCGGCGCGGCAGAGAAATTGCGCGTCCAGCGGCACAACATCAGGCAATAGGCATCGTTGACGGAATAATCGCTTCCCATCAACCAAGGCCCGCCGTGGCGGGCCAGTTCCGCGTCGAGTTGATCGAGCAGTACACCGACACGCTCCTGTGCATGGGCCTTGAGTTCGGCTGCGCCTTCGACGTTGCCCTGGTTCATCCAGCGCTCGGGATAAAAATATGCGAGCAAGGCGCTTTGCAGCGTATTGGTCTGCCAGATCAGCCACTTGTAAGCATGCGCACGCTGCGCCGTGCCAAGCGCCGGCATCAGAGCGGCCGATGGCGCCGTGTCGGCCAGATGCAGGCAGATCGCCGCCGACTCGTACAACACCAGGTCGCCGTCGACAAACACCGGAATCAGGCCGTTCGGATTGAGCGCAAGGTACTGCGGTGACTTGTGCGCACCACCTTCGCGATCCACCAGCACGCGCTCGAATGGCAGGCCGATCTCTTCGAGTGCGATGTGGGCCGCCATACTGGCGTTCCCCGGAAAATAGTGCAGCTGACGCATGGATGGGTTCCTCAGGGCAAACCGAAAAGCGCCGCTGCGTTGCCCCACGCAATGCCGCGCGCCACGTCTGGTGGCAAGCCGCCCAGCCAGGTCCGGTAGCCTTGCATCAGTTCGTCGTAGCTGCCCCATCGCTGGTTGACCCAGGTGTCGGAGCCGATCAGGAAACGTTGCGGGTACTTCAGCATCAACACACGCCATTCGGCACACAGCTGGCCCTGCTCACAGGTTAGTCCCGGGCGGTAGGACAACTCACCCATCAACAGCGGATAACGTTGCATCAAAGCATCGACCCGCTCGGGCGGCACGCCGCCGATGCCGGTATGGGCCCAGATCAGGCGCAGATTTCGCCCACCCTCGGACGCGTGGGCCATCAGCAGGTCAATTGCCACATCGTCCACATGGGCCAGCACCGCCAGCTTGTTCTGATCGGCAAAGCGCATCAGCTTGGCTGCGACTGGTCCGTTGGCGTTGGCGCTGTCGTAAAGGTGGAATTCACCGATGCCGCGGTAAGGCCCGCCGGCCGTGCCACGCGCCATTTCGGTCTGCACCATGGTGTAGATGCTCTCGTCGCGGAACCAGTTGTCATAGTCCGCCCGGTTGCGATAAAGCCGGATGAAAGGAACCACCGTCAGCTCGGCCGCGGCACGGCGCAAGGTCTCACCCGACGCGCCACTGCGCAGTGCCGCCAGCGTGCGCGAACCGTCGTTCGGTCGAGAATTGGCCAGCACGGCCTTGACGCCGTTGCGTGCAAACCGCGCCAGCACATCGGCTGGCGGATGGGGTCCGGCGCTGCCACTCCAGGCTTCAACGTTGTAGTGCATGTGGGCGTCGAACAGCGGCCCGGTATAGGGCTGCGCCGACGCCACGCCCGGCATGGACACGGCGGCCGTGGCCAGGGTCAGCGCCATCAGGCCCGCGCGCAGGGGTTGCATCAACAAACCCAGGATGGTTCTCGTGGTCATGTGTCTTCTGTCAGGCCAGGTGCCGCGCCAGAAACCCCAGCGTGCGCTCGCGCGCCAGCTTGGCTGCTACCGCATCATAGGCACCGCGCTGATCACAGTTGAACCCATGTTGCGCAGCGTAGGTATGGACCTGGACCTTGGGCTGCGCCTGCGCGAACGCCTTCACCCCGTCCATCGGAATCGCATGGTCCTGCTCGCCGAAATGGCACATGACCGGGCACAGGCTCTGGCGTTGCACCTCGGCCTCTGCAGTCATGCCGCCGCCGTAGTATGCAATCGCCGCACGCAGGCCGGGCAAGGTACAGGCACTGCGCCAGACCAGCAGGCCACCCCAGCAATAGCCGACGACCGCCACTTTGCCGCCGGTCTGAGCGGCACCGAACACAATCGCCGCTGCGATATCGGCCATCACACCCGGCGCGGGCAAAGCCTCGGCAGCCGCCTTCAATAATCTGCCTTGTGCCACATCCTGCGCGCCATAAGCCAGTTCCAGACCCGGCTGCACCCGGTGAAACGCGTGCGGGGCGATGGCCAGGTATCCCTGCTCGGCGAATCCGTCGGAGACACTGCGGATATGGCTGTTGACGCCAAATATCTCCTGCAGCACGACCACGGCGCCCTGCGCCTTCGCAATGGGTCGCGCGACGTAGGCAGGACATTCGACCCCGTCCTGCGCCTTGAGTTGAACCATCTGCGTCATCGATATCCTCCCTTGTCTATGGGTGTCTGGTGGCCACACACATGTCAATTCCGCGCGAGCCGTCGCTGCAAAAAGTCGAGCCGGTCCTGGCCCCAGAAAATTTCGCCGTCAACACAATAACTCGGTGCGCCGAACACACCCCCATCAATGGCCGACTGGGTGTTTTCTTCATAACGCGCTTGTGCCGCCGGTTCCCGCGACTGTGCCAGGCGTTCAGCTGCAAGTCCGTTTTCCTGCAGCAAGGCTGCCAACACCTGCGCGTCGGCAATGTCACGCTGTTCGGCCCAAACCGATGCCAGCACGGCACCGGTCAGGCGCAATGCAGCCGCTGCACCATCGGCCGTGTCCACTGCGATGATCAGGCGCGACGCATCGTCACCTGCCACCGGAAAGAAGCGGGGCTGCACCTGCATGGGCAGACCCAGATGATCGGCGAACCGGCGCAATTCGACCAAGCGGTAGGCCTGTCGCTGCGTCGCACGTTTGCCCAGCGGCAGTCCACCGGACACCGCAAACACCTTGCCGAAATCTGCCGGCCGCACGCGCACCGCACAACCCGCCTGCGCGGTCAGGGCGACAAAACGTGCGTGGCCCAGATAGGCCCAGGGACTTTGCGCTGCAAAATAGTAGTCGATCTCGGTCTTCAATCTGAACCTCCCGTGGGTTGTTGCTGCCGTCGCGGGCCGCAAGGCCTGCGATGGCGAACGTGTACGTCGGCATCGGAATCCGCAATGCAGCATACAACGCGCCTGCGGCTCGTGTATCGTGCGCGATGGAATAACCCGTAGCAAGCAACCGCCAGGAGCAAGTCATGAACCCCGTCGTTTTGATCACAGGTGGCTCGCGCGGCATCGGCGCCGCAACCGCGTTGCGCGCTGCACAGCAGGGATTCACGGTCGCCGTCAATTACACCCGCGACGCCGAGGCCGCCAACGCCGTGGTGCAGCAGATTGTCACGGCCGGTGGCACGGCCATCGCGATTCAAGCCGATGTCGCCGATGAAGCCCAGGTGCTGGCGATGTACCAGGCGATCGATGCGCAGCTGGGTCCGGTCACGGCGCTGGTCAACAATGCGGGCGTGGTGGATGTCGCAGCCCGGGTCGACGAGATGAGTGTGCAACGCATCCGGCGCATGTTCGAGATTAACGTGCTGGGCACGTTCATCTGCAGCCGCGAAGCGCTGCGGCGCATGAGCACGCGCCACGGCGGCAAGGGCGGCTGCATTGTCAACGTGTCCAGCGTCGCCGCGCGGCTCGGCGGCCCTGGCCAGTACGTGGACTACAGCGCATCCAAGGGCGCGATCGACACCTTCACTGTCGGACTGGCCAAGGAAGTAGCCACCGAAGGCGTGCGGGTCAACGCCGTGCGCCCCGGCATCATCGAGACTGATATCCACGCCTCGGGCGGACAACCCGACCGGGCGCAACAGATGGCGCCGCTGGTACCGATGCTGCGTGCGGGCAGTGCAGATGAGGTTGCCAACACCATTGTCTGGCTGCTCGGGCCCGACGCCAGTTATGTCACCGGCGCGAACATCGACGTCGCTGGTGGGCGTTGACATGGACTTGAAACCCTTGGTGACTCTGCTGGCCATCGTCAATCCGCTGGCGATCGTGCCGTTCTTCATCCACTACACGCAGGGCTTCGAGCGCGAGCAGCGTATTCGAACGATCTGGGTCGCGTCGTTCGGCGCCTTTGTCGTGATCGCCACGAGCGCGCTGCTGGGGCTGCAGATCCTCGAGTTCTTCAGCATCTCGCTGGCCAGTTTCCAGGTGGGCGGCGGCTTGCTGTTGCTCACATCGGCGCTGAGTATGCTCAATGCACAACCGGCCGAGGCCCGCTCCACCGCAGAGGAGATGGACGCAGCCCGCAGACGCTCGGCCGACGGCGCGAGCATCGCGGTGGTGCCGCTGACCATTCCGCTGCTA
>JBKJRR010000191.1:0-7029 GCA_046594635.1 Burkholderiaceae bacterium
AGCCTGGAGGATTTTCTGCCCGGTGACGATATCGCCGGTCAGCGACACCATGCGCACTTTGGGATGGCTGACCAAGTGGCTGCCGACGCCTTCACCGCCGCCGCAGACGATGTTGATCACGCCGCGTGGAAGGATCTCGGCCAGCGCCGGCGCCAGGGCCAGAATCGACAGCGGCGTGTGTTCGGAGGGCTTGAACACCAGCGTGTTGCCGGCGGCCAGTGCCGGGGCGATTTTCCACGCGGCCATCATGATCGGGTAGTTCCACGGCGCAATCGAGCCGACCACGCCCACCGGGTCACGCCGGATCATGCTGGTGTGACCGGCCAGGTATTCGTTGGCCACGGTGCCGCTGACGCAGCGGGCGGCACCGGCGAAGTAACGGAAACAGTCGACGATGGCCGGTATCTCGTCTGCCAGCGCACGCGCATAGGGCTTACCGCAGTTCAAGCTCTCCAGCCGCGCGAAATCGCTCGCACGCGACTCGATCGCATCGGCCAGGCGCAGCAGCATGCGCGAACGCTCCATCGGTGTCGTCTCGCACCAATGCCCGAAGGCGCGGTGAGCGGCCAGCACGGCGCGATGCACCTGGTCGGCCGAGGCTTCGGGCAGCGCGATCAGCAGCTCTCCAGTGGCCGGATTGAGCACCTTCTCGGCCTCACCTTCGCCGCGCTGAAACTGGCCGTCGATGAGCAGTTCACAAGGCAATGGGGTGGTGGTCATGGAATCCTCCTTGGGGTCATGGGTCAACGTTGCACCGATTCGTCCGATCGGGTCAGGTAATAGGCGCCCAGGATGGGCAGGAAGGTCAGCGCGATGATGAGCACCGCAACCACGTTGGTCACAGGGCGCTGGCGCGGACGGATCAGTTCCTGCAGCATCCAGATTGGCAAGGTGGTCTGCTGGCCGGCTGTGAAGGTGGTGACGATCACCTCATCAAAGCTCAGCGCAAACGCCAGCAGCGCGCCGGCGAGCAGCGCTGAACCCAGTTGCGGCAGGATGATGTGGCGCGTGGTCTGGAAACCGTCGGCGCCCAGGTCCATCGAGGCCTCGATCAGGTTGGGATTGAGCCGGCGCAACCGGGCCACGGCATTGTTGAACACGACGACGACGCAGAAGGTGGCATGGCCGATCACGATGGTCCAGAACGAAAACGGGATACCCAGGTTGCCATAGGCAGAGCGCAACGCGATGCCGGTGACGACGCCGGGCAGCGCGATCGGCAGGATCAACAGCAGCGAGATCGCGTCACGGCCGAAAAACCGGCTGCGCGCCAGCGCCGCAGCGGCCAAGCTGCCCAGCAGCAATGCCAGTGCGGTCGACCACAGCGCCACCTGCAAACTCAGTGCAATCGCGTCCCACACATCGTCGCGCATCCAGGCCACCCCGAACCAGCGGGTCGTCAGCGCCGGCGGCGGAAAGACAAAACTCTTGTCCTCGGCGCTGAAGGCGTACAACACGATCAGCATCAGCGGCACGTGCAGGAATGCAACGACGCTCCAGGCCGCGATCCGCAGTCCTCTCGCAGAGCCAGGCTCAAAGCGCATCAAAAGCTCCGAGCCGGCGCGCCAGCCAGAGGTAGACACCGATGACCACGATCGGCACCAGCGCGAACGCCGCCGCGAACGGCACATTGCCGGCCACGCCCTGCTGTTTGTAGACGACCTGGCCGATATACATCGTGCTGTCACCGATCACCTGCGGAATGATGTAGTCGCCCAGGGTCAGCGAGAAGGTGAAGATCGAACCTGCCGCGATGCCGGGCAGGGCCAGTGGCAACACGATGCGGCGCAAAGTCATGCCGGGCCGCCCACCCAGGTCGCTGGATGCCTCCAGGTAGGAGGGCGGGATGCGCTCGAGTGCGGCCTGGATCGGCAACACCATGAAGGGCAGCCACATATAGACAAAGACGATGAAGGTGCCCAGGGTCGAGAAGCTCAGCGACGGGCCGCCAATGGCAGGCGTGGACAGGATCAGCTCCAGCAGCCACTGCAGGTGCAGCACCTGCGCCAGCCAGGAAATCGCCCCCTCCTTGGCCAGCAACATCTTCCAGGCGTACAGGCGCACCAGGTAACTGGACCACAGCGGCAGCATCACCGCGACATAGAAAAATGCTTTCTGGGCACCGGTGCAATAGCGGGCCATGTAATAGGCCAGTGGAAATGCCAGCACAGTGCAGGTCAGGGTGACGAGCGTGGCCATCGTCACCGAACGTACCGCCACGTCGACATTGGCGGGCTCGAGCAGGTCGATGAAATTGCGCAGGGTGAACTCGTAGCGGATCTGCCCGGTGAAATCGTCCAGGCCGAAAAAGGCGTGCGCCAGCAGCGCGAACAGGGAGCCCAGGTAAACCACGCCGAACCACAGCAGGGGCGGCGCCAGCAGGGCCAGCAGCAGGATGCCGCGGCGGGTATACAGCAGGTCCGACACGCGCCGCTGCCAGCCAGCGGCAGACGCTACTGGCAGGACGGCGGAATTCATGCTGCCGGCTCCGGGGCCAGTTCGGTCACCGCTCCCTCGTCCCAATGCAGGTGCACCGTGCTGCCGGCATCGGGCGCCGAGGCGCTGTCCTGCGACTGCAGGTCGACCTGCAGCTGGAGCCCCTGCACCTGCACACGCAGCCGCGTGAAAGCGCCGAAATACTGGATCTCCCCCACCAGGCCGCTGGCGCGTGCGCCTGCGCTTTCGCCCAGCCGGATGCGCTCGGGCCGCACAGTGGCGCTGCGCCGCCCGGTCAGTTGCCACGCGATGTCGCCGTCGAGCAGATTGGCTGCGCCGACGAACTGCGCGACAAAACGGGTCGCCGGCGCGTCGTAGAGCGCCTTGGGCGTTCCGACCTGCTCCAATTTGCCTCGGTTGAACACGCCGATACGATCGCTCATCGACAGCGCCTCGTGCTGGTCATGGGTGATGAAAAGAAAGGTGATGCCCAGACTGCGCTGCAGCGCCTTGAGCTCGGCCTGCATCTGCTCGCGCAGCTTGAGATCGAGCGCGCCCAGCGGTTCATCGAGCAGCAGCACCTGGGGCTGATTGATCAGCGCCCGGGCCAGAGCGACCCTCTGGCGCTGGCCGCCTGAGAGCTGGCCGGGCCGGCGGTCCGCAACGCCGGAGAGCTCCACCAGATCCAGCAGTTCGTCGGCCTTGCGGTGCCTCTGCGCCCGGCCCACCTTGCGTACCATCAGCCCGTAGGCGACGTTGTCGCGGATATTCATGTGCGGAAACAGCGCATAGTCCTGGAACACGGTGTTGACCGGACGCGCATAGGGGGGCACACGCGACATGTCCTCGCCGCCTATCCAGATTCGCCCGTCGCTGGGCAGCTGAAAGCCACCGATCAGACGCAAACAGGTGGTCTTGCCTGAGCCCGACGGGCCCAACAACGTGAAAAACTCGCCGGCCTCGATACTGAGGTCGACGCCATCGACCGCACGCACCTCGCGACCGGCGGAGCCAAAGACGCAACTGACGCGGTCAAGCCTGACCGCCGCCGTCATCTGCCGCCCAGCACCGCGATGTAGTCAGACACCCACTTGTGGTAGGGAACGCACTGGTTGTTCTGGCTCTTGCACTGGCTGGTCGGGGTGCGCCAGAAGGAGATCTTGTCGAAGGCGTTGTAGCCCTGGCGTGCGCAGCCTTCATCACCCAGCAGCTTGTTGCCCTTGCAGGCGGCGGGTACTGCCGGCACCGAGCCGAACCAGGCCGACAAGTCGCCCTGCAGCTTGGGATTGAGCGAGTGCTCCATCCACATATAGGCGCAGTTGGGATTCTTGGCCTCGACATGCATCATGGTTGAATCGGCCCAGCCCGTGGCGCCTTCAACCGGTACCACGGTGGCGATCGGGCGCTTCTTCAAGCCCAGGATATTGGCCTGGAACTGCCAGCTGGAAGACGCCACCACACCTTCGTTGGTGAAATCGTCGATCTGCACAAATGCGTCGTGCCAGTACTTGCCGACGAGCTTGCGCTGGCCACGCAACAGTTCGAGCGCCGCCTTGTACTGCGCTTCGTTGAGCTCGTACGGATCCTTGATGCCCAGGCCGGGATTCTTCTTCATCAGGTACAAGGCCGCATCGGCGATATAGATCGGCCCGTCAAAAGCCTGCACCCGGCCCTTGTTGCTCTTGCCGTCGGGCAAGGTGGTCTCTTCGAACACCACCGACCAGCTGGTGGGCGGCTTGTCCTTGAAGACACCGGTGTTGTACATCAGCACGTTCCAGCCCCACTGGTAGGGCACACCGTAATGGACGTTACCCTCGAAATGCCAGGGCGCCTTCTGCAGCCGTGGGTCGACGTTCTTGTAGCTTGGGAGCAAGGCCACGTTGATCGGCTGCACCTTCTTGCCGCGGATCAGCCGGGTGCTGGCATCGCCCGAAGCAGTGACGAGGTCAAAGCCACCCTCGTTCATCAACGCCACCATCTCATCCGAGGTTCCCGCGGTCTTGACATTGACCTTGCAGCCCGATTTCTTCTCGAACTCGGTCACCCAGTCGAAGTTCTTGTCAGTGGCGCCGCGTTCGATGTAACCCGCCCAGGCGACGATGTCGACCTGGCCTTCTGCCTTGCCGATCTTCTGCAGCGCCTTGGGTTGCCCAAACGCGGGCGTGCCGATCAGGAAAGCCGCCGAGACCAGACCCGCCATCGATAGTTTTGCGCTGAACATGCGAAACCCCCTGCTTGATGCGTGACATGACCGTACCGATAGGCACGGCGCGTGAGTGGCACTTTAGGCCGCGCTCCACAAACAGGGAAGTTCAAACGAATGGCAGCGAACTATCTAAAAATTCGATATTCGGGTAAATACCGAGAATCTCGCGACCACGCGTCGTTGCCGGCAAGTGGGTCTACCGCAACCGCAACGGATCGGTGTCGCTTGCCTCGCCCCAGGCCTGCCCCAACTTGAAGATGCCGCTGAATCGCAATGCCGGCGCACCATCGGCCTGAACCAGGCCCTGGCCGAACACCATGTTGCGCGTTGTGCGCAGGATCTGCGCCTCGCCCTGCACCCAGGCGCCCAGCGGCGATGGTCCCAGATAGTCGATCTGCAGGCTGATGGTGGGCAGGAAGCGCCGCTCCCGGCCCGGCTCGTACATCGCCGTGCACGGCACCAGCATGTCGACGAAAGTCGCCAGCATGCCACCATGGCAGATGCCCAGCGGATTGGAGTGGCGCTGCTCGACGCGAAATCCCAGCGTGATCTTGCCTTCGTCTTTCAGGCGGGCATAGAGCGGGCCATTGAAGGCAATGAAGTCGCCGTGGATGTGCGCGGCGCGGAAACCGTCGGGGATCGAGTGGGAGTCAGACATGTCATGGATACAAAGGAACGTCGAACGGATCGTACCGGCTCAACGACCAAGCGCCTGTCGCGAAGGCACCATTTTGCACAGGACGGATCAGGGCGCTGCGCCACCGAAGCTGAATTGCCCCGGCGCCCGGATCGGGTCCACGTCGACCTTGATCACGGACTTTGGCAGGAACTTGCCCTCGAGCAGCAGCTTCGACAGCGGGTTCTCGATGCGCTGCTGGATCGCCCGCTTGAGCGGACGTGCGCCGTACAAGGGGTCAAAACCAACCTTGGCGAGCTCGGCCAATGCTGCCGGCGATACCGCCAGCGTCAGGTCCATCCGGGCCAGCCGTTGCTGCAGCACCGCGACCTGGATCGCTGCAATCGACTCGATGTGTTGGGCATCGAGCGCATGGAACACCACCGTCTCATCGATCCGGTTCAGGAACTCGGGTCGGAAGTAATTCTTCAACTCGCCGGTCACCGCGTCCTTGATGTCGTCATTGTCCTGGCCCACCATGCTCTGGATGATCTGCGAACCGATGTTGCTGGTCATCACGATCACGGTGTTCTTGAAATCCACGGTACGGCCCTGACCATCGGTCAGCCTGCCGTCGTCGAGAACCTGCAGCAGCACATTGAACACGTCCGGATGCGCCTTCTCGACCTCATCGAGCAGCAGCACGCTGTAGGGCTTGCGCCGTACGGCTTCGGTCAGGTATCCGCCCTCGTCGTACCCCACGTAGCCCGGAGGCGCACCGATGAGCCGGGCGACCGAGTGTTTCTCCATGAATTCACTCATATCGATGCGAATCAGGTGGTCCTCGGAATCAAACAAAAAGCTGGCCAATGCCTTGCACAGCTCCGTCTTGCCAACACCGGTGGGGCCCAGGAACAGGAACGAGCCGGTCGGCCGGTTCGGGTCGCCCAGGCCGGCGCGCGAACGCCGGATCGCATTGGACACCGCGGTGATGGCCTCTGCCTGGCCAACGACGCGTTGGTGAATCTTGTCCTCCATCTGCAGCAATTTTTCACGCTCGCCCTGCATCAGCTTGGACACGGGGATGCCAGTGGCACGCGCCACCACCTCGGCGATCTCCTCCGCGCCGACCTGGGTACGCAGCAGGCGCGGCGCAGTGCCCGCCCCCTTGCCCTTGCTCGACTCCTTGTCCTGCGCTTCCTTGAGCTGGCGCTCGAGTTCGGGCAACTTGCCATATTGCAACTCGGCAACCTTGTTGTAATCGCCCTTGCGCGTCAGTTCTTCGATCTGCTGGCGCAGCTTGTCAATGGCCTCGCGCACATGGGCACTGCCTTGCGCCTGGGCCTTCTCTGCCTTCCAGATCTCGTCCATGTCGGCGATTTCCTTTTGCAGCTTCCCGATCTCCACCTCGATCAGGTCAAAGCGCTTTTGCGATGCCTCATCTTTTTCGCGCCGTACCGCCTCGCGTTCAATCTGCAGCTGGATCAGCCGGCGGTCAAGCTTGTCCATGACCTCAGGCTTGGAGTCGATCTCGATCTTGATCTTGGCCGCAGCTTCGTCAATCAGGTCGATCGCCTTGTCGGGCAGAAAGCGATCGGCGATGTAGCGGTCGGATAGTTGTGCCGCAGCTACGATGCCGGCGTCGGTGATGCGAACACCGTGGTGCACTTCATAGCGCTCCTTTAGACCGCGAAGTATCGAGATGGTATCCTCGACCGTAGGTTCGGGAACGAGCACCGGTTGAAATCTCCGCTCGAGCGCGGCATCCTTT
>JBKJRR010000345.1:0-4785 GCA_046594635.1 Burkholderiaceae bacterium
TGCGAGGTGAAACACCCCATCGAAGGGCTCGTCGTGCAGCGCTTTGCACTGCTCCATCAAAGGACCGGTGCGGTCCTGCACGCGCGGGTCGCCGCGCAGGTCGGCAGGCGATGCCACCTGATCGGTCAGCACCAGCGTGTCGATTTTTTTGCCGTCGAGCTGGCCGCGCTCAAGCAGCGTACGGGCAAGGCGCGCGCCAACAAAGCCGCCGCCGCCGGTGATCAACAGTTTCATGGCTTCAAGTCCCTTGTTTGATAGGCAGGACTCGCAGTGTAAGCCGCTCTCGGCGGGTGACGCGTGGGTGGCCGATTGGTGGCCTGTGCAGCGGCTGCTGCCAGGCGCCGGCAGTTCGGCTCAGATACGTTGTCGCCCCAGGGCCAGGCCACCTGCCAGGTGGCGACCAGAGCGGCTGCCCTGGCGTTGCAATGCCTGCAGCGCCTGCCGGCTGCGGTTGCCGCTGCGGCAGAAAAACACGACGGGCTCGCCATGCTCGGCCAGCCAGCGCGGAACTTTCCGCTCGAGTTCGGTCAGCGGCAGGTTGACGGCGGTCTTGCCTGCGCTGCACAGTGGCGGCGCGGCCGCATATTCGTAAGCCTCGCGCACGTCGATCAGCAGTGCCTGCGGATGCGCGGTCAGCACCTGTTCCAGTTCGTTCCAGTCAAGCCCGGCTTGCGTGTCGGCGTTCGTGTCCAGCTTGGCCTGAATGTTCTCTTCTGTCGGGTCGCCGACGGGTGCTTCCTGTGGGTGCGCGCCAGTCGGGTTGTTGCGCAGAACCTGGCCGCACCGGCGGATGGCCGTGCAGGCCTGGTCGATGCAGGCCTCGTCCGTCAAGGCGCCAAATGACAAGCGTACCGCCGACGTGGTGCGCCACAGCGGCAGGGCCATTGCCTGCAGAACAAAACTGGGCGCCGCCGTGGCTGCCGAGCAGGCGCTGCCGGCGCTCACGCGCATGCCGGCCGCATCGAACAGGTTGAGCAGCAGGTTGCTGGCGATGTCGGGGACCGAAAAATTGAGCGTCGTGGGCAGGGTTTGCGCCAGCGGTGCGTTGAACACAATGCCGGGAAACGCGTCGCGCAGCGCAGTCACCAATCGGTCGCGATACCCATACAGCATGCCGACCGTATGAAATGTGTCGCCGCGACGGTAGGCGTCGAGCACGGCACCCAGCGCGGCGATGCCCGGCATGTTCTCGGTGCCTGAGCGCGCGCCGGACTCCTGGCCACCGCCGACCATCAGCGGCGTGAACGGGCTGCCTGCGCGCACGTACAACATGCCGATGCCCTTGGGCGCATACAGCTTGTGACCGGAGAACGGGGCGTAGTCGATCCGGGTGGTTTGCAGGTCGAGTGGCAACTTGCCCAGGGCCTGAACGCAGTCCGCCAGCCATAGCGCGTCACTGCCACTGGCGTCGAGCACGCGCGCGATGCCGGCAAGATCAGACACCACGCCGGTCTCGTTATTGGCCGCCATGGTGCACAGCAAGCCGACGTCGGGTGCCCAGCTTTCCAGCGTCTGCAGGTCGTGCTGCCCGTCGCTGTCAACCGGCAAGGCGCGTATCTCCAGGTTCAGCTCCAGTAGCTGGTTCCAGTATGCGAGGCTCTCGGGCACGGCCTTGTGCTCCGTGGCACCGTAGACCAGCAGCGGTGCGCGCAAATCGCCTTGCCTGCGTCGCTGGCGCAAGGCGCACAGCCCTGACAGAACGGCCGTCTGTATGCCTTCAGTGGCGCCGCTGACGAAGATGATCTGACCCGCGCCGGCTCCCACCAGTTGCGCCGCGTTGCGCCGCACCGACTCGCGCAGTGCCTGCGCCTGCAGGCCGCTGCTGTGGGTGCTGCTCGGGTTGCCGAACTGCTGCTGCATGCTCTGGCAGGCGGCGGTCATGGCCGCCGGCAGGATGCAGGTGGTGGCGTTGGCGTCGAGGTAGATTTCGGTAGGCATGGTGGTCATCTTGGCCGGATGAGCGGCTGGGGCTGGCAATGACCACTAGTCTAGGAACTTGATGCAGCAAAAACATCGCCAAATTTCCCTTGCATCGGATTATTTTGGAATACGATTCTCTTGATTGGTAATTTCAGGGAAATGCATGCTCGACAATGCCGATATCCAGCTGCTCGATGCGCTGCAGCGCGACGCCACCCTGTCCATGGCGCAACTCGGCGAGGTCGTGGGCTTGTCACCCACACCATGCTGGAAGCGTATCAAGCGACTGCAGGACGAGGGCTACATCACGGCGCGTCTGGCCATACTCGATCGCAAGAAGCTGGGCCTGCCGGTGACGGTGTTCGTCAGCGTGCGTACGACGCAGCATGACGAGCAATGGCTGGCGCGTTTTGCCGCGATCGTCACCGCCATGCCCGAGGTGATGGAGTTCCACCGCATGAGTGGCGATGTCGACTACATGCTCAAGGTGGTTGCCAGCAGCATCGACGGCTACGACCGCTTCTACAAGAAGCTGATCCGCCAGGTCGGTCTGTCGGGCGTGTCGTCGGCGTTCTCGATGGAGCGGATCAAGAGCACGACCGTGTTGCCGCTCGATGCCGGCGCCAGTGTGTGATGGCAGCTATAGCGCCGGGTCCAGGATGCCTGGCATCGCAATGAACGCGCTCTGGTGGCGCATGGCGTGGATCCAGTGCTGCAGCGCCGGGTAGCGGCGCAGATCGATACGGGCTTCGCTCGCCAGCGCGGCGTACGGAAAGCAGGCAATGTCGGCGATGCTCGGCCGCGAGGTACCGGCGAGCCACCGTAACGTGGTGGCCTGCTGCTCGGCCAGCGTATCGTCCATCAGGCGCAGTGTGGTCTGGGCCAGGGCCTCGCAGCGCGGGATGTCGGCATCCAGCGCGAAACTGTAGTGCTGGCGCAGTGCGGCGACGCTGCGTGTGAGGTCGTCGGCGGTGGCCAGCCATAACGTGATGCGTGCGCGGGTTTGTGCATCGTCGGGATACCACTGGTGGCTGGGATCGTAGCGGCTCGCCAGGTAAACCAGGCAGGCCTGGGCGTCGCGCAGCAGGAAGTCGCCGTCCGCCAGCACCGGCAACTGACCCAGCGGGTTGATGTGCTGCAAGAAGTGTGCGGACCGGTGTTCGCGCCCCGGGTGAAAGTCCACTGGTACGCGTTGGTAGTCGACTCCAAGCCAGTGCAGCAGCAGCCGCAGCTTGTAGCAATTGCCCGAAAGTTCGTAGTCGTACAGCCGGATCATGGCTCTGGCGTCGTATGCACGCCGAATGTCACGCCGCGCTGCTGCAGCCAGCGCCGGTAGGTTGTGGACGTCAAGTCGCAGCGCATGTGGGCTTCCAGCGGCCCTTGCAGCGGCAACCGGCGCGGGCGCTGGCTTTCCAGGATGGGCTTGTCCTGGCCGAAGATCATGTGCTGAAACGCGATCATCGCCGCATCGCTGAGCCGCTCTTCGTAATACACCAGCAGCACATGGGCGATCACGTGTTCGTCATCCAGCGGCTGTACGAAAAGGCCGATCACGTCCTGCGCATCTGCGCGATTGGGCGAGGACTTGTACAGCGTTGCAGTGAAAGGCTGCATCACCCGGTAGCGGTACTGGGCGTCGATACCGCCAGATGCCGAGGCCGATGCCTGGGGCTGGAAGAAGCGGCAGTCGAGTGCCCAGATCTCGCCTGTCGTGGCGTCGACATGGGTGCGGTAGGGGGCGACTTCGGTATGCGGCACCTGGCCCAGCGTCCCGGTATGGATATACGGGAAATGCCCCATATCGAGGAAGTTTTCGATCACGCGCAGCCCCGACGTGGCCACACCGATGCCGCCGCAGTCGACGATGCGCCGGCCTGCTTCAGCGAATTCCGGTATTTCGAACAAGGGCCGCTGCGGCCCCTCACCGGTCCACACCCACAGATAGCCGTACTGCTCCAGCGTCGGCAGTTGCACGCCGTCGGCTTGCACCACGGCCCGACCGTCCGAATCGCGCCACGCCGTCAAGTGGTTGTCCAGCAGCCGGGTGGCCCAGGGGCGCTGCGGTGCAGAGCCGTCCAGTGCACGTGCCGCGCCAATGGTCAGCCAGTCGTTGCGGACATTCGGGTCCTCGGTGCAAAACGGCATGGTCTTCAGGCCTCTTGAGCTGACTCGAGCGCCGTGCGCAAGGCGCGCATCGCTGCGAAAAGCGGTTTGCGCTGCGCGTCGGTGGGCGCGTGCACAGCCAATAGATGCAGCATGCACCAATGCGCCGACGCGGGCTGGACATAAAGCCGGACGGGAAAGCCATCCAGTGACCCGTGCCACGCATGGGTTGACTGTTGCGCGAAGCCGGCGTCGACAAGGCCTGCGTTGACCGGATCAACCGGGCGCTCGACTCCGATCGAGCGCAGAAAGTGCACGGCCAGTGGTTGCGGGTCCGGTGTCAGCGAATCGTCAGCGGAGTGCGCCAGCTGAACCCAGACCATGCCCTGGCGCTCCTGCGCCAGGTAAGTCTGGACGCAGACTTTGCCGGGAACTTTCTGGTCGGGCATTGCCGGAATGGCAACACAACGTCCGTCCTGCGCCGCATATTGCCAGCCGTGGTAGGCACAGGCCAGCCGGTCGCCCTGGACCCGGCCCAGGCTCAGTGGCACGCCCCTGTGCGGGCAGCGATCCTCCCAGGCCTGCACGCTGCCGCCGGCGCTGCGCCACACGGCCAGCGGCTGGTCGCTTAACAGGGTTGCAATGGCGTTCTCGCCTGCGCGCAGCAATTGCGCGGCGGCGACAGGATGCCATGACGGGGGCAAAGACATGGGTGAATTGTCACCGTGATGGCGGCGACCGCAGTTGATCGACCACGCGATA
>JBKJRR010000039.1:0-2692 GCA_046594635.1 Burkholderiaceae bacterium
TTTTCCGGAATGGCGGCGCAATTGATGGCCACGAATTTGCCGGACTTGCGCGGCGAGGCCTGATGCAGGCCCCGCGCCAGCAACTCCTTGCCGGTGCCGCTTTCGCCCAGCAAGAGCACCGTGGCGTTGCTCGGCGCCACCTTCTCTATGGTTCGGCAGACGCGCAACATGCCAGGATCCCGGGTGGTCAGTCCAGCCAACGCATCTGGCTGATGGGCCAGTTGCAGGCGCCGATTCTCCGTTTGCAGTTCGGCGAGCCGGAACGCACGTTCGACCGTCAGATTCAGCAGTTCAGGCTCGAACGGTTTGGCAAAAAAATCGTATGCCCCCATGGCAACCGCGCGCAAGGCGTTTGCCCTGTCGTTCTGACCGGTCAGGACAATCACCTTGATGTCGCTGTCCAGCGCCAGCAATTGCTCCAGCAGCTTGAAGCCCTCGGATACCGAATCCGGATCGGGCGGCAGACCCAGATCCATCGTGACAACCGCCGGAACGTGTCGTCGGGCCTGGGCAATCGCCGACTCCCGATCATGCGCCGTCACCGACTCGAACCGGTCGAGTGACCACTTGATCTGCTTTTGCAAGGCCAGATCGTCTTCGACGATCAGCAATGCACGGGATTTTTCGGATGTCATGTCGCTTCGAGTGGTTGTAGATCGGAATGCCGTTGTGATTCGAACAGGGGAACCAACACCGAGATGACCGTTCCCTTGCCCAACTGGCTGTCGACCGTGATCTTTCCACCCAATTCTTGCACGTACTGAAAGCTTTCATAAGCGCCGATGCCCATGCCGGCTTGTTTGGTGGTCTGAAAGGGTTTAAACAGGCGCTCGCGCACAAACTCATCGGTCATGCCGTGACCGGTATCACCCACTTCCACCAGCGCCTGGCCACTGATTCGATCGAGTTTGAGCCAGACCCGCCCCGTCACGTCCGTGGCATCGAAAGCGTTTTGCACCATGTGGCCGATGACGCGTTCCAGCCGCTCCTCGTGACCCCTTGTCTCCACCGGCGTGACCACATCGAGTTCCAGCACACGACCGCGGTCATGCGCGACTGTCGCCAGCCGCTGGGCGATCGGCACCAGATCCACGCCAAACGCGCTGCCGGGCGGCGTGGCGCCCTCGCGCAACTGCAGCATCAACTGGCGCATGCGGTCTACTGCGTTGTCCACCGTGATCAGCATGTCTTCCCGGAATTCCGGGTTGTCCTTGAGCCGCTCGGCGTTCTTCATCATCAACGACAACTGCGTCACCACATTTTTCAGGTCATGGACAACAAACGCGGACATCCGGTTGAAGGCGTCGAACTTGCGGACTTCCAGCAGTGCTTCGGTAGCTTGCATCAGCGCAAGGAAACTGGCGGCCTGTCGGCTCGCCGTTTTCAGCAGGTCATTGACCTCCCAATTGACGTCCATCGGCGCACGTGCGCTGGCCAATACGACGAAGCCGATCAGTTCTTCGCCCACATGCAAGGGAACGACCAACCAGGCCTGCGGCAAGTCCTGCAGCCAGGGCGGCAACATCAGTTCGCCGTAACGCCGCGGGAATGATCGAAATTCCTCGAGATTCACTACCCAGCCGCCGCTGCGCAGAAATTCGGACAACGACGATGTCTCTGGCTCGGGCAACACGCAAGATGCCATGTTCCAGCGCGCGGACTGACGGAACATGACATCGCCGCGCGTCTTCAACCACAACGCACCGCCAGGGCTGTCCAGCAGGTCTGCCAACCCCCGCACCACTTGTTGGCCCATTTCCTGCGGTGAGTTCTGGGCTGACAAGGTCTGGGTAAAGCGTAGCCATTCTTCGCGATAGTCGTAACGGTAGCGGAAGAAGTGCTTGCCCAGGAAAACCCGCAGCCGCGCCCGCATCGATGCCGACAAGGCCAGCAGCATCAATACAACCAGCGCGAGAAACACCAGGCCCAACTGCAGTGCACGCCCCCAGTCGCCACCAAAGTAGCGCACGTAATAACCCACACCGGACACGAAAACCAGGTAGGCACCTGCGATCATCAAGGTGGCCGAATGAAAAGCGGCCTTGCGCGATATCTGAATCTTGGACAACCACTCGTTATGGCGCGAAGTGGACAACAGCAACAGCGGCACCGCCAGCGCATGCACCACTCCACGCATGCTGAAAGCGTCCGGGTCGATCACGTTGAACAGTACGGCCTGCGAATACAGATACAAATCGAACGCAAACAGCCCGGCAAAACCCAGGCTCAAGGGCTTGATGTTCCAGCGCGAGTCGGCCGCCACGTTGCGAAACAGTTGCTCCAACAGCACCATGCCGACCACAGGCAACGAGAGTTGACCAAACAACACGACTTTGCGCGCGACCTGCGGATCCAGCCATCCAAAGACCGCGATCACCTGCCCTGCAAAAACAAAGGCCACCGACAAGACGGCGGCCGGTCGCAGCAGAACCAAACCGGCCTCGGAGCGACCTTCCTGGCGTAAATGCAGGAGCGTCAGCAAAAACCAGAACCAGGCCCCATACCGCAGGCCGTCCATCAACAGGGTCAATGGCAGCAGCAAACCGATCCCACTGAGCAGGAAGGCGAGCATCAGCCCACCCCACGCGGCGCTGCCAACGGCCCCCAGCAACATCGTCCGTTTGGCCGGTTCGCCCTTGGCCTGCGCATAACCACGGCGCCACAGGCTCAGCGCAAGCACCGTGTAGCCCAG
>JBKJRR010000118.1:0-3557 GCA_046594635.1 Burkholderiaceae bacterium
CCGGGGGTTCGCTGATTCATGTCAATCGAACTTGACACGTGGATCGACCCAGACGTAGCACAGGTCGGAGATCAGTTTGGTCACCAGGCCGATCAGCGTGAACAGATACAAGGTCCCCAGCACCACGGGATAGTCGCGCCGGATCACGCTCTCGTAGCTGAGCAGGCCCAGACCGTCGAGCGAGAACAGGGTTTCGATCAGCAGCGAGCCGGCAAAAAAGGCACCGATGAAGGCCGCCGGGAAGCCGGTGATGATGGGTATCAAGGCATTGCGGAACACATGCTTCCACAACACCTGGTTCTCGCTCAGGCCCTTGGCGCGCGCCGTCACCACGTACTGCTTGCGAATTTCCTCCAGAAACGCGTTCTTGGTCAGCATCGCCGTGACCGCAAAGCTGCCCAGCACCATCGCGGTGACCGGCATCGCGATATGCCACAAGTAGTCAACGATCCGTGCGCCCCAGGAAAGCTCATCCCAATTGCTCGATGTCAGCCCGCGCAATGGAAACCACTGCAGCTGGCCGCCAAACACCACCAGCAAAGCCACGCCCAGCACAAAACCTGGAATCGCGTAACCCAGCAATACGAACAAGGTCGTGATGAAGTCGAAGCGCGAGCCGGCGCGCACCGCCTTGGCCACACCAAGAGGCACCGCAATGCCGTAGCTGATGAAAAAGGTCCACAGACCGAGTGTGATGGACACCGGCAACTTCTCGATGATCAGTTCGCCCACATCCTTGTTCTGAAAGAAGCTGCGCCCCAGATCGAAGCGTGCAAAACGGCCCAGCATCTCTACATAACGTTGGTAGGCCGGTTTGTCGAAGCCATACAAAGCCTTGATCTGTTCAAGCCGCTGGGTGTCCACGCCTTGTGCACCGCGGTAGCTCAGCCCCCCCGACTCGGCGCCGCCGCTTCCCGCCAGCCCGGCCTTGGCCTCCGCCATGTACTGCTCAACCGGCCCGCCGGGCACGAACTGGATTACCAGAAACGTGATCGTCAATACACCGAGCAGTGTCGGGATCATCAACAACAGGCGCTTGAGGATGTAGGCAAACATGGTCTATTTCGCCCACCAGGTCGAGATGGCCCAGGTTTCGCCCTGGGCATACGGCGGCATACCCTGCGCATACTGCGGCGTGGAGGCTGGCCGCGCCAGCCGCCTGGCGTTGTACGCCAGGCGGTGTGTACTCGCGGTCCACTGCGGAATCAGCAGATGCTCGTGGCTGACCACCCGGTCCAGCGCTCGGCAGGCCGGCAGCAGTTCGGCCTTGGATCGGGCACCCGTCATGCGCGCAACCAGTGCATCGATGGCGGGACTCTTCACGCCGGCCAGGTTGCCAGAGTCCTCGATGTCCGCGGCCTTGCTGCCAAACAGGTCGGCATATTCCTGGCCCGGATTGTTCGTGCCCGCATAGGCAATCGAGGTCATATCGAAATTGAACTTCTGCAGGCGCTGCTGGTACAGCGCAAAGTCGACCGGGCGGAAATCGAGAGCGACACCTATTTTTTCCAGATTGCGTGCCCACGGCGTTACCACGCGTGCACCCGACTCATTGCTGTCAAGGTACTCGACAACAAACGCCTCACCTTTGGCATTGCGCAAGCGACCGTCCTTCACCGCCCATCCGGCCTGGTTGAGCAAGGCCTTGGCCTTGCGCAGGTTGGCACGCAATGACGATTCCCCGTCTGTACGCGGCGGCACCATCATCGGGCCAAAAACGGCATCAGGCACCTTGCCGCGCCACGGATCGAGCAAGGCCAGTTCGGCAGCCGACGGCGTGCCGGTAGCGGCACATTCGGTGTTGCCGAAAAGCCCTGAAACCCGCTGATACGCGTTGTAGAACATCTGCCGGTTCATCCATTCGTAGTCGAACGCCAGCCCCAGCGCCTCGCGCACACGTACGTCCTGCAGTATCGGCCGGCGCGTGTTGAGCACATAACTCTGGAAACCCGACGGCAGGCCGTGCTTGAACTCCATTTTGACCAGCTCACCGCTGTCGAAACGTTTGCCAGTGACACGCCGGGCCCAGTCACCGGCCGAGAAAAACCGCATCAGGTCGAATTCGCCGGCCTTGAACGCTTCCAGCCGCGCCGTGTTGTCCTTGTAGATCTTGACTGTGATGCGCTCGAAGTTGTTCGTGCCGCGGCGCACGTTCAGCTCACGCGCCCAATATGCCGGATCGCGCACATAGGTGATGTCCTTGCCGAATTTGACAGGGCCGATCTTGTAGGGGCCGCTGCCAATCGGGATATCCATGACCACCTTGTCGAAGGTCTTGGCCACGCCGTTCTCGACGCCCCATTTGCGGCTGAACACTGGCAGTCCGCCCACGGTCAGCGGCAGTTCGCGATTGGGCTTGTGAAAGCGAAAGCGCACCGTGCGCTCGCCCAGAACATCAATGCCGGCCACGTCGATCAGCAAGGACTTGTAGGCCGGCGTCACATGCGGGCCTACCAGGGTGTCGTAGCTGTGTTTGACGTCCGCTGCCAGCACTGGATCACCGTTGTGAAACCGCGCCGTCGCACGCAGTCGGAACGTGGCCGACAAGCCGTCGTCAGCCACCGCGACGTCTTCCGCCAGCAGGCCGTAGCCGGAAGTGGTCTCGTCCGATGAGCCCGCCAGCAAGGAGTCGAACATCATGCTGGAGAGGTATGCGGGTGCATTGCCACGCATCGTGAACGGGTTGTACTTGTCAAAGGTGGACACGCGCTGGTTGCTGACCAGACGCAATTCGCCGCCTTTGGGCGCGTCGGGTCGCACATAGTCGAAATGCGAAAAACCGGGCGGGTATTTCAGGTCACCCCACAAGGCATATCCGTGTGCGGCCCAGCCGGGTATGGCCAGGATCGACAGACACAGGAAAGAAAAAACGCGCATGCGACAATTCTGCAGGATTTTTCTGTGGAGATAGTCGCATGGGTTTTCTTGCTGGAAAGAAATTGCTGATTACCGGGGTCTTGAGCAACCGCTCCATTGCCTATGGCATCGCCAAGGCCTGTCGCGCCCAGGGCGCCGAGCTGGCATTCAGCTATGTCGGCGAGCGTTTCAGGGAGCGCATCACCGAATTTGCCGCCGGGCTGGATTCCAGGCTGGTGTTCGACTGCGATGTCGGCGACGACGCACAGATCGAGAAGATGTTTGCCGACCTGTCCGCCAGTTGGCCGAAGTTTGACGGCTTTGTGCATGCCATCGGCTTTGCGCCGCGCGAGGCCATCGGCGGCAACTTCCTGGACGGCATCAGCCGCGAAAACTTCCGCATCGCACACGACATCAGCGCCTACAGCTTCCCCGGTATGGCCAAGGCCGCCCTGCCCTACCTGAGCGACAAATCGGCGCTGTTGACCCTCACATATCTCGGCGCCGAACGCATCGTGCCCAACTACAACACCATGGGCCTGGCCAAGGCGTCGCTGGAAGCCTCGGTGCGTTACCTTGCGGAGGCCATGGGGCCGCGCGGCACGCGCGTCAACGGCATCAGTGCCGGCCCGATCAAGACGCTGGCGGCCAGCGGCATCAAGGATTTCAGCAAGCTGCTGGGCACCGTGGCAGCCGCCTCG
>JBKJRR010000317.1:0-2618 GCA_046594635.1 Burkholderiaceae bacterium
TTCCGGAAACACCTCGAAAATCGCGTCAAACGCCATCTCGCCTTCAGGCGCGCCTTCAGGTCATTGGAGCGTACCAGTTCGGCCACCACCAGACCCAGGCGCACGCGGCGCTCGGCCTGCGGGCGAAAGATTTCTTCGGGAATCGGCGCCTTGTCGGCATCCTTGACACCACGCTGCTTGAGATCGGCGCGGGCGTTCTCGATCAGGCGCTGCAGTTCGGACTGGACGCTGGAATTAGGTAGGTCGAGTTCGGCCACCGCGGCGAGCGCATCCAGCGCTGCCTGCTTGTTGCGCGAAAGCAGACGGAATTTGACTTCGCGCTCGAGGTTCTTGCGAATGTCGGTACGCAGGCCGTCCACTGTGGCGTCTTCGATACCCAGCGATTTGGCCAGCGCCTCGTTGACTTCCGGCAGATGGGCCGCTTCGATCTTCTTCACCGAGACCATGAAATCGGCGGTCTTGCCGGCGACATCCTTGCCGTGGTAATCCTCGGGGAAAGCCAGTTGGAAGGTCTTGCTTTCGCCGTTCTTCATGCCGTTGGTGGCCTCCTCGAACTCCTTGAGCATCTGGCCGTCGCCCAGGATGAACTGGAAGTCGCCGGCCTTGCCACCCTCGAACGGCTCACCGTCGATCTTGCCTTCGAAGTCGACCGTCACGCGGTCGGCCGTTTGCGCTGCGGCATCAGCCGGGCGCTGCGTGAAGGTGCGTCGCTGCTTGCGCAGAATGTCCAACGTCTTGTCAATGGCGGCGTCGGAGACTTCGCATGACAGCTTGACAACCTCGGCACTGGCCAGGTCACCGAGCTTGACTTCCGGAAACACCTCGAAAATCGCGTCAAACGCCATCTCGCCTTCAGGCGCGCCTTCCTTTTCCGTGATGCGCGGTTGCCCTGCAACGCGCAGCTTGGCCTCGTTGGCCGCACTGGCGAAAGCCTCGCCGACCTTGTCGTTCATGACCTCGTAGTGCACCGAATAACCATAACGCTGGGCCACCACCGTCATCGGCACCTTGCCGGGACGGAAACCGTCCATCTTGACCGTCTTGGCGAGGCGCTTGAGGCGCGTATCGATTTCGGACTGGATGACCGTGACCGGCAGGGTCAGGGTGATCTTGCGTTCCAGCTTCTCAAGGGTTTCCACGGTAACCGCCATGTTGCTTCTCCTAATTTGTCATGGGCGAATCTGTCGCCCGTCGAACCGATCTGTCGAGTACCTCACCCAGGCCAACCGCGACCATGGCAACGCGCGATGCGCGCCAGTACCCGTGCGGAAATTCTCAAACCTGGTGCGCGGGGGGGGACTCGAACCCCCACACCATTGCTGGCGTCAGGACCTAAACCTGGTGCGTCTACCAATTTCGCCACCCGCGCCTGAAAACAAATAGGGGTGGCCGACATGGCCGCCCCTACGAAATTCGTCAGCCCGCGATTTTAACCTGCGAACCGCAGCCCCCTTCCAGGGCGCACGGCACTGCGGCTCGGCGTACGGAGCTTAGCTATTGATCGCAGGTGGCTTCGGCACGCGAAACCAGGCGGCGTACATCGCCGGCAATGCCAACAACGTCAAGACCGTCGCCACGACCAGTCCCCCCATGATGGCAATCGCCATCGGCCCCCAGAAAACCGAGCGGGACAAGGGAATCATGGCCAGCACCGCAGCGGCAGCCGTCAGCACGATCGGCCGCAACCTGCGCACCGTGCTCTCGACAATCGCATCCCAGGGATGAATGCCCTGAGCCCGGTCCTGTTCGATTTGATCGATCAGGATCACCGAGTTTCGCTGGATCATTCCCATCAGCGCGATCACGCCCAACAAGGCTACAAAGCCAAACGGCCGGTCGAACAGCAGCAAGGCGGCCGCGACGCCGGCAATGCCCAATGGCCCGGTCAGGAACACCAGCATGGCGCGGCTGAAACTGTGCAATTGCAGCATCAGCAGTGTGAACACGATGAACAACATGATCGGCACACCGGCCACGATGGACGCCGAACCCTTGCTGCTTTCCTCGACCGCGCCCGCGACTTCGATACGGTAGCCCTGCTGCCCTTGCGCGGCCCAGCGGGTTTCGAGCGCGCGCAACGGGGGCAACAATTGCGCCGACACAGTCGCCCCTTGCAGTCCCTCGACGATGTCGCCCTGCACAGTGATCGCGTAATCCCGGTTCTCGCGCCACAACACGCCGGGCTCCCAGGCCAGCGAAGGACGCACCAGCTGCGCCATCGGAATCGCCTTGCCCGAGCTCGACGGCAGATAGGCATTCGCCATGTCGGTCAGGTGCGCCCGCTCTTCCAAAGGCTGACGCAGCACAATGTCGATCTGCTTGTCACCCTCGCGGAACTGTCCCACCGTCGTGCCACTGAGGATGGTGCGCGACGACTGGGCGATTGCCTGGCTCGTCACGCCCAGCACGCGGGCCTTGGACTGATCGATGTCGAGCTTGAGCACCTTGACGAACTCGTTCCAGTTGTCGTTGACACCCCGCATTTGGGTGTTCTCGCGCATCACCGCCTTGACTTCGTCGGCACGCTGACGCAAGGTCAGCGGGTCCGCACCGGCCACCCGGAACTGCACCGGATACGCCACAGGCGGACCATTGGGACGCAACTTGATCCCGGCACG
>JBKJRR010000366.1:0-10054 GCA_046594635.1 Burkholderiaceae bacterium
TCGGCGATCAAGCTCAAGAAGGTTACGTTCCGCTTCATCAGCGACGCTGCGGCGCAGGCTGCCGCCATGCTCGCCGGTGACCTGGACATGTTCCCTCGCATCGGTACGCGTTCCGTACCGCAGTTCAAGGCCAACCCCAAATTCCAGGTCCTGATCGGTAATTCGCAGGGCAAGACCATCCTCACGATCAATAACAAGAAAAAGCCGCTTGATGACGTCCGTGTGCGCCGCGCGATCCTGGCTGCGATTGATCGCAAGGCGGTGATCGAGGGCGCCGCGGATGGTTACGGAGCCGCTATCGGGAGCCACTATGTACGCGGGCTGCCCGGTTTCATCGACACGACGGGTATCAATCCGTTCAATATCGACAAGGCCAAAGCCTTGCTAGCCGAGGCCGGCGTCAAGACACCGCTGAATTTGTCACTCAAGCTGCCGCCTCCACCGTATGCGCGCCAGGGCGGTGAGGTCATTGCAGCCCAACTGGCCAAGGTCGGCATTGTCTGCAAGATCGAGAACGTGGAATGGGCGCAGTGGCTCAGCGGTCCGTTCAAGACCGGCGATTTCGACCTCACGATCGTGTTGCACGTCGAGCCTTTCGATCTGGGCAACTACACCAACGCCGGTTATTACTGGGGTTACGACAACCCCAAGTTCAACACCCTGTACACCAAGATCAACAACACGCCACGTGCCGACGAGCGTGCCAAGTTGCTGGGCGAGGCACAGCAGATGCTGGCCAACGACGCGGTCAATGGCTATTTGTTCCAGCCCCAACTGCCCACAGTTGCCGACAAGCGTCTGAAAGGCATCTGGAAAGACATGCCGACCTTTGTCAACGACCTGTCGAGCATCTACTGGGGTTGACAGAAATCCCACATGGTCTCCGTGGATCCTGGCTATGGGTCCATGAAGGCCGCTGCTGACCGCGCGCAGGCACCGCCGCCAGACTCTCGGGCGGACATCGGTCGTCAGGGCGGGCGGCGCCGCCAGATGGCGTAATCCAACACATGTCGCCCATGTCGAGCGAGGTCCCCCATGAAAGACAGCCTGGGCAATCCGGTCGGCCTGCACGATGCGGCCAGTCTGGCTGCGCTGAACGATTTTGTCGACGGCTTCCTGCGCTGCGAGGCACGTGCCGTCAATGTGCTGACACTTGCCGCCAGCGACACCAGCGCCATCGCACAGGCGTATTGCGCCGCCTTGCACATGTTTGCCGAGTCGCGGGAAGCGTCTGCCAACGCGCGCCCCTTCATCAGGGCTGCCAGCGCTGCAGCGCGAAGCGCCAGTGTCCGCGAACAACAGTTCGTGGCGGCGGTTCACGCATGGGTCGACGGTGATCTGCCGCTGGCCATACGCCTGCACACGCAACTGGCCCAGACCCATCCGCGCGACCTGGTCTCGGTCAAGCTCGGTCAATACCATTTGTTCAATCAGGGCGACGCCACTGGCATGTTGCGTCTGGCGCTGGCGGCCCTGCCCGCGGCCTGCGACGTGGCGCAGTTGCACGGCATGGCCGCGTTCGGCTGGGAGCAGTGCCACCTGATGGAGCAGGCCGAAGCGGCCGCCCGAACGGCACTGGCCATGACGCCACGCGAACCCTGGGCGCAGCATGCGCTGGCCCACGTGATGCTCACTGAAGGCCGGCTGCAAGAGGGGCTGCAATTCATGCAGCACAGCAGCGCAACCTGGACCGGGCTCAACTCCTTCATGCAGACGCACAACTGGTGGCATCTGGCGCTGTTTGCCATCGACCTGGGGCAAAACGACGCGGCCTTGCAGTTGTACGACCAGCAGGTCTGGGGTGTGGTCAAGGAATATTCGCAGGACCAGATTGGCGCGGTTTCGCTGCTGGCGCGGCTGGAACTGGCTGGCGTCGACGTGGGCGACCGCTGGCAGGATGTGGCCGACCAACTGCAAGGTCGCACCCACGATCAGGTACTGCCGTTTCTGGACCTGCAGTACCTGTATGGACTGGCGCGGGCCAGTCGCCCCGAGGCGCAAACCCTGCTGCACAACATTGAAGCGTTTGGGGCTGCCCAAGGCCCGGCCGGCCTCAACGCAGACGGCATCGCCAAGCGGGTCTGGCAGCAGGTTGCTGCGCCTGCCGCCCGTGGGCTTGTGGCCCATGCACAGGGGCGCCACTCCCAGGCGCTTGAAGGCCTGGGACAGGCCTTGCCGCGTCTGCTGGAAATTGGTGGCAGCCATGCCCAACGCGACCTGTTCGAACAGATTCATCTGGATAGCTTGATCCAATGTGGCCATTGGTCGGCAGCGCAACAGTTGGTACAGACACGCTGCAACACACAACCGCAATCCCAGCGCCTGCAACGCCAGGCGACGCGGATCTACTCGGTGCTGGGAATCGACACAGCCGCCTGAGCCGCAGCGTCGGCCGTCTGGGACTGGTCGTATACCGGCTGTGCCGGCATGCCAGCCAGATGCCCAATCTCGGCCCATCTGACGATCTCGACCCGCGCATCGACCACACGTACGCGGTTGATGGCCCCGTTGGGAATCACACTCTGCCGCGGCCCGGACAAGGGCAGTCCCAACGCCGAACGATAGACCATGTCGAGCACGCCGCCATGGGTCACGATCAGCAGCCGCTGCCCACTCCAGGCATCTGCCAGCCGAAGCAGCGCTGTCATCACGCGGCCATGAAAGGTGTGCGTGCTCTCACCACCCTCGAAGGCAAAATCGGCGTCGAACGCGGTCCAGCCCAGCCAGGCCTGCGGATACTGCGACTGGATGTCTTGCCCCCGCATGCCGTCGACGACACCAAAATTCTGCTCGCGCAAGGCCAGGTCATTGATAGCCAGCATGCCCAGTCTCTGCGCCGCCGGCATCGCCGTCTGCCGGGCGCGCAGCAGGTCGCTGCAAACCAGATGCTGGACCGATTCACCGGCCAGCTGCGCCGCGACACGCTGCGCCTGCGCATGCCCGATGGCGTTGAGTGGTACGTCGATCTGTCCCTGGAAGCGCAATTCCCGGTTCCAGTCCGTTTCTCCGTGGCGAATCAGGATCAGCTCGGTCATGCTCAGATTATCGGCGGGCCACGGCGTCAGCCGGCCGCCAACAACGTGCGCGCTCGCGCCAAGGGCAAACACCGGGCCGCTCCCCGGTTTCCTCGCACCATCCCGGAGGGCCTGGCGATGCCAGGGTCGGGGGCACCACTTTCAGGATCAGCTATACGCCACACCTTGGGTGTTGACATACAAGGCATACAACGAGGTGCTCGCCGCCATGAACAGACGGTTGCGGTGAACCCCACCGAAACACAGATTTGCACAGCGCTCGGGCAGGTCGATGCGTCCGATCAGCTTGCCAGCAGGGTTGAACACGTGTACCCCGTCAAGCCCGGCGCTGCCCATGCCCCAGCCACACCACAGATTGCCATCCACGTCCAGGCGAAAACCGTCGGGTGTACCCGGGCCGGCATCGATGGCGACGCGCTGGTTGACCAGCGTGCGACCGTCCTTGACGTCGAAGGCCAGGATCTTGCGCGGACTTGCACGCGACTCGACGACATACAGGATGGACTCGTCAGGCGAAAACGCCAGCCCGTTGGGCTGATTGATGCCCTCGGCCACCACGCTGAGGGAGCCGTCGGCGTCGATCCGGTAGACATTGGGCGCCAATTGCGGCGGGGCCTTTTCGCCCTCGTAGAAACTGGCAATGCCGAACACCGGATCGGTGAACCAGACCGAGCCATCGGACTTCACCACCACGTCGTTGGGCGAATTCAGCCGTTTGCCGTCAAAACGGTCGGCCAGCACCGTCATGCTGCCGTCGTATTCGGTACGGGTGACGCGCCGGGTCAGGTGTTCGCAGGTGACGATGCGCCCCTGTCGATCGCGTGTATTGCCGTTGGCATTGTTCGACGGGCTGCGAAACACGCCTGACGTCGCGCTGGCTTCGTCCCAGCGGTACATGGTGTTGCCGGGCACATCGCTCCAAACCAGCGAACGCGAATCTCCCAACCACACCGGCCCTTCCGACCAGCGCATGCCGGTGGCAAGCCGTTCGACCTTGGCCAGGGCCAGCTTGTAGGCATCGAACGACGAATCGACACTGACCACGGTTGGATCCGGGTAGCGCGCACTGGGCTGCCAGTCGGACATCAGGCGTCTCCCGGTTCGTCTTCGTCGCCGCGCTCTTCGTCGGCCTTGACGATCATCACCGGCACCGTTGCCGCATGCAGCACCTCGTTGGACACCGAACCGAGCAGAGCACTACGCAAGGCACCAGTACCGCGCGCGCCCATGACGATCAGGTCACAGCGGTAACGCTCAGCGATATCGATGATGGCGTGGGCCGGGTCACCACCCCCGACTTCACTCTCGTAGTCGACACCTGCCGCATTCAGCAAAGCCGCGGCTGCTGCCATAAGATCTTCTCCAGCCGCCTGGCTGACGCGTTCGAGCACTTCGGGATCGGGTGCCGTCATCATTTCGTAAAGGTTTGCCGGCTCCTGCACGTTGGCCAGAACCAGTTCGGCGGCGAGTCCCTGTCGCCTCAAGTCCAGCGCTACACGCACCGCCTTGAGCGAAACCTCCGACCCATCAATCGGCAGCAATATCTTCATTGTTTTCTCCATTCAACAAGCAATCACATACACGATCCAGCATACCGCGTTGCCCGCAGTCGGTCCACGATGGCCGGCATTCGTGTCCGCACGCATTGCGCTCCTGGATACATTGTCTTTGCCCCGGATAATCCGGTCATGACCCAACTTATCCTGATTCCGGGCCTGGCCAGCAACCACGTGATGTGGCAGGAACAACTCGCTGTGTTGCCAGCCCACTACCGCGCCCATGTGAGTGACGTCGCGTCGCGCTGCGACACGATCGAGGCCATGGCCGCCACGCTGTTGCGCGAACACCCCGGAGATCTGATCCTGTGCGGCGCGTCCATGGGCGGCATCATCGCAATGCAGGCCGCACATCAGGCCAGCTACCGCGTACGTGGCCTGGCGCTGCTCGGCACCAATGCCAGGCCGGAAACCGACGACATCCGTGCGCTGCGGGAAACCGCCATCGAATTTTTCGTCAATGGTCGCGCCGCCGAGGTGCTTCGTGCCAACGTGCCGCTGGCGTTTCATGCCAGTCGCGCGCGCGACCCGGTGCTGGTGAAAAGTTATTTGGATTTCGTGCTCGAGGCCGGCGCCGATCAGTTGATACGCCAGAACCGCGCCATCATGTCGCGCCCCGACGCGCGCGCGTTTTTACCGAACCTGACCTGCCCGGCGCTGGTGATGTGGGGCGACTCGGATCAGCTGACGCCGCCCGAGGTCAACCGGGAAATCGCCGCCCTGCTACCCCAGGCTGAAATGATGGAACTGCCGCAATGTGGCCACATGCTGACCATGGAGCAACCCGAACAAGTCAATCGCAGGCTGCTGCGCTGGCTGCAGGGCCTGCCCGCCAGCCACGAAAAATCAACCGCCTAGCCGGCGGCCTTCAGCGCCTTGACCTTGTCGGTCAGGCGGCGCAAAACCGAAGGCTCGACGAAGTTGTCCACTTCGCCGCCCAGCACCGCGATTTCGCGTACGAAGGTGCTGGAGATGAACTGGTATTTGTCGCTTGGGGTCAGGAATACCGTTTCCACGTCGGGCATCAGCGAACGGTTCATGCCGGCGAGCTGGAATTCGTAGTCGAAGTCGGTCACGGCGCGCAGCCCGCGTACCATGGCCTTGGCGCCACGCGACACCACGAAGTCACGCATCAGTCCATCGAAACTCTCGACTGTCACGTGGGGGTACGGACGTACCACCTCGCGCGCCATCTCGACCCGCTCATCGAGCGAAAACATGGCCTTCTTGTGGTGCCCGGCAGCCACAGCGACGATGATGCGGCTGAACAACTGCGCCGCACGCCGCACCACGTCCTCGTGGCCCAGGGTCATGGGATCGAATGTCCCCGGATATACGGCAATGATCTGGTTTCGCACGGTGAGCTCCAGCTGACTGTCGTCAGAACGACGCATGCGCCGCATTATGCATGGGCCGCCTGACGCAAACGTTGCAGCAGATGGGCGTGCACGGCCCCAGCCTTGACGTAGCGAACCACGGTCAGCGCGAACGGTGCAAGCGCCACATCGTTCCAGGCCACCGGTGCCTCGAGGTAGACATATGCACCCGCACGCAAGACGCGCTCGGCAGCGCGCAATGCCGACTCGAAAAGACCGGAATCGAAAGGCGGGTCGAGAAACACCAGATCCAGGCTATCCGCCGGCAAACCGGCCAGAGCGGCAATTGCGTCGCCGCGGTGAATCTGCACCATATCCGCCTCCAGGCGCCGCTGGGTGGCGACGAGCTGCAGCACCAGTGATCGGTCATTCTCGACCAACATGACAGTCCTGGCACCCCGCGAAGCCGCCTCGAAACCCAGCGCGCCAGTGCCGGCAAAGGCATCGACGCAGGCCCAGCCTGTCAAGTCTTGCCCCAGCCAGTTGAAAACCGTCTCGCGCACCCGATCAGGCGTCGGGCGCAAGCCCGGCCTGGCCGCGACCGGCAGTCGTGTGCGCTTCCAGCGGCCGCCAACAATACGCACGGTATGGTCGGTCGCCTGCGCAGGCGACCTTGCCGGCTTCTTGACCGCCGCAGTGGCGGGCCGGCGCGCACGCGCCACATCTTTGTTTCCCATGGCGGGGAGCTTAACCGCTGTGTCGGTGCCGGCCCTGACATCCGCCGCGCGGGCGATGCCGGCGATGGATCACGGTGCCTTGTCGCGCCCGCCCACCACCACCGTGACCATGGCCTGCGGCTGCAACACACGCTCGAACGCAGCCTTGACATCGGCCACGCTCAAACGCTCGACGGCAGCCGTCCAGGTGTCGAGATAATCCAGCGCCAGGCCGTTCCAGGCAATATTGGCGACGTTGTCGAGCAGCTTGCGATTGCTGTCAAAACGCATTGCAAAGCCCCCGATCAAATTGGCCTTGGCCGCCTGCAACTCCTGTGCGCTCGGGCCCTCGCGCACGAACTGGGCCACCACTTCCTGCGTCAACGCCACGGCCTGAGCAGCCTGGTCAGGCCGCGTCTGCAGACCCACCGTAAAAGCACCGGCATGTTGGCCCGGCGCGAAATAGCTGTAGACGCTGTAACTCAGGCCACGTTTTTCGCGCACCTGCGACATCAGCCGCGACACGAAACCGCCGCCACCCAAAACATAGTTGCCAACAGTCAATGCCAGGAAATCAGGATCATTGCGCCGGATGCCGGGTTGACCGATCAGCACATGCGCCTGCGCGGAGTCGAAGGTGATCAACTTCGTGACGCCCGGCTCCGCCAGGGGCTGCACCTGCGGCACCGCCGGCAAGGCGACACAAGGCGCTTGTTGCCCGGCGGCGCTGTCCAGCCGCGCCAGCAGCGTGGCCACCAGCGCATCGGCCTGCGCGCGAGACACATCTCCGACCACCGACACCTTGGCCCGGCAGGATCGAATGCTTTGCGCATAAAAGGACTGCATGTCGGCCACAGATATTCGGTTCAGACTAGCCTCGGTCATTTCGTAGCCATACGGATGTGATCCATAGACGGCATTGGCAAAGGCATTGCCCGCGACCGTGGCGGGCCGGGTCTCGGACTCCCGGATCGACGCCGCCAATTGCGCGCGTTCGCGTTCCCAGATCGAGGCCGCAAATACCGGCAGTGCAAGCTGGCGCGCCGCAAGCGCCGTCGCCCGCGGCAACAGTTCGGGGTAAGTCAGCGAACGCAAGGAAAAGCTCATGCGATCGTTACCGGCACCGGCACCAAACGAGGCACCCAGATCGGCCCAGGCTTCGCCCAATGCGTTTTCGTCCAGTGCCGGGTCCGCCCCCTCGGCGCGCAGGCCACGCGAGGCCATGGCCGCAGTGACGCTGGCCAGACCGGCCTTGTCGGCCGGGTCGCGCCGGCTGCCGGCGTCGAAGTCGATCTGCACGTCGACCATCGGCAGCGAACGGCTTTGCACCAGAAAAACTTGTGCGCCGTTGGCCAGGGTCCAGCTTTCGATCGGCACGCCAGCCCAAGCGCCCGGCGCACCCAGGAACACCAGCAGCAGAAAAATGCGAGAAAAATACAGGCTCATGATCGTGTCCATCTAGTGCCGCAAGCCGCCGGCCGCTGCGCGGGGTTTGCCTGCGGGACCCGCTGGCTGTGGGCGCAGCGTCGCCACGGTGAGTTGGTCGTCGCCAAAGTAGCGCGCGGCCACCGCTTGCACCTGCTCGGCCGTCACTTTGCGCAGCCGGGCCACCAGGCGCTGGCCCGCGTCCAGCGGCAGGCCCAGGGCCCAGTTCGAACCCAGCGCACGGGCCTGGCTGAAAAGCGAATCCAGCCGGTAGACCTCGGCCGCGACCCACTGGGTCTTGACACGGGCCAGTTCGGCCTGCGACACCCCTTCGCGCGCGATGCGGGCCACCTGCTCACGCAAAGCCATTTCAACCTGCGTCGCCGTCTTGCCCTTGGCCGGCGTGCCGTCCAGCACAAAAAGCTGCGGACCCCGACCCCACAAACCATTGCTGGCGCCCGCGTTGTCGGCGACCCGATCCTCGCCCTGGGTCAGCGTGCGCTCCAGCCGCGCGCCGCGATAACCGTCGAGCACGGCAGACAGCACTGTCAGCGCCATCGCATCATCCCCCGCGGCGCTGGCCGGCCCCCCACCCTGCAGGTCGGTCGCGCCAAGCGACGGCACCTTGAACGCCAGTGACACGTAGGCTTGCTCGGCCTGCGCCTTGACGTCGATGCGGCGGATTCCGACCTGCTCCGGCTCCTGCCGCGGCTTGCGCGTGGGCGTATCGGCCGCCGCAATAACACCATAGGTCTGCTGCGCCCACTGGCGCACCTGCGCCACATCGATGTCCCCGGCGATCACAACCACGGCATTGGACGGCACATACCAGCGCCGGTGGAAATCGCGCACATCAGCGGCGGTCATCGCCTCCAGGTCATCCATCCAGCCAACGATCGGCCGCCGATACGGCGAGGCGACAAACGCCGCGGCCGACAGGGATTCATACAGGCGCGCCCTCGGGCTGTCATCGGTGCGCAATCGCCGCTCCTCCTTGACGACCTCGATCTCGCGCTTGAATTCAGCGTCTGCCCATTGGTTGTTCGCAAACCGGTCAGACTCGAGTTGCATCACTTCGCGCAGGCGCGTCGCCGGCACCTGTTGGTAATAGCCGGTGTAGTCGCGCGCCGTGAATGCGTTCTCGCGGCCGCCGAGTTCGGCCACGCGGCGTGAAAACTCGCCCGGCGCCAAGGTGGGCGTGCCTTTGAACATCATGTGTTCGAGCACATGCGCCACGCCCGACACGCCGTCCACCTCGTCCAAGGCGCCGACCCGTACCCAGAGCATATGCACTGCAGTGGGCGCACGGCGCTCAGGACGGATGATGACTTCCATGCCATTGGCCAGCGTGAACTGCGTCACCGGCTCGGAGCTGGGTGTCTGGATCTGGGCCTGCGCGGACAGGGTGAAAAGCCAAAAAAGGCAGGTCAGTAAACGTTTCATAAAATGCTGTGACTCCACAAGCGCCTCAAATGTTCAGTTTCTTCCGGAAAAAATCCTCGCCCACCCCACCCGATCCGGAAAAGACCGTGGTGCCGGATGCCACCACGGTGGCGCCCGATACCCTGCCGCCCGCTGTGGTGGCCACCGGTTCGGTCCGATTTTCGCTGCCCGGCGGTGCCTCGGAAGATGCACCGGTTGCGATGTCGGCACGCTCGTCATGGACCAGCCGCTTGCGCGCCGGATTGCGCCGTACCGGTACCAGTATCGCCTCGGTATTCACCGGCACCACGATCGACGAAGCGCTGTATGAAGAACTCGAATCGGCGCTGGTTCTGGCCGACACGGGTGTCAAGGCCACACAATTTTTGCTCGATACCTTGCGCCAGCGCGTCAAGCAGACCAAGGCTACGGACCCGGCAGCGGTCAAGGCCCTGCTGACCGAAGTGCTGACCGAACTGCTCACGCCGCTGGAGAAAGAGCTGATCGTGGGCGAATTCAAACCCACTGTGATCATGATGGTCGGCGTCAATGGCGCCGGCAAGACCACGTCCATCGGCAAACTC
>JBKJRR010000372.1:0-10641 GCA_046594635.1 Burkholderiaceae bacterium
GCTCGAGCGCCGCGTGCCGCGTACCTCGGTGTTTGCGGTTGGCACCACGGTCGACCCGGTGCTGCTGGAAGTGTTCAACAACCTGTTCATGAACATCGCCGAGCAGATGGGCCTGCAATTGCAGAACACCGCCTACTCGGTCAACATCAAGGAGCGGCTGGACTTCAGCTGTGCCCTGTTCAATGCCCAGGGCGAACTGATCGCCAACGCGCCGCACATGCCGGTGCACCTGGGTTCGATGGGCGAGAGCATCAAGACCGTGATCCGCGAGAACGTGCAGACCATGGCCAATGGCGATGTATTCGTGCTCAACGACCCGTACCACGGCGGCACACACCTGCCCGACATCACGGTCATCACGCCGGTATATCTGGACAATGTACCCACGTTTTATGTCGGTTCGCGCGGTCACCATGCCGACGTGGGCGGCACCTCGCCCGGATCGATGCCGCCGTTCTCGACGCGCATCGAGGAAGAGGGCGTGCAGATCATCAACGTCAAGTTGGTCGACCGCGGTGTGTTGCGCGAGGCAGAGATGATCGCGCTGTTGGAAAGTGGTGAGTACCCGTCGCGCAATCCGTCGCAGAACATGGCCGATCTGAAGGCGCAGATTGCCGCGAATGAAAAAGGTGTGCAGGAGCTTCGCAAGATGGTCGAACAATTCGGCCTGGATGTGGTGCAGGCCTATATGGGCCATGTGCAGAACAACGCCGAGGAATCGGTGCGGCGCGTCATAACCCGGCTCAAGGATGGAGCGTTCACCTTGCCGCTGGACAACGGCGCGCAGATCCAGGTGGCGATCCGGGTGGACGCCGCGCGGCGTACAGCAGTCGTGGACTTCACCGGTACCTCGGCGCAGCAGACCAACAATTTCAATGCGCCGACGGCGGTGTGCATGGCTGCGGTGCTCTATGTGTTCCGCACACTGGTCGACGATGACATTCCGCTCAATGCCGGCTGTCTCAAGCCGCTGGAGGTGATCATCCCGGAAGGCTCGATGCTCAGACCGAACCCGCCTGCCTCGGTGGTGGCAGGCAATGTGGAAACCTCGACCTGCATCACCAATGCGCTGTACGGCGCTTTGGGCGTGCTGGCGGCCAGCCAGTGCACCATGAACAACTTCACCTTCGGCAATACGCGGCATCAGTATTACGAGACGATTTCGGGCGGCTCACCCGCTGGCGGTGAACGCGATGTCGAAGGGCTGGCGGTGAACGGTTTTGACGGCACCAGTGTGGTCCAGACGCACATGACGAACTCCCGGCTGACCGATCCCGAGGTGCTGGAGTTTCGTTATCCCGTGCGACTTGAGAGTTACGAGATCCGACGTGGGTCGGGTGGCGCAGGCCACTGGCACGGCGGTGACGGCGGTGTACGCCGGATTCGTTTTCTCGAGCCGATGACTGCCAGCATCCTGTCCAACGCCCGCATTGTGGCGCCGTTCGGCGTGGCTGGCGGATTGCCGGGGGCGGTGGGCATCAACCGCGTGGTGCGCGTTGACGGATCGGTCGAGCAACTGGCACACATCGGTCAGGCCGAGATGGCAATCGGTGATATTTTCGAGATCCACACGCCGGGTGGCGGAGGGTTCGGCGCACCGCATTGACGCGGCGGCGGAGCCTCGTGAAAATTTCTGCCATTGCCCTGGGAGTTGCCGCATGACCACGCAGTTGCTTGAACACTATCGCTGGATGGAGCGGTACAACGCGATGTTCAATGCGCGTTTGTACGACGCTTGTGAGCAACTCGACGACAACGAGCGCAAACGCGATCGCGGTGCGTTTTTCGGCTCCATCCATCGCACGCTCAACCATCTGATCGTTGCCGACCAGATCTGGCTCAAGCGCCTGCGTCAATGCGGACTGGATCACGGCTTCGATTGTCAGGCCTTGTCGAGCGAAACCTTGGATTTGCCTGACGGGCATGCACTGGATACGCCGGTCTACGACGATTGGTCGGCTTTGCGGCGCAAGCGGCGGCAACTCGATGACGCCATCGGCACATGGTTGGCGCAGATGCCGCCGCAGTTTCCGGACTTCAAGATGAATTACAGCAACAGCAAGGGTGTGCTGCGCGCCCATCCGGCCTGGAATGCCTTGTCGCACTTCTTCAACCACCAGACCCATCACCGCGGGCAGGTGACGACCTTGTTGATGCAGGCGGGTGTGGACCCGGGGGTGACGGATCTGCTGGCGCTGGCCGGCTTCAGCGAACAGCCTTAGCGCGCATTGCCGGGCTTGGGCCTTGAACCGGAGCTGCGATACCGCCGTGGCCATAGGCGACACCATCGATCACCAGCCCCTCGGACGAGAAACGGGCGGCGTTGCCGGCGCCAATTCCCTTCACACGCGCGATGAAATCGTCCCAGTTCTTGAATGGCCCCTTGCGTCGCTCGTCCAGGATACGCGACGAGACTGCCGGCCCTATGCCTTTGATTCCGTCGAGATCGGCCACCGTGGCCTGGTTGATATCCACGGCTGCCGAGACCGCGGCGGCAGCGAACAACAGGGTGATGGCTGAGGCGTATTTCTGCATGTCGGACTCCTTGGGTTGTTGCGCGGTCATGACGGCACGGGCTGGTGCTCGACCGCCAGGGAAACACGATAGCGGCGACCACCGATCTGACTGGCGTTGCGCATCCGCCATTTGCAGTACCCCGGTCCAAAGTCCTGTCCCTGTGCAGGTGCGCAACAATCGGCAGTTCCATTTTCAGTTGTCCGGAAGTCACAGCCATGAACAAGGTCGATCCCGCATTGCTCAACATCCTGATCAAGGACGGACGGGCGTCGTTCGCCGATATCGCACGGCAGTTGGGCATTTCGCGGGCCCATGCCCGCACCCGGGTTCAGGCCCTGGTCGACAGTGGCGTGATCGAACTGTTCAGCGCCGTGGTCAATCCGGAAAAACTCGGCAAGGTCATCTCGACCTTCATTGACCTCAAGGTGGCGCCACACGCGATGAACAGCCTGCCGCAGGAGTTGGCTGATTGTCCGGAGGTGGTGAGCCTGTACATCATGAGTGACCTGCAGAGCCTGCATATCCATACGCTGACGGACAGTTACGAGAGTTTTGATCGCTTTGTCCGCGAGCGCATCTTCAACCGCCCCGAGATCCTCGCCGCCGATTGCAAGTCCCTGATGACGCGGGTCAAGAACCGGCGTGGCGGCGCCCGGCTCTGAAAGTCCGTCGCTGCAGATAGCCAGTGGAGTGCAGAGGCAGACCACCCGTTTGTGTGCATTGCGCACCAAACAGGAGTGGGTCCGACCTGAATGCCTAGGTGATTACCCGCAGTCAACCTGGCTGTGCGTGGGTCAATTCGTATGGAAACCAGAAACGACGCCCACGGCTTACATTCGTCAATTCTGAGTGCAAGCAAATTACGTTTGTATTCCTGCGGAGCCCCGATTGGGGCCGGAATCCGAACATCCGCTATTCTGTCCTGCCTTCCATTTTTCGAAAAAATATTTATATAAATCAATTGTTTAGGAGCAATCTTGAGAGTGGCATGGTCGTTGCATCAGTAAGTGAAATCGGGTTTACAAATGTCAGCTTGTTCCTATACTCCGCACATCGGTCGTATCGCAGCCATTCATGCCACGATCTCAATTGCCGCTGTATGGGGTGCTGACATCGCGGCGCTTGGTTGACGGCCTTCCCATCGCGCAAGGCGCCCTTGAATCGAGAAAGTTCGATAAATGACATGGTCCATCCTCGCGAGAGATGACAACGGGTTTTTTGGCGTGGCGATCGCCAGTCGGTTCTTTGCCGTCGGTTCCTTGTGTGTTCATACCCGGCGCGGCGTCGGTGCCGTGTCGACACAGGCGTTGATGAACCCGCTCTACGGTCAGGCGGCGTTGGATCTGCTGGAGCAGGGACTCGGCCCGGCGGAAGTCATTGCGACTCTTACGGCAGGTGATGACGGTCGTGCGCAGCGCCAGGTCCATGTGCTGCCGTTCAAGGGGCCTGCGGCAGCGTCAACCGGCGCGGCATGCATCGATTGGTGTGGCCATCTTGCACGCGAAGGACTGAGCGTGGCGGGCAATATGCTGGTCGGACCGGATGTGATAGCGGCGACGGCAGACGCGTTCGAGCGGACCAGGGGCATGCCACTGGCAGAGCGCCTGCTGGCTGCGATGGACGCTGGTGAGGCCGCCGGTGGTGACAAGCGCGGCAAGCAATCCGCGGCATTGCGCATCCACGCCCAGGAGGACTATCCCGCACTGGACTTGCGTGTGGATGACCATGCGGATCCCCTGGCCGAATTGCGTCGGCTGCACTCGGTCAGTCTGGAGCGGTTTCAGCCGTTCGTGACCTGCCTTCCGGGTCGGGGCCGCCCCGCCGGTATCACCGATCGGCCGCAGATCGAGGCCACGATCTCGGCTTTTCATGCGCGTCGCGGAACCCCATTGTGAGCAGTCTGCTCGAAGTCCGCGATTTGCGCACCGTGTTCACCGGTGACGACGGTGAGTTTGCCGTGGTCGACGGCATCAGTTTCTCGGTTGAAGCCGGTCGGACATTGGCCATTGTGGGTGAGTCCGGCTGCGGCAAAAGTGTGACCTCGTTGTCGATCATGGGGTTGCTGCCCAAGCCGCACGGCCGCATTTCGGGCGGATCGATCCGGTTCGAGGGACGTGAACTGGTGGGCGCTCCCGAGCAGGAGTTGCAGGACCTGCGCGGCAATGGGATGGCGATGATCTTCCAGGAGCCGATGTCCTCGCTCAATCCGTCATTCACGGTCGGTGAGCAGATCATCGAAGGGCTGCTGCGGCATCGCCAGATGAACCGTGCGCAGGCGCGCGAACGTGCCATCGAGATGTTGCGCAAGGTGCGTATCCCGGCACCGGAGCAGCGTATCGATGAGTTCCCGCACAAACTCAGCGGCGGCATGCGCCAGCGCGTCATGATTGCCATGGGCCTGGTCTGCGAACCGCGCCTGTTGATCGCAGATGAGCCGACAACTGCTCTGGATGTGACGATACAGGCGCAGATTCTGGAACTGATGCGCAGCCTGCAACAGGAGACCGGAACCGCGATCGTATTGATCACACATGACCTGGGCGTAGTGGCCGAAGTGGCCGATGAGGTCGTGGTGATGTATGCGGGGCGCATCGTCGAGCGGGGACCGGTGGACGCTTTGTTCAATCAACCGCAACATCCCTATACGGTCGGCTTGCTGGGTTCAATACCCCGGCTCGATGCAGCGCAGACGCGACTGGCCTCGATCGATGGCCAGGTGCCGGCCCCCACGCATCTGCCACCGGGTTGCAGCTTTGCCGATCGTTGTCCGTTTGCCCTGGCCGAGTGTCGCCTCGCCAAGCCGGCACTGCGTGATGTGGGTGAGCGGCATCAGTCAGCATGTTTGCGCGCGCCGCTGGATCCGGATCAGTTGTTGCGGGTGCAGACCGAGGAGTCTCTGGTATGACGCAGACTGCCGCTGCGGGCGACGGCCGCGTGTTGTTGCAGGCCAGGGGCCTGGTGAAGCATTTTCCGGTGCGCCGGGGCCTGTTCAACCGGATTCACGGTCAGGTGCGCGCCGTGGATGGCGTTGACCTGGACTTGAACAGCGGCGAAACCCTCGGTGTGGTCGGCGAGTCGGGCTGCGGAAAGTCGACTCTGGGCCGCATGTTGTTGCGCCTGATTGAGCCGACCGCCGGCGGATTGACCCTGGATGGCCAGGATCTGTTGGCGCTGGATGCAGGCCAATTGCGTGCCCGGCGCCGGGACATGCAGTTGATTTTCCAGGACCCGTATTCGTCGCTGAATCCGCGCAAGACTGTGGGCCAGACCTTGCAGGAGCCTTTGCGTGTGCATGGTTTGCACCGCGGCAAGGAAGCCGAACGCGTGGCGCAACTGCTGCAGACCGTGGGGTTGCCGGCGGTGGCCGCACAGCGTTATCCGCATGAGTTCTCCGGCGGCCAGCGCCAGAGAATCGGCATTGCCCGGGCGCTGGCAGTGGAGCCGCGGCTGATTGTGTGCGACGAGGCGGTGTCGGCGCTCGACGTGTCGGTGCAGGCGCAGGTGGTCAACCTGCTGCAGGACTTGCAGCAGCGACTGGGTTTGTCTTACCTGTTCATTGCCCATGACCTGGCGGTTATCAAACATATCGCAAGCCGCGTCGCGGTGATGTATCTGGGGCGCATTGTCGAGTTGGGTGATACGCAACGTATCTTTGCGTCGCCTCGCCATCCTTATACGCAGGCGCTGATGCAGGCGATCCCGCTGCCGCAGCCGGGTCTGCGCCGTCAGCGGGAGCTGCTCAGCGGCGATGTGCCCAGCCCGCTGAATCCACCGTCTGGTTGCCACTTGCACACCCGTTGTCCTCACGCCCAACCGGTTTGCACACAACAAGCGCCTGCACTCGAAGGTGACGGTGTGCATGCCGTAGCCTGCCATTTCCCGTTGGTTGCGCAAGTCGCACCACAGGGTGCTGCAACGGCCGTCGATCCCGCTCGGACGCGACTGCAACTTTTGCAATCGGCTTTTGCCGCACCGGTTCCGTCGCTGTCATGACGCCGTCGGACGCACCAGTTTTTTTGAAGGAGAACGCACCATGAGACCGATGACCCGAACGCTGCTGGGCACTGCCTTGCTGACCCTTGTACCGTTGTTTGCGCAAGCGCAAGTGCTGCGGGTCGGCCTTGCCGAAGACCCGGACATCCTGGACCCTACACTTGCGCGTACCTTTGTCGGGCGCATCGTCTTCTCGGCGATGTGCGACAAGTTGCTCGACGTCGATGAAAAGATGGCCATCGTCCCGCAACTGGCTACCAGCTACCAATGGGCGGCTGACAGCAAGTCGCTGACGCTCAAGTTGCGCAGTGGCGTTACCTTCCATGACGGCGAGAAATTCGACGCCGAGGCGGTGAAGTTCAATATCGAACGCCACAAGACCATGGCGGGATCGAACCGCAGTGGCGAGCTGCGGCCGGTCACAACGGTTGATGTGGTCGACCCGATGACGGTTCGGCTGAATCTGGAAGCGCCATTCGCGCCACTGCTGGCCGCATTGGCCGACCGCGCCGGTATGATGGTGTCGCCCAAGGCCGCCAAGGCCGGTGGTGCGAACTTCGGTAACGCACCGGTGTGTTCCGGCCCGTTCAAATTCGTCGAGCGTATTGCGCAGGACCGCATGGTGTTCGAGAAATTCACCAACTACTGGAACAAGGACGCGATCCACTTCAACCGCATTGTGTACACGCCGATTCCCGATGCGACCGTGCGCCTGGCCAACCTGCGCAGCGGGCAGCTCGACTTCATCGAGCGCGCGGCGTCGAGCGACATCGCGAAGATTGCGACCGATCCCAAGCTCAAGGTGAGCAAGATCACGGAGATCGGCTACCAGGGCATCACGATCAACACCGGAAAGAGCGACAAGGCGCAGGCCAACCCGCTGGGCAAGGACCCCAGGGTGCGCGAAGCGTTTGAGTTGTCGCTGGATCGGGCTGGCATCGTTCAGGTGGTCATGGACGGCGAGGCGATAGCTGGCAACCAGTGGGTGGCACCGAACAGCAGCTTCTATGCCAAGAACGTGCCGATACCCAAGCGTGATGTGGCACGTGCCAAGGCTTTGCTCAAGGAAGCCGGCGTGCCGAACCCCAGTTTCACGTTGATGACGGCCACTACCTCCGACGCGCAGAAGATTGCGCAGGTGATTCAGGCGATGGCCAAGGAGGCAGGCTTCGACGTCAAGATTCAGTCGACCGAGTTCGCAACTTCGCTGAAGATGGCCGACCAGGGTGACTTTGAAGCGTATGTCTTGGCCTGGAGCGGCCGGGCTGATCCTGATGGCAATGTCTACAGCTTCCTGGCCTGCAAGCAGCCGCTGAACTACTCGGGTTATTGCAAGCCCGAGATCGATGCACAGCTGAACGAGGCACGTAGCAAGCTGAACATGGCCGACCGGCTCAAGGCCTATTCACAGGTGGCTGCGCAGGAGGCCAAGGACAGGCCCATCGTCTATCTGTACCACCGCAACTGGCTCTGGGCCTATACCAACAAGCTCGCTGGCGTGCGCGAAATCCCCGACGGTCTGCTGCGTGTTGAAGGTCTGAAGTTCAATTGACCCGAGTGACAGTCTGACTGCAGGTTCGACCGATGTTTGCATATTTCATTCGCCGCCTGGTCTCACTGGTGCCCACGCTGGTGTTCGTCTCCATGCTCATCTTCGGCTTGCAGCAACTGTTGCCGGGAGATCCGGCACAGATCCTGGCGGGCGAGGACCAGAGTGCGGAGGTCATCGCCCATTTCCGCGAGAAGCTGCATCTCGACAAGCCGCTACCGGTGCAATACGGTTACTGGATGTCCGGTGTTCTGCAGGGTGACCTCGGTGAGTCAGTGCGCACCCAACAGCCGGTGCTTGAACTGATCCTGCAAAAGTTGCCGGTCACGGTGGAACTGGCCTTGTTATCGATGCTGATTGCGCTTCTGATAAGTATCCCGGCCGGTGTCATCGCGGCGGTGAAGCGCGGCTCTGCCTGGGACCATGGCGCCACCGTGTTCGCCTTGTCCGGCTTGTCGATGCCCAATTTCTGGTTGGGTATCCTGATGATTCTGCTGTTCTCGGTGCAGTTGGGCTGGTTGCCGGCGTCCGGTTATGTCAGTCCGTTCGAGGACTTCGGGGCCAACCTGGCTGCGATGATCATGCCGGCCTTTGTGCTGGGTACCGGCATTTCCGCAGTGCTGATGCGCCATACCCGCAGCTCCATGTTGCAGGTGCTGGCTGCTGATTTCGTGCGTACAGCCCGTGCCAAGGGACTGAGCGAGACTGTGGTGGTGCTCAAACACGCGTTGCGCAACGCACTCACTCCGGTCATCACGCTGGGTGCGCTGGAATTTGGATCCTTGCTTTCCGGTGCTGTGTTGACCGAACAGGTGTTCACGATTCCCGGCTTCGGCAAGCTGATCATCGACGCGGTGTTCAACCGCGACTACGCGGTGGTGCAGGGCGTCGTGCTGGTCACGGCCACCGCTTACATCCTGCTCAATCTGATGGCGGACATGGCCTACTTCATCTTTAATCCGCGCTTGAGGCATTGAGCGATGGCATCAACGCTGACCATTTCTTCTCCAGCCGGGGCGACAGCCCGGCCCCAGGCGGGTCCCTGGCGCCGCGCCTGGCGCAAGCTGGCGCGCAATCGCATTGCCATGTTGGGTTTGCTGACTGTGGTTTTCTTCGTCGTTCTGGCGGTATTCGCGCCGTGGATTGCGCCGAACGATCCCTTGGCGACCAGTTGGGGCGCCATACGCAAGGCTCCCAGTGCCGCCTACTGGTTCGGGACCGATGACCTCGGGCGCGATGTGCTGTCGCGGGTCGTCTGGGGTACCCGGGCATCGCTGATGGCCGGTGTCGTGTCGGTGACGATATCGCTGGTACTAGGAGTTTTCATCGGCATGGTGGCCGGATTCTTCGGCGGCTTGGCCGACAACATCATCTCGCGTATCACCGACGCATTTCTGGCTTGCCCGTTCCTGATCCTGGCGATCGCGTTGGCGGCCTTCCTGGGCCCGAGTCTGACAAACGCGATGATTGCGATCGGCGTGTCGGCGGCGCCGATTTTTGTCCGCCTGACCCGTGCGCAGGTTATCAACGTCAAGGTCGAAGACTATATCGAGGCGGCAAGGGCTGTGGGGTGTTCTCCGCTGCGTATCGCGGTCTCGCACATCCTGCCCAACATCACCGCACCGGTGATCGTGCAGTCGACGCTGGCCATTGCCGCCGCGGTGATCGCCGAGGCCAGCCTGTCCTTTCTGGGTTTGGGTCAGCAACCGCCGTCACCGAGCTGGGGCAGTATGCTCAATACCGCGAAAAATTTCATGGACAACGCGCCCTGGATGGCGATCTGGCCAGGGCTGGCGATTTTTGTGCTGGTGCTGGCGTTCAACCTGCTTGGTGACGGATTGCGCGATGCGCTCGATCCACGTCACCGCTGAAACGCCGCCGATGGCGACGTTCCTTTCCGTTTGAAGCTATGAGGAGTAGTGATGCAATTTGACTGGAAGAACCCGTACCCAACGATCCGCAGCCCCCTGATGGCACGCAACGTAGTATCGACCTCCCACCCGCTGTCTTCCCAGGCCGGCTTGCGCATGTTGCTCAAGGGCGGCAATGCGATTGATGCCGCGATTGCCGCGGCTGCTGCATTGACGATCGTCGAGCCAATATCCAACGGGTTGGGCAGTGACAACTTCGCCATCCTGTGGGATGGCAAGGAGTTGCACGGCCTCAATTCCTCGGGTGTTGCGCCGGCCGCATGGAATCCGGACTACTTCCTCAAGCGCCATGGCGGCAAGATGCCGGAGCGGGGTTGGGACGCGGTGACCACGCCTGGTGCGGTGGCCGGTTGGGTGGCCCTGTCAAAACGCTTTGGCAAGTTGCCGTTTGCAGATCTGATGGAGCCGGCGATCGAACTGGCCGAGCGTGGGCATGGCGTGGGCGTCATCGTTGCCGACAAATGGGCGCGCCAGATTCCGGTGCTCAAGAATCAGCCCGGATTTGCCCAGGCCTTCATGCCCAGGGGTCGTGCGCCGCTGCCGGGCGAGCGGTTCGTGTTTGCCGAGGCGGCGCAGACGCTTCGCAAGATCGCCGAGAGCCAGGGCGACGCCTATTACCGGGGCGAGGTGGCCACCAGCATCTCGGCCACC
>JBKJRR010000396.1:0-11788 GCA_046594635.1 Burkholderiaceae bacterium
TCTCCGCGTACCCGGTCTCGTCAATCTTGAACGCTTTCCCGCAGTGCGGGCAGGTGATCTCGTGCATGCTTGCGTTTCTCCCGCCTTGGTCAAAATCTGCTTGCGAATCCAGGACCAGTCCCTTTCGCCGCAAGCATTGCTATCCGGCATTCAACCGGCTTGGGGCAATATAAACCAGACCTTCGGGATCGCAGGTAGGGGCAACCGCATGGAGTGCGCTGCGAGCCTTCGGTTCTACGAGGCTCGCTGTCGGCCTGTGGCGCCCATAATCCGGATCAATGACCTCGACGCGCCACTTTCACCGCCGCCCATGTGGTCCCACCTGATCGATAACCGTCTGATCACGCTGCATGGCGTGCTGGTGTTCATCGGCTTGGCGATCTATGTGATCGGCTCGCGCACCCGGCACCAGCGGCGCCATCCGTCGGCTGCGATCGCCTGGGTGCTGTCGCTGGGTCTGATGCCTTACGTGGCACTGCCGCTGTACCTGCTGTTCGGCAGCCGCAAAGTCGAGCGCAAGTTGCTGGCGGCGCCAGCGGATACCGATGCCCTGCCGCTGTTGCCAGACGCCCGCATCGCTGCCATGACGCCGTTCCAGCAACTGGCCGCCGCCATGGGACTACCTGGCGTGGCAACCAGCCATGGCTTGTCCATCCACGCTGACGGGGCCCAGGCGCTGCAGGCCTTGCGCGACGTAATGTTGCGCGTGCAGCATACGCTGGACATCTGCACCTTTTTGGTCGGACGCGATGTACTTGGGCAGGAACTGCTCGATACGATGGTGCAACGGGTGCAGGACGGCGTCCGGGTGCGGCTGCTGGTCGACGGTATCGGCGTCTATCTGGGTGGGCGTATCGAAATCCGGCGCCTGCGCGCGGCGGGAGTGCAGGTTGCCTTGTTTGTATCGCCTTTTCGCTCCGGCCTGCAGGGTCGTACCAATCTGCGCAATCACCGCAAGCTGGTAGTTGCCGACGGTTGCCGTACCTGGACCGGCGGACGCAATCTGGCCGCGGAGTATTTCACCGGCGACCCGTTCCAGGCGCGGCGCCGTATCCCCTGGATCGATCTGACGTTCGATTTTTCTGGTGTACTGGCGCGTCAGACCCAGCAGCGTTTCGATCTGGACTGGGCGTTTGCAACCGGCACGCCGGTCAGCGCAACGCCCCCGCGCGGCGCCTGGGCGCAGTTTGAAGGCAGCAACCCGACCCAGCTGATTGCCAGCGGACCAGACCAGAATGACGACACCTTCTATGCGCTGTTGGTATCGGCATGTTTTTCGGCTCGCAGCCGCATCTTCGCCATCACACCGTATTTCGTTCCCGACGCGGTGTTGATGATGGCGCTGACGTTGGCGGCTCGTCGCCACGTGCAGGTAGATCTGGTGCTTCCCCGCCATTCCAACCACTGGCTTGCCGACCATGCGCGTCATGCCGCGCTGCGTGAACTCACGGCCGCGGGCGGTCGCGTGTGGCTGGTAGCGGACATGGTGCATGCGAAAGCAGTTGTCATCGACACCGATCTCGCCATGGCTGGTTCGGCCAACCTGGATGAACGCAGCCTGTTTCTGAACTACGAACTGATGGTGGCGTTCTACGATCCGGCCGAGGTCCGCTGTTTCGCGCAGTGGATCGAGCGCCAGAGGGTAGCGGCCGAACGCTATCGGGGCGAGCGGCCGGGGCTGGTGCGGGAGATGGGGGAGGGGTTGGTGCGATGGCTGGCGTTCCAATTGTGACTCTGCGCGCGCACCGCAATTGACCGTGGCAGCGGCCAGCGCCAGGCGTTTGCCGTACTGGCCAGCGCATTTTGCGCTACGCAGGCAGTGGCCACGAAGCGGTGTCTTCAGCGTCTTTGCGCAGGCAAGCCGCCAACCTGGGCCACAAGCTGGCTGTGCACGCTGCTTTGGACAGGTCGATGCTTCACAACTGTCGAGGCAGGGTGGTGGCCGAGATCGTTGTTGCCCCTCCAGTTGCGCGAAGGCCTGATCGGCCGCGGTACAAAGCCACCGCCGCAGTTCGGGCAGACGTTATCCAGCACTGAATCAACACACGACGCACAAAAAGTGCATTCGAAACTGCAGATTCTGGCCTGTACCGCGTTCGGGGGAAGCGCGCAATTGCAGTGTTCGCAATTAGGTCGGAGCTCGAGCATGATCGTTACTTTCGGATGGCTTTGGACACACTGATCATTGGCACCAGCCATTCGGTGCGCAATGCCACCATCATGTGATCAGTGCGGGGAAGTACAGCACGCTGTGCGTAATGGAGCAGTCGGAAAGTGTCCACGGCGTGCTCAGGACGCATCGCGTGGCCGCCGCCGTACTCAAGAAATGACCATCGTGACAAGTGTTGGCTGGATCCTGCCCGCCTGCTCGGCGCGGTCCATGGACTCCCCGCCCCCATGAACCTGTACGCAGGCGAACCGACAACAATACTGGCGAGGTGGGCCAAAGCCGCGTTGGTGCTCAGGCTCGCGCCAACGATGAGGAAAAGGACGATGGTGGTGGTGAGCATCAAACCCGGCGCGATCCGGCGCACTTACGCGGTGAAATTCAGTGCATTCGCAATGCCGAGGGACGGGCGGTTTTTGCGGAAGGAATTTTTTAACGCAATCTTGCCATGTTGAAAGGTGAACAGATCACAACCCTGCGTTTGCACACGGGTGCCGTCCGCCCTTGTTCCCGTGAATGTCCACTCCGAGACACCCCGCTCTCCCTGGACCAAGTGACGCGCGTTGCCCCAGTGGGCATCGGGAAAAGTTGCCCACACGTCCGAAAATCCGGCGCGCACGGCTTCCCGTCCCGCATAGCGAGTTCCACATTCGTCTGGACCTGCCGACGCTTCGAACACACAGTCTTGCGTCATGAAAGACATGAGTGCATCGATGTCATGGCGATTCCATGCATCGGCAAAGGCCTGCAAGGTATTGGTGGTGACCTCAGACGTCAAAGTCGACATGATCTGTCCTCCTGGGTGGCACTGCGCCGGAGGTCACATTATTGCGCCCACCACTGCACAATATATCTGAACTCGCCGGCGCCGGACCAGAAGGCGCTTGGCGGGAAGTCCGCACGAAGATCACAAGACGGCAGTGTCCGGATGGGACGCCACCTGAACGCATCGCGAGTCTGCAATTGCCTTCCCGCGTGGCTCCATGACTTGGCCTGCAACTCTGAACCGGTTTGTAGGAGCGCCTGGCCAATGTCCTTGGCCTGGCTTGAATCAGCAGCCTTGATGCTCCGGCTGGGTCCTTGAGAGGCGTCAACCTTCATGGGTCAAAAGGTGCGATGCCCTTCACAGCCCACGCTGCCGCCAGAAACGAGCGTGGCCCGTCGGGCTCCCCGTCGACATAGGCCAGTCGCACGGCATCCTTGAGTCGGGTCCGATCAGCCGCACTGAGCGTTGCGACGTACTCCGCTTGTGGCCCATCCTTGCCCTCGCATGGAGCCCAGTAGTCGTCGAAGGAGTCGTATTCCATCCTGATGGTGACGGTTGCGTCAGTCACGCTGGCGAACCCCGCTTGATTCCACGCGTTAACCAATTCTCCCGGACGGGTCATAGGGCGCGTGTAGTTGCGCGCTCGGCGCTCACTCGCTTTCGGATCAAGGGCCGCGGCTGTGTCGAAGAAGAGTCGATTGGCGACGAAGCCGCCGCGAGCGTCCCACACGACTGCACCGACCACACCACCTGACTTGGCGACCCTTCGCATCTCAGCAATCGCTCGTTGCGCGTTCGGGACGAAGTGCAGCACCAGCATTGACAGGACACTGTCGAAGCTCCCTTCAGGAAACGCCAGTGCACATGCGTCTGCGACCGTGAAGGAAACTCTTGCATCCTGGTTCTGGCGCGTTGCGAACTCGACGTAGGCAGAAGACACGTCAATGCCTGTCACTTGCTCAGGCCGGCAACGCTGTGCAATGGCATTGGCAAGGCAACCGGTGCCACAACCAACATCAAGGACACGTTGTCCAGGCGCCAACCCGGCGAAGTCGAGAAACGGCCCCGCAAGACGCCGACTCCATCGACCCATCTGCAGCTCGTATCCTTCACCGCTGGATGCTGCGAACGTCGACGATGAATTCATTGCCAACTCCTAAAAGCATCAGGCGCAGCTGGCCGATTCTCAAGCCACCACCGTTCAGCCCGTTCGATCTCGCCGGCCGCTCGAGACGCGGCTCGCAACGCGGGCGACATAGCTTGTCGGCGACGGTCCAGGCGAGCAAAAAGCACTTCGGCAGAGATCGTTTCCCCGCGATCAGCTACTGCGATGGCTTCAAGTAACTCCATTTCCTCCTGCGAGGAGAGCTGAACAGTGTCTTGCGTTTCACGCGTCAACACGACAAGCGTTTTCTCCATCGGTGAGATCAAGACCCTCGACGATCAGCCTCCCATCAACTACAGTCACAGTAGCAACTTGCATTGGCTACATCGTACTCCCGTGCGCCTCTGTCGTCGAACGTCGGCGGTGAGCAGGTGTGGTCCGAAGTCGAACGGTTGGACTTCTTGACTTGGTTAGGGAAAAATCCGGAGGCGGGCGATGTCATCCCAGATAGTGGTGGCTGCCTCAAGTTGCGATGGTCTCGTGCCGGTAGGCGTCGTAACCCACCTTTTTCTGCCTCCTGCGCTATGTACAGACTTCATGGCTTCTGCCAGTCCGGAAACACGTTCAAGGTCGCCTTCCTCCTGCGAGCCCTGAACCAAGCCTGGGAACCTCAGTTCGTGGACTTCATGAATGGGGTCACTCGCACGGGCGAGTGGAGAGGCGCGACAAACGCGATGGGCGAGGTGCCCGTACTCGATGATGGAGATCGCAGGCTCACTCAATCGGGTGTCATCCTCACGTATCTGGCCGCTAAGCACAGCGCGTTCGAAGGCGACTCCGAAGAGGACAAGTTGGAGGTGCTGCGCTGGCTAATGTTCGACAACCACAAGTTGACAAGCTACTTCGCCAGCTATCGATTCATGAAGGCCTTTGGTCCCTGCGCTCCGGACCCTGCCGTGATGGGGTGGCTGCGCGGGAGACTGGACAACGCCTTCGCCATACTGGATAAGCACCTTGCCGGTCGGACTTTTGTTGTGGGTGGCAGCCCGACGATCGCGGACATGTCGATCTGCGGCTACCTGTTCTACCCACTGGAGGAAAGTGGCTACGGGATCGCCGACAGGTTCGGTCACGTCTCAGCTTGGCTTGAGCGTGTACGTCAGATTCCAGGCTGGGCAGACCCATACGCCATCTTGCCTGGCGAGCGCATCGCACCCAGGTGGTAGCCCCGGCTTCGTCCAGCCCCTCGCTCAAGCTGAGCACCAAAGGTGCCAGCTTGGCTCGAACGGTGGGCTTGCCGACGAAATTTGTGCGATGCTTTACCCAAGCCTACGAAGATCAAGGAACTCGTTGCGCTGATTCAAGCTGATGGCTGGCAACTCGTGCGTCAAATGGGGAGCCATCGACAGTTGGATCACATATCGAAACCGGATACAGCAACTGTGGCGGGTAAGGACAGTGTTGAAATTCCGCCGGGAACTCTGAACAGCATCCTCAAGCAGGCAGGTCTGAACCCGTCGCGCGCACGGCATGAAGCGCCGTTGTGACTCAGTACTTCATCACCACCAGCCGGGTCTGCGTAAATTCCAGCATGCCGTGTTTGCCGTCGTCGCCGCCCAGCCCCGAGCGTTTCCAGCCGGCGTGGTAGCCCTGGTACGGATCCGCTGGTGTGCGGTTGATATACAGCTCGCCGGCTTCGATTTCGTTGCTGGCCAGCAAGACCTCGCGGTAGTCGTTGCTGTACAGCACCGAGGCCAGGCCGTACTGGTGGTCACTGGCAAGGGCCAGCGCGTCGTCGAAGCTGTCGTAGGGCAGGACGCACAGCACCGGGCCGAAGGTCTCCTGCTGAACGATCTCGGCGTCCTGGCGCACGCTGCTGAGCAGCGTGGGTGGGTAGAAATAGCCTGGCCCGTCCGGCATTGCGCCGCCACATTCGAGTGTGGCGCCATCGGCCACGGCGCGTTGCACCATGTCGTGAATGGCCTGGCGGCTGGCGGCGCTGTTCAGCGGGCCCATATCGCCCGGTGCCACGGCCCGGTCGCCGAAGGAGCGAGCCTGCAATCCATCGCGCAAGCGCGTCACCACCTGGTCGTGCAGTGCACGTTGCACATAGACACGTTCCACCGCCGTACACAGCTGGCCGCAGTGTGTGGTCTTGGAGCCGACGATGGCGGCGATGGCCGTATCGAGGTCGGCGCTGGGTGTGACGATGGCGGGCGTCTTGCCGCCCATCTCCAGTGATACGCGGGCGATATTGACCTTGGAAAAATCCAGCATGCGCCGGCCGGCGGCGACGGAGCCGGTCAGCGTGATCATGCCGACCTTGGCATGGGTGCACATGGTCTCGGCCTGAGCATGGTCCATCGCCATGATGTTGACCACGCCCTCGGGCAGGCCGGCGTCGAGCACGGCCTGCGCGATTTCGAATGCGCAACATGGTGTGTGATTGCTTGGGCGTACCACCACCGTGTTGCCGGTGATCAAGGCCGGCGCGATCTTGCGCAAGAGCGTGTAGACCGGGTAGTTGAACGGGATCAGGCAGGCCACAACGCCAATCGGTTCGCGGTGCAGCACCAGATTTTCCGACGGGCTGTCGCTGGGGATGACTTCGCCTTCGATGCGCCGCGCCCACTCGGCGTGGTAACGCGTGATGTCGGCCGCATATACCGCCTCGTTGGTCGCGTCCTCCAGGCTTTTGCCCGACTCCTTTGCCAGGGCTGCGCCAATCGCGTCCTTGCGTGCCACCAGTGCGTCGGCCATGCGCCGCATGAAATCGGCGCGGGCTATGGCCGGTGTCTTGCGCCAGGCGCGCTGGGCCTTGGCTGCGGCGTCGCAGGCCTGCAGCACCTGTTCGTTGCTGGCCAGATCGACCTGCGCCACGACTTCGCCGGTGGCGGGGTTCTCGACGTTGAATGAGGATTCGGAGGGCGACGCCAGCCATTGGTTGGCGATGAGGTTCTGGTAGCGCTTCATGGGAATTTCTTTCGGTCAGTGCGTCTTCGCGGGAGAGCGGACATCCGGACACCCAGTGAAATGTTGGGGACAGAGCTTGTTCACTTCGTGTAACTGCGGTCTGTCCCGCAAGGTATCAGTAGTACCCCAATGGATGCTGCGCCATCTCCAGATGCAGGGCCTTGCCGGTGTACGGATGGGCGAGCGCGACCTCTTCGTTCAATTCCACGCCCAGCCCGGGGTCCTTGCTCGGGATGACGTAGCCGTCTTCCCATTGGATCTTTTTCTTGAGCAGTTTTTCGTGGAAGCCGCCAAGCTGCTGGATGCTCTCGAGTATCAGGAAGTTCGGTATGCTGGCGGCAAGCTGAATGTTGGCTGCAGCTTCGATCGGGCCGCAGTACAGGTGCGGTGCAATCTGGGCATAGTGGGTTTCGGCCATGCCGGCGATCTTCTTGCATTCCAGGATGCCACCGACCCGACCCAGCGCGGGTTGCAAGATGCTGGCCGCGCCGGTCTCGAGCACGCGGGCGAATTCGTACTTGGTACACAGCCGTTCGCCGGTGGCCACGGGAATGCTGGTGTGGCGCGCCACCTCGGCCATCATTTCGGGGCGCTCGGGCGGCGTGGGTTCCTCGAACCACAGCGGGTCGTATTTCTCGAGCCGGCGCGCCAGGCGTTTGGCGCCCGAAACCGTGTACTGGCCATGCGTACCAAACAGGATGTCGGCCTTGTCGCCCACCGCTTCGCGGATCAGCTTGCAGAAACGTTCCGACAGGGCCATGCGCTCCAGTGTGGGCTGGCGCGGGTCGAACACCGAGTAGCCGCCGACCGGGTCGAGCTTGACGGCAGTAAATCCTTGCTCGACATAGATCGCCGCACGTTCAGCCGACTTGACCGGGTCGTCATAAAACGAGTCGTCTTCGCTCTCGTCCGGATACAGGTAGGTGTAAGAGCGCAGGCGCGGATTGACCAGGCCGCCAAGCAGCTTGTAGACCGGTTGCTCGAGCGCCTTGCCGGTAATGTCCCAGCAGGCCATCTCCAGTGCGCTGAGCACGCCCATCAGCGACACATCGGGACGCAGCGTGAAGCCGGCACCGTAGGCCTTGCGCCACAGGGTTTCGATCTGCATCGGGTCCTGGCCGGCGAAGATGCGCTCGAACAAGTCCTCGGCCATGGCCGCGATGATGTGCGGGCTGAACGTGGCGGCATAGGCCTCGCCTACGCCCTCGATGCCGCAGGTCGTGCGGATCTTCACAAAGACAAAATAACGGCCGCCGAACGACGGCGGCGGGTTGCCGACCACATAGGTCTTGATGGATTCGAGTTGCATGGTGTGGTGTCTCCAGTTGAAGTCAATGTCGTGCCGAAAGAATGGCCTGCGCGCCCTTGTGTGCCACCATTGTCGTGGGCGCATGCGTATTGCCCGAGGTCACGTTCGGGAACACCGACGCGTCGACCACATAGAGCTGGTCGATGCCATGTACCTGGAGCTTCGGGTTGACCACCGACGTGGCGGCGTCCGGCCCCATCGTGCAACTGCCCACCGGGTGGTAGCAGGTGCTGGCACGCTGGCGAAAGTCCTCGACCATGGCCGCGTCGTCCATGGTGTCCAGGCTGGGCGCGATCGGCTGTTGGATCAGGCCGCGCATGGCGGCGGTTTCGCTCAAGCTGCGGACCAGCCTGGCGCCGTGCAAGGCCTGCACCAGATCGTCCGGGTGGGACAGGTAGTTGGGCGTGATCAGCGGCGCGTGGGCGGCGTCCGTCGTTGCGATGTCGATCCTGCCGCGACTGAGCGGGCGACAGGGCTGAAAACACAGGATGAAGCCGGCAAAGCGGTCCGGTACGATCTGCGTGCCGGATTTCGAGGCCGCCAGCGTATAGGTGATCGGGTTGCAGTACAGCTGCATGTCGGCCTGCGTGGCCTGCGCATGCGAGCGCACGAAACCGCCGCACTGGTTGACGCTGATGCTCAGCGGGCCACCCAGTGTGCTGACATATTGCAGGCCAGCGCGCAGCTTGCCCCAAAGGGTGCTCAGCACATTGTTCAGCGTGGGTTCGGTGGCCTTGAAGTAGTAACTCATGGCCAGGTGGTCCTGCAGGTTCGCCCCCACCTGCGCCTGCGCCAGTATCGGTGTGATGCCATGGCGCTGAAGCAGGTCGCCCGGACCGATGCCCGAGAGTTGCAGCAATTGCGGACTCTGGACTGCGCCTGCACTGAGCACGACCGCGCCGCGCGCGCGCGCCGTGTGCACGACGCCACCCTGGCGGTACGAAACGCCCACCGCCTTGCGGCCCTCGAACAGGATGCGCTCGGCCAGCGCGCCGGTTTGCAGGTCGACGTTGCCGCTGCGCATGGCCGGGCGCAGGAATGCGTCGGCGGCCGACCAGCGCATGCCGCGGCGGGTGTTGATCTGGTAGCGGCCCACGCCTTCGGGTGAAGGTCCGTTGAAGTCTTCGGTGAACGGCAGGCCGGCCTGCTTGGCCGCCTGAAAGAAATGCCGCTCCATCGGGTGCAACTGGTGGCGCACGTCGCTGACGAAAAGAGGTCCACCACCGGCCGGTGCGCCGCTGGCGTCTACCCGGTTCTCGAAGCCCTCGTAGACCGGCAACACGTCCTGCCATGACCAACCCATGTTGCCGGCGCGTGCCCAGTCGTCGAAGTCGCCCGGCAGGCCGCGGCAATACACCATGGCATTGATCGAGCTTGAACCACCCACTACCTTGCCGCGCGGGAAGTAGATGCGCCGCTGGTTCAGTCCGGCATCGGGCTGGGCTTCGAACTTCCAGTTGACGCGCTCGTCATAGAAGGTTTTGCCGTAGCCGATCGGCATGTTGATCCACAGCCGTCGGTCACTCCCGCCGGCCTCGAGCACCAGCACGGTGGCGCTGCCATCCTGACTCAGCTTGTCAGCCAGCACGCAGCCAGCCGAGCCGGCGCCGATGATGATGTAGTCGAATTCCTGAACGGCCATATGCATCCCGTGTCACGGTCATCGCGCGCGCAATAGCGCGCCATCACGACCTGGCGGAAAGTGTAGGGCGGGGCAGGCGCTACTGCACCAGCGCGCAATTCAATTAATTGACGCCCTTGCGGCGGGCGCCGGTCAGGACGGCGTCTGCCTGGCCATCAGGCGGGTGCCTGTGAGGGTGAAGGCGGTTGCTCTTCGAGTGGCGGTTGCGCGGTCACCGGTTTGTCGATGGCCAGTTCGCTGTCGGGAAAGCGCGGATCCATCGGCAACACCGCCTGGGTGCTGGCGTTGGCCATCACGAAGTCGGCCTTAGCGGACGGCTCGCCCTGGTTGAGCGGAAACTTGCGTTTGTAGTGCCATGTGAGCACCGCCAGCGTCGCCAGCACGCAGGCGAAATACAGCATCAGCGCTTCCGGGCCGAAGACGTCCATCATGCCGCCGGCCAGCGTCGGGCCGATGGTGGCGCCGATGCCGTTAAGCAGCAGCAGGCCGCCGGTGACCTGCAGCACCTTGGCCCGGTCGACCAGGTCGTTCACATGCGCCACACTGATGCCGTAGACGGTGAATGCCAACCCGCCGAACACCACGCCCAGCCCGATCAGCGAGGCTTCGTAATCACGCGCCAGGATGAAACCGACGCCGGCTACGGCAGCGCAGCTGATGGCGACCCACAGCAGTACCAGGCGTCGGTCGTGCCGGTCAGAGAAATGGCCCACCGGCCACTGGAAAGCCGCGCCGCCCAGAATGGTGGCGGCCATGAAGGTCGCGATGCCAGCCTCGCTGAAACCCACGCCAGCGCCGAACACATGGCCCAGGCCCAGCAGCGGCCCGCTGAGCATGCCCGAGACCAGCGCCCCGATGGTGCCGATGGGCGAGATCGTGAACAGCTCGATCAAGCTGAACTTGGGCGCCTCGCTGATCACCGGCTGATCGACCGGCGTCAGTGTGATGGGCAGCAGCGCAAACGAAAACAGTACCGACACCAGGACGAAAGGCACAAAGCCATTGCGGTCACCCACCAGGATCAGCCACTGTCCGATGGCCAGCGCCACCATGTTGACCACCAGGTAGATGGCGAACACCTTGCCGCGCTTGTCGTGTGGTGCCAGCACGTTGAGCCAGCTCTCCACCACCAGGTACAGGCCCACCAGGCACAGTCCGGTGACAAAACGCAGGCCACCCCAGAACCAGGGGTTGACCCACAAGGCGTGCAGAAGCGGCAAGGTGGAGGCCACCGACGCCATCGCGGCGAAGGCTCGGATGAACCCCACCTTGCGGATGATGTGCGGGCAGGAGTATGTGCCGTAGATGGCGCCGGCGAAATAGGCCGACATTACCAGGCCCGTCACCAGGCTGGAGAAATTGGCGGTCGAGGCCTGCGCGCCAATCGCGGCGAACATCAGGCCGGTGCCCACGATCAGCAGGCCCACGCCGCTGAGCAGCGCCGTCAGCGGAATCAACAGTTTTCCCAAGATCCAACCCCGATCAAAATAGAAATACAAGACGGATCCAGCCGCGCCGGGTCCCGATGGGGCACAAGGTATCACAGCCAGTTCCCGGCCATGTGCTCAGGGCGCGACCCAAACGGTTCCAGCCGGCTGTGCCGGTGCGCCACGTGATCCACCGGCCCGTCACGAAAAGTGGATACTGCCCAGCCATGAAAAAATTTCTGTGGATTCTGGCCATCGTTGTGGCCGTTGCCGGGGGCCTGAGCCAGAACAGTGGCCGGCTGGCCTTGTTCGATCGCGCCGCGGTGCCGGCCACACCGGACACCCTCGACAAGGCCTACCGTGCGCAGCAAAACGGCGTTCAGGTCACCGGCGATGGCA
>JBKJRR010000405.1:0-4109 GCA_046594635.1 Burkholderiaceae bacterium
GATCTACGGCATGCCGATCCTGGAAGCCTACAAGGCCAAGACCGTGATCGTGAACAAGCGCTCCATGGCCGCCGGTTACGCCGGACTGGACAACGACCTGTTCTACATGGACAAGACGATGATGGTTTTTGGCGACGCCAAGAAGGTAGTCGAGGACATGGGCAAGGCCATCGAATAGGACGCGGGGCCGGGCGCGGCGGTGGCCGCCCCGGCGCGCTGTCGGGACAGGCGGCTCCCCCGGCCGGACACATGAGGAACAGGGAAAACGAAGCCACCAGGGCGCAGGCGCCGATGGTGGCCACCGCCCAGGACAAGTTCCCGGAGACACACGACAAATGACTGACCGCAGCTGGCTCTCGAGTTACCCCGACGGGGTGCCCGCCGATATCGACCTGGCGCAGTGCGAATCGGTGGCCTACCTGATCGACGAATGTTTTGCCCACCATGCTGGCCGCATCGGGTACAGCTTCATGGGGCGTGACCTCACCTACCGGCAGGTGGACAGCCTGAGCATGGCCTTTGGCGCCTATCTGCAAGGCCTGGGGCTGGTCAAGGGCGACCGGGTTGCGGTAATGATGCCCAATGTGCCGCAATATCCGATCGCAGTGGCAGCCATCCTGCGCGCCGGGCTGGTGCTGGTGAATATCAACCCGCTTTATACCGCCCGTGAGCTGGAACATCAGCTCAAGGACTCGGGCACCAAGACCATCGTCATCCTGGAAAACTTCGCAGCTACGCTGGAAAAATGCCTGGCGTCGACCGCGATCAAGCATGTGGTGATGTGCGCCATGGGCGACCAACTCGGCCTGTTCAAGGGCGCGCTGCTCAATTACGTGGTGCGCCACAGCAAGAAACTGGTCCCATCGTTCAACATTCCAGGGGCTGTGCGCTTCAATGAAGCCGTGGCACGGGGCACCTCGGCCCCATGGACAAAGCCCGACATCCAGGCCGATGACATGGCGGTGTTGCAGTACACCGGCGGCACCACCGGCGTGTCCAAGGGGGCCGTGCTGCTGCACCGCAACCTGGTGGCCAATGTGTTGCAGAACGAAGCCTGGGGCGCACCCCTGATGCGCACCATTGCCCATGGCGAGCACCCGACCATCGTGTGCGCCTTGCCGCTGTACCACATCTTCGCGTTCACCTACTGCATGATGCAATCCATGCGACTGGGCGGCAAGCTGATCCTGATCGCCAATCCGCGCGACCTGCCCACGATGTTCGAAGAGTTGTCCAAGCACCGTATCCACCTGATGCCAGCGGTCAACACCCTGTTCAATAGCATGGTCAACCATCCGGCTTTCAATACCGTGGACTGGAGCAGTCTGGTTGGCGCTACCGGTGGCGGAAGCGCGGTGCAGGCATCGGTGGCAAAGGCCTGGCTGGAGAAGACCGGACGCCCGATTCTGGAAGGTTATGGTCTGAGCGAGACCTCACCGGTGGCCAGCGGCAACCCCGCCGATGCCACCGAATATAACGGCAGCATTGGCGTGCCGCTGCCCAATACCTGGATGCTGCTGCTCGATGACGAAGGTCATGCCGTCGCACAAGGCCAGCCGGGCGAGATCGCGATCAAGGGGCCGCAGGTGATGGCCGGCTATTGGCAACGTCCCGATGAAACCGCCAAGGTCATGACCGCTGACGGCTACTTCAAAACCGGCGACATCGGCGTAATGGACGAACGCGGGTTCTTCCGCATCGTCGACCGCAAGAAGGACATGGTGCTGGTCAGTGGCTTCAACGTCTACCCGACCGAGATTGAGGAGGTGGTCGCCGGACTCGACGGCGTACTCGAATGCGCGTGTGTGGGCGTTCCCGATGCCAAGACGGGCGAAGCCATCAAGCTGGTGATCGTAAAAAAGGACCCTGCCTTGACGGAAACCAAAATACGCGCCTGGTGCAAGGAAAAATTGACCGGCTACAAGCAGCCCCGCGTGATCGAGTTCCGTGCTGACCTGCCCAAGACGCCAGTGGGCAAGATCCTGCGCCGTGAGCTGCGCGACAAATAGGCACCAAAGAGCAGCGTATGACGACCACGGGCGTGCTCAGCGCGTTGGCGCAGGAGCAACAAGGCCTGCTTGCCCAGCTTATACATGCCCGGCAAGTGCGGCGCGCCGGACGCGACTTCTGGCTCGGTGAGTTGTACGGTTCTCCCGTGGTGCTCGCCTTGTCGCGTATCGGCAAGGTCGCTGCGGCCACAACCGCGACTGCGTTGATCGAGGCCTTTGGCGTCGAACGCATCGTGTTCACCGGCGTGGCCGGCGCGTTGGGCACCGATGTGCGCGTCGGCGATGTCGTCGTGGCCAGCCATTTCGTGCAGCACGACATGGACGCTTCGCCGCTGTTTCCGCGCTTCGAGATTCCGCTGTACCGACAGGCGCAATTCGCCTGCGACGTACGGCTGACGTCCTTGCTGGCCGAGGCCTGTCGGCGCGCCCTGGCCGATTTGCCGCGGACCTCCAAGGAGCCGGCGCAGTCCGGAGCGTTGCCGACGGTGCACCAGGGATTGATCGCCAGTGGCGACCGGTTCATCGCCACCGCCCGGATCTCGCAAGACGTACGCCAGGCCTTGCGCGCCGACGCCATGGATGCACTGGCGGTCGAGATGGAAGGTGCCGCGGTGGCCCAGGTCTGCCAAGACTACGGCGTCGCATTCGCTGCCGCGCGCACGATCTCTGACCGAGCCGACGATCTGGCCCATGTCGACTTCGCGCAGTTCCTCACCAAAGTGGCTGGAGTCTATGCACAACGTATTCTTGGGCACTTTCTGACGCAGCTGGCGCTTGAGCATCCCTGACCTGGCGCGCGCCTTGTGCCTAATTGAGCCAGCCCCGGCGCCGGAAGTACCACATCGGCGCGATCGCGCTGGCGGCCATCAATACCAGCGCGAACGGGTAACCATAGGTCCACTGCAGCTCCGGCATGAATCGGAAATTCATGCCGTAGGCACTGGCCACCAGCGTCGGTGGCAACAAGGCCACTGCGGCGACCGAGAACAACTTGATGATCTTGTTCTGGTTGATATTGATGAAGCCGACGGTGGCATCCATCAGGAAGTTGATCTTGTCGAACAGGAAGGTGGTGTGCGAGTCGAGTGAATCGATGTCACGCAGGATCTGGCGTGCCTCCTCGAACTGCTCGGCATTGAGCATCTTGCTGCGCATCATGAAGCTGACCGCGCGGCGGGTGTCCATGGTGTTGCGCCGAATGCGGCCGTTCAGGTCTTCCTGGTGGGCGATCGCGCCAAGTACCTCACCGGCCAGCAAGTCGGTCATATCGCCGGACAAGACCTTGGCGCTGACCTTTTCGAGTTCGTCATAAATGCCCTCTAACGTGTCGGCCGAATGTTCGGCATCGGCATCAAACAGCTTGAGCAGGACTTCTTTGCCGTCTTCGATCAGGCCCGGCGCGCGGCGCGCCCGCATGCGCAACAAGCGAAACACCGGCACGTCTTCCTCGTGGATCGAGAACAGGATGCCCTTGCTGCGCACCTTGTCGTTGACGAGATTCAGTATGAAGGCCACGCGGGCGGTACGGGTCTCGCCCGCCCCGGTGATCAGGAAATCGCTGCGGATATTGAGGTCGCCGTTTTCTTCGGAGTAGAACCGTGCCGACTCCTCGATGTCCTCGTCCATCGCATTGGCCGGAATCACCACGCCGTAATATTGCTCCACCCATTGTTTCTCCTGCGGACTGGGTGAATCGAGGTCGACCCATACCGGAGTGAACTTCGACAGTTCTTGCAGGGATTCGATTTCTTCCTGGTAGAGACGGCCGTTGGCGAGCGAGAAAATATTGAGCATGAAGACGTCCCCGAAGCTCTGCAATGGCGACAAGGCAGTGCGAAGCACGCCGGGGCGCAGACATCGAGCCCGACACTGAAAACAGTGCGGACTTGGCGCCGCGAATTATCGCACCACGGTGCTCAGGAGCCGAGGATCAACTCGAGCAGTTCGCCCTTTTGCGCCAGTGCGTCGCGCTCGCCCATGGCAATCAGGGCCTGCACGAAATGCGGCTCGAACAGCAGGTAACTGGCAAGCGTTCCACCGCTGTCCTTGAGCACACCCAGTGCCCCCATCGCATGCCGAATCGCCACCGGCAGATCGCCG
>JBKJRR010000059.1:0-3150 GCA_046594635.1 Burkholderiaceae bacterium
ATGGCGTTGACATAGGTGTACGCCTCGGCCGGCACGTAGTTTTTCAGCAGCGGGTTGTTGAACACGTCGCCCAGGTTGCGGATGCCGTTGATGCTGTTGGTCTGGCTTTGCAGCTGGTTGATCTGCTGGACCTGGTTGTTGATCTGCGTGATGCCATCGAGCACCTGTTGGATCGTCTGGACCAGATTGGCAACATCGATGACCGGGATGCCCTGCGCGCGGGCGCCATTGGCGCCGAAGGCGATGAGGACGGCCGCGGCGACCTTGAGACGGGTTTGCATGGTTTGCTCCTGTGCTGGTTGACGCTCGTTGACGCTTATGCCCGACCGCGCAGAGCGGCGAGCTTGTAGGCGGCGGTTCGCACCGCGCCGTAACCCTGGCGAACCACGGCGCCTGCGCCGGCGGCCATGGATCCTGCTGCTCTACCCGTGGCTGTGGCGGCGGCTCCAGTGGCTTGACCCGCCGCATACGGCAGGCCGGCACCCGCCCGGATAGCACCGCCGGCTGCACCTGCAGCACCCGAACCCCGTGCAGACGAGGCGGAGCGCAGGCCCGAGACCATCATGGCGTTCTGGATCATCTGGATGCCTTGCTGGACCGCGGCACCGCCGGTGAGTGCGGAGGCGAGGCTTGGGGCCTGGAAGCAGATGATGGCCATGAGAATCATCACGACGCAGTACTTCAGGCTCTCGCCGACAACGTTGAAAGTCGGGCCGAGGAAGCCGCCCTGAGACTGGATGACCTGCACCATGGCCTGCCCCATGTAGACGCTCAGGCCGAGCGCGAAGAACGCGAACCAGGTCAGCACAACAGAGTTGAGGACCATGGAAAGCCAACTGTCGAAGAAACGTACCGTGGGTCGCCAGGCGAGACACAGGATGAACAGCGGGCCCACCGCGATTACAAAGGTTAGGAAGAGCTTTGCCAGGGTGACCATGAAGAGCGCAATGCAGAGGAAGATCACATTGCCGAAGGCCGTGACCACGGCGGCGAAGACCAGGTCCAGTCGCATGATTCCGGCGTCCTTCAGCAGATCAAGAACCAGCAGACTGGCTTGGTCGTTGAATGCATCGAGCAGCGCATACGGCGAAGTCACTGTCATCGGATCGGTCGCGGCAGGCAAGAACGTCGTTGCCACGCCAGTGGCAAGTGCATTGGCGCTGTCGGCTACGTTGCTGATGTAGAAGCCCGACTGAAGGGCGAAGGCCAAAACGAGTCCGACCTTGAAGACCTTCCACATGAAGACTGGCAGAGTCTCCGAAACCTCATTGCGCAGGACGGCCCACCCGTAGAGCGTCACCCAGATCGTCATGCAGATCAGTGCGATTGGTGCAATCGCCGTAATCAACGATGACACCACTCCCAGCACGTACGTGCTGAGGATGGTGTTGAACTGATTGCCGACCCAGGTGAACATGGCTCACGCTCCTGCTACTGAACTGCCGCATTTGGCAAGCTCTTGATGCTCACGCATCCCTTGCCCAGATCGGGGTACTGGCAATGCTTCCACTCAGATCCAATCTTGACCACCCAAACACGAGACCGCTTCTCGGACCCGTAGGTAGACGTCCGGCAAGTCGTTGGTCTTGCGTAGACCTCGGTGCACTCCATCAGGCCATCCGGAGTCTCGACCATCTTCCAGCCGCCCCCTGAACACCCGGGCGTCGCTGCGGGGCAAGGCTTCGCGAGAAGCGCTCCAGCAGTTGGCGGCGTTTCGACCTTCTTGGTTCCATTGGGCATCACCCTGACGGCTGCATTGCCGTTGACGAACTGGGCGCTGGCGGTCGTGGCGGCGAATGCGATCGCCACCAGCGCGACGAGATTGCGAACAGCGTTCATGAGGCTCTCCTGGAGGACCGAAACCTGCGATCGTGAACCTCACGAAGGAGAACGGGAAGCCATTGAAACGGATCGTTGCCATGCCGTTCGCGCACGGCATCGAGTAGGGCCACGTTGTCGGTGGTGGCCGAGAGCACGGTGATGAAGTCCTCGAGCCCGGCCAGGTCCAGCTCGCAAATCGCGCTGGCGTAGCCTTGCTTGACCAGGAACCGCCGGCCGCCTTGCACACCGAGGCTGCGCACGATGTCGAACTCGGCCTGCGTCAGGCCGAAGCCATCGACGTACTCTTCACGCACCGCCTCCGGATTGGCGAGGAAGATCTTGGTCACGCTCTGCTCGATCATCGTGCGGCCGATGGGGTGGCGCAGCACGTCGGACGGGCTCTGGGTGTCGAAGATGCCCAAGCCATTCTGCTTGCGGATCGTCTTCTGCTTCTGCTTGGCGAAGTCGCTGAAGATCTCGTGGTCCAGCGCCTTCCAGAACTCCGAGATCACGTAGATCAGCCGCTCGCCGTTGACGAGCTCTTCCATCACCTGCAGCAGGTACATCATCACCGGCGTGCGAACCTCGGGCAGGTCGAGGAACTCGGTGGTGTCGAAGCCGATGACATTGGCGGCGTGCAGATCGAGCAGGCGGTCGTCGGCCTGGTCGAAGACCCAGCCGAGCGCGCCACCTTGGCACCAGCGGCCGAGCCGCTCGAAGAGACTGTTCTCTCCCGCCTTGGGCAGGTTCTGCCGCACGGTCGAGAAGCGGCGCAGCGGCGCCGGCATCATCGCGACGGCCTTCACGGCATCGGCGATGGCGCGCTCGTCTGCGGGCAGCAGCGGCATGGCCGGCGTCGCAATGCAGGTGCGGATCAACTGCTCCCAGAACTGGACGCGCGCCGGTGTCGGCTCGCGCTGCAGCGGGTTGCAGCCAGTGGGCTTGCCAGCTTCGAGAGTGAAGTAGCGGCCACCCAGGGCGCGGATCGCGATCTCGCAGCCGCGGTCCAGGTCGAACAGCACCAGGCGTGGTGCCGGGTCCCACTTGCGTGTGAGCGTCAGCAGGAACATCTCCAGCGTCGTCTTTCCGACGCCGGTCGAGCCGATGATCAACGTGTTGCCCGGCAGCTTCTTGTCGGCCGAGTCCTCGCCTTCGGGGCTGCTGTGCAGGTTCAGGTAAAAGGGCTGTCCCGACGGCGTACGCAGCAGGGCCAACGCCTCGCCCCAGGGGTTGCCATCGCGCTTGCCGCGGGCGAAGTTGTGGCCGCTGGACAGCGCCGCGAAGGCCCTTGAGCTGAGCTTGGCATCCCGGGGCCGCCACTGCCAGTTG
>JBKJRR010000192.1:0-8238 GCA_046594635.1 Burkholderiaceae bacterium
GGCGTTCCCAGTCCAGCATGTAACGGCCACGCGGAGTCTGGAACCAGTCTTGCAAACCTATAATTTGACCGTCCATGAATTTGAATCTGCGTCCGGTACCTGATAACTGCAACAACACTGCAAGGCACCTGTCGGATGCCGCAAGGATTCAGGCACCGGGTGCACTGCACGCAAGTTCGACAACGATGCGGCGCACTCAGCGACTGGTTCGAATTTTAGTCCCCCCGACAAACAACAGGCGGTTCCCATCGAGGCGGCCGCTGCCGGCGCATGCCACCTTGGCAAGCGCCCTACCCATCAGGAGTACCCCATGACCTTATCCCTTCGGCCCATGAGGAAGCGCCGGGCCGCTCCCAAGTTTCCTCACACCCCCTCGGGGGTCCTGGCGAAGCCAGGGCTGGGGGCGCTCTCAGCCGCCGCCCTGGTGCTTCTGCTGAGCGGTTGCGCCACGACCTTGACACCCACCATGGTGGCGACACCGTCCGATGGGGTCGCTGCGACACCGATCACGGAGATGGCATCGCCCACACCCGTGCAGAACGCGGCTGACAAATTGGCCGTCAAACCTGCCAAGGCACTACCCCGTATCTATCCCACCGGGCCGCTCGCGCCGCTGTCGCCCAATGAGACGAACAGCACATCGGTGGCGACTTTGACGCCCCCGGCCGACCTGTGGGACCGGATCCGCCGCGGCTACGCGATGCCCGATCTGACGAACGATCTGGTGCGCGACCAGGAGCGTTGGTATGCGAGCCGTCCCGACTATATCGAGCGCATGACCGAGCGTTCGAGCAAATACCTGTTCCATGTGGTTGAGGAACTCGAGCGGCGCAACATGCCAACCGAACTGGCCCTGCTGCCCTTCATCGAAAGTGCGTTCAATCCGCAGGCCGTCTCGAGCGCCAAGGCGGCTGGCATGTGGCAGTTCATGCCGGCCACAGGCAAATACTTCGCACTCAAGCAAAACGCATTCCGTGATGACCGCAGGGATGTGCTGGCGTCCACACGCGCCGCACTCGACTACCTGCAAAAGCTGCACCGCATGTTTGGCGACTGGCATCTGGCGCTCGCCGCCTACAACTGGGGTGAAGGCAGTGTTTCGCGGGCGATCGAGAAAAACCGCAAGGCTGGCCTGGCCGTGGGCTACGAAGATCTCAAGATGCCCGGGGAGACGCGCATGTACGTGCCCAAGCTCCAAGCGGTCAAGAACATCGTTTCGTCGCCGCAAACCCTCGGTACTGTCCTGCCGGTGATCGAAAACCACCCCTACTTCCAGAGCGTCGACATTACCCGCGACATCGACGTGGCGTTGGCCGCGAAGCTGGCCGACGTTGAGGTGGCAGACTTCAAGGCGCTCAATCCGTCCGCCCATCAGCCAGTGATTCTGGCGTCGGGCACGCCCCAGATCCTGCTCCCATGGGATAACGCGGCAACGTTTCGCGCCAACCTGCAGGCCAACGCCAACAAGCCGCTGGCGAGCTGGACCGCCTGGCAGGCCCCCACCACGATGCGCACCGCAGACGCCGCCAAGCGCGTCGACATGACAGAGGCTGATCTGCGTGCGGTGAACAACATTCCCAATGGCATGGTGATCAAGGCGGGCTCCACGCTGCTGGTGCGCCGCGCCGCCTCGGTGCGCGAGGACGTGGCGGAAAACATCGCGGACAACGCCCACCTGTCGCTCGGCCGCCAGGAGCTGCAGGTCCGTCGTGTCGTTCGTGCCGACAAGAATGACACCGTCGCCAATCTGGCACGCCGCTACAACGTTTCTGCTGGAAGCGTGGCCGAGTGGAACAAGATGCCGGCATCGGCGTCCCTCAAACAAGGACAACGTGTGACCGTATATGTGCCGGCACGCTCCAAGGCGGCTGCGTCGGCGGTGCGCACTGCAAGTGCACGTCAGGGTGCGCGCTCAAGCAAGCAAAAGCCGGTCCGGGTCGCGAAGGACTGAACCGTTCAAGGTGGCTGCGCCTTCACGGCCAGCGCAGCTGTGAGGCTCCGCGTCGTATCAGGCGCGGAATTTTTCCTTGGCCTTGCGGGCAAACTCATTGGTGTACAGGCGCTCGGCATCGACCTTGTCGGCCTTGAAACCGGCATCCAGGCGACGCATGGCGCGTAACGCGGTCTTGACGCCGTCCTCCGGCATCATTCCGTCCAGCGATATCGATTCGCGCAATTTGCCGAAAGAGGCCAGGTAAAGAGCCCGATCGCCAAACAGATACGCCTCGGGCAAAACCTTGATCAGATCGCTCGGCCCGGCCGTCTGCAACCACTTGAGTGCATGCACGGTGGCATTGGCAATCGCCTGCGCGGTATTGGGATGCGCGCGCAGATAGTTCGAGGGCGCGAACAGGCAGGTTGCCGGCATCATGCCGCCGAATATTTCCTGTGAGCCTTGCAACGAGCGGGCATCGGAGATGATGCGGACATCGCCCTTTTGCTCCAGCGTGGTCATCACCGGCTCCATATGCACAATGGCATCGACCTGGCCCGAGCGCACGGCCTGCAGCGCTGCCCCGACGCCACCGGTCTCCACCAGATGCACATCCCGCAGTTTCAGGCCCGCGCCTGCCAGCACCATCGCGGTGAACAGTTCGGCCCCAGATCCGCTGGACATGATGCCGATCTTGCGCCCTTTGAGGTCACTCACCTTGCGAAAAGCAGGCAAGGCCCGTATCGATACACCAAACGCGACTTGAGGCGCCCGCGCCAGCAGACAGAAGGATTGGGGCTGGTTGCGGCTGGCATGGTGTTCGACCAGCCCGTCGAACCCGCTGCAGGCCACGTCGGCCGCGCCCTCGAGTACCGCCTGCTGCGACCGAAGGCCGGTCGCCAGATCCAGCACCTCGATGTCCAGCCCTTCGGCATTGAAGTAACCCAGGCGCTCGGCGATGGTCAGCGGCAGGTACTGCAGATGGGTACGGCCGCCAACGGCCAAAATCACCCTTGATTTTTCCAGCTTGCCTTCGGCCCGAAGCGTGCCCATGCGCAAGCCGGCCAGCGACAAGACTGAGCCGAGAAGGAACGTGCGCCGGATACCCCGAAAATTATTCACCCCGCCCTCTCCCATCGCGACTATTGTTTTCACCAAGCCTACCGAAAAGCACAATTTCGCGCATCGGGAAGTTCCCGAGCGGGTTAGTACTTACGGGGAAACCACATCGGGCGGCGAACGCACCCGCAATGCTCAGCGCCAGCCAGCAAACAGGATGGCAATGTTGACGCCCAAGGCACTAGTCCAGACCAGCGTACGCAAGGTGGCCAGGCCACCGACATAAAGACCGACATAGGTGATACGCAACGCCACGAAGGCAGCAGACAGCAGATCCACACGCTGCGGGTCGGCACCGAGTTGCAGTGCGATCACGACCGCACCTATGAAGAACGGCAGGGCCTCGAAGCTATTTGCCTGAGCCGCATTGGCGCGGGCACGCCAATGGCTCTGGCGGCCCAGCCATGCACGCGGATCCCGGTTGTCATACCCACCGGCGCTTGCCGGTTTGCCAAAGCTTGCGGACTTTGCAATACCGGCACAAACGACAGGCAACAAGGACGCGATCAGGACGCACCAATGGGCAAGACTGAAGGACATTTTCTGGAAACCCTGGTGGAGGCAGATTCAGCGGCGGTCAACCAAGGCGTGGGCGATGGTGCCGAGATCCACATATTCAAGCTCGCTGCCCACTGGCACACCACGCGCCAGGCGGGTAAAACGCAGGCCACGTTCGCGCAGGCCTTCGCTGATCACATGGGCAGTGGCCTCGCCTTCGGCAGTGAAGTTGGTCGCCAGAATCACTTCTTCGACCACACCGTCGATAGCCCGCTCGAACAACTTGCCCAGGCCGATATCGCGCGGACCAATACCGTCGAGCGGATTGAGCTTGCCCATGAGCACAAAATAAAGGCCCTTGTAGGCCCCGGTGCGCTCCACCGCCGACTGGTCGGCCGGGGTTTCCACCACGCAAAGGCGCGTCTGGTCGCGCCTGGCATCCGTGCAGGTTCTGCAGAACTGGGCCTCGGTAAACGTATGGCAGCGTTCGCAATGCTTGACCGCATCGCTGGCGTGTGTCAATGCAGCCGACAACACCCGCGCGCCGCCGCGGTCATGCTGCAATAGGTGAAAGGCCATGCGCGAGGCCGACTTCACCCCCACACCAGGCAGTCGGCGCAAGGCCTGGATCAAACCTTCGACCGCGTTCGAATCAGCCACGGCTCGTACCTGCCATGACCCAGCGCCCGATCGACTGCAAAGGTTTAAACACTAGAACGGGAGCTTCATGCCGCCGGGCAGGCCCGGCATACCGGCCGTGAGTTTGCCCATCTTCTCTGCCGAGGTCTCCTCGGCCTTGCGCACTGCCGCATTGAAGGCGGCGGCCACCAGGTCCTCGAGCATGTCCTTGTCGTCGGCCAGCAGGCTGGGGTCGATCGTGACACGGCGCACATCGTGTTTGCAGGTCATGAGCACCTTGACCAGCCCTGCGCCAGACTCGCCGGTAACTTCGATATGGGCCAGTTCGTCCTGCGCCTTCTTCATGTTGTCCTGCATGGCCTGGGCCTGCTTCATCAGCCCCGCCAGTTGTCCTTTGTTAAACATGGTGTTCCTTCAGTTGAGATGGGTGGGAAAAAATTCAGGGATGCACGCCGCGCGGACCGCGCAAGTCATGCACGTGTCAGAGCGGCCGGATACTGCCAGCCACGATTCTCGCGCCAAATTCTTGCATCATTTTCTGCACAAACGGATCTTCAAAAATGATCTTCTCTGCGGCCAACTGTTTCTCGGCAGCCAATGCTGCATTGCGCCGGGCCGGGCTGTCGGTGACACGGCCGATTTCGACCACCAGCGTAACCGCATGGCCAATGGTGAGCAGCGCCGCTGCGACACGCTCCCGGCTGCTGGGCTGCTGCAGCGACTCGCGCTCCACCCGCAGCACCCATTGGTCGGTATCGCGCGCGACCAGCTGCGACTGCAGCGCAAGTTCACGCGCCAGCGCCGTGACCGTCTGTTCGGCCAACAACAGTTGCACCGTGGCAAACCAGAAATCACCCTCCTCGGTGGGCACCAGCGCGGGCAGCACCGTACCCTGCGACTGTGCTTCGCTGCGGCTGTCCGCCTGCACCCGCACCGGCACGGCCTGCACACTATCGGGCGCGCCGCCGCTGGCATCGTTCTGTGCCGCAGGGACCGGGCGAGTGCCCGCGCCGGACTGTACGACCGAGAGCACGCGTCCCGCAGGGCGTGGCGAAGGGCGCGGCGCGACGACGGAGGCGCCATCGGGCGCCGGCGGATCCATCGGCGGCGGTTCCGCCGGTGGCACCGACCGCACACCTGACGGAGCAGCGGCCGCCAAAACAACGACCATCGGTGCCGCAGCGCGCATCAGCGTAACAGTCGAGCTGTCGGCCCTTTCCGGGGTTTGCGCCACCACGGGCACCATCGCCGGCCGGGTCGAGACTACTGCCACCGGCCCGCTGGCGGGTCGCGCCTCAATCAGAGTTTTTTTTTCCTGCAGCGGTGTGAGCGGTGCTGCGGGCTTGAAGGCCAACAGCCGCAACAACACCATCGTCAGGGCCGCGTATTCGTCGGGCGCCAGGCCCAGTTCACCGACACCATGCAGACACAGACTGTACAGAAGCTGCGTCTCGTCGCGCGGCATCAGCGCAGCCAGGCGCGCCAGGTCGGCAGCGTCCGGGTCGGCCTCATCCGTACTGTCGGGCACGACCTGCAGCACCGCCATGCGTTGCAATACGGCACCCATCTCCTCGAGCATCGAGGCTGGACTCAGACCATGCAGGCGCAGGTCTTCGACTGTTTCGACCACCGTCTTGCCGTTGCCATGGGCGAGGGCCTCGATCAATCGCAAGACATAACCACGGTCGACGCTGCCGAGCATCTGATGCACCACCGATTCACTCAACTGCCCAGCGCCAAAGGCGATGGCCTGGTCCGTCAGCGACAAGGCATCACGCATTGAGCCGCGCGCCGCGCGCGACAAAAGACGCAGGGCCTTTGGGTCAACCGGCACAGCCTCCGCCTGCAGCACCCGGGTGAGGTGTTCGCGCACGGTTTCCGGCGCCATCGGGCGCAGGTTGAACTGCAGACAACGCGACAGCACCGTGACCGGCACCTTCTGCGGATCGGTCGTGGCCAGCACAAATTTGAGATAGTCCGGTGGCTCCTCCAGCGTCTTGAGCATGGCGTTGAATGCCGGCGTCGTCAGCATGTGCACCTCGTCGATCATGAAGACCTTGAAGCGCCCCTGCACCGGTTTGTAGACCGCCTGCTCCAGCAATGTCTGAACATCGTCAATGCCGCGATTGGAGGCGGCATCGAGTTCGGTGTAATCGATGAACCGGCCGCTGTCGATATCGATGCAGGCCTGGCACACGCCGCACGGCGTCGAGGTAATGCCGCCAGTTCCATCGGGCCCCAGGCAATTGAGCGACTTGGCCAGAACACGCGCCACCGTCGTCTTGCCCACACCCCGCGTGCCGGTGAACAGGTAGGCATGGTGCAGGCGCTGAGAATCGAGTGCGTTGGTCAAGGCCCGGACCACATGTTCCTGCCCGACCATTTCGCCGAAATTCTTCGGCCGGTATTTGCGGGCTAACACGAGGTAGGACATGAATCGATTCTAGTTCGCGGGCAAGGCGCAAATTCTTCCGCACGGCACAAAGGGCGATAGACACAGGCCGTACAATCCCCCTTGACGGGCCTTCCCGCATGGAGAAGCGGCCAACCGGGTCAGGTGGGGAACCAAGCAGCCCTAACTGTGGAACCAGTGCCGGGGTCAAGGCTCGTCACCTCCTAATGGCCCGACTCGGCACCAAACCAATGCTGGATTCGGCACAGCGCGCGACACCACAGCGACCGGTGTGCCCCGCACAACGGGTGCTGTCCCTGGCGAAAATTGCTCCGGCCCCAGACCGACTGCCCGGATCGCGACTGATCGGGAAAACGCCGCGTCGTGCGCCATCACAAGCCTGGTGAGGGCAAACAGTATGTCGGCGGGAAAACCGGCTCACACGCCTTGCCGGGTATCTTGCCCCACGCGCTGCACGAAATCGAGGAATTCCGGGTGACCCCACCACAGTTCCAGCTTTGCGCCGATATGCGGAAACCCGCCATTGATCAACTGAAAGTTGATGTGGCCCTTTAAGGTTATGGACATGGACCTGCTGCGATGGCTCCACCACTGTTGCAGATGCTGCCGTGGCGGCGCATGAGTCAGGTCCCGTTCGCGAGCACGGCGATGGCCGCGACTGGAATATTCAGCGGATAAGGTAGGCCAGCAATGCGACAGACATGGCAGCCAGCACCAGTTTCAGGCCCAGACCCGAACCCGCGTCGGGCTCTGACGATGGAACGGAACGATCCAGCATCGAGCTCAACGGTGCGGGAATGGTATTGACCGGCCCAAGCTGGGACGGGATGGTGTTTTGGTTATCCATGAGGTATGAGGTCTAGCTGGTTGGTTCTGATTCGAGTTGTTTTTTTGGCCCTGACCGGATTTTATCGGCTGGAACCATGTGGCAGGTCGGAACAAACCCTTGGCCGGGACACCCACTTGCCAACAAACCCAAAAAAATTCCTCACGCAGACGAATTGCGTCCAAGGAAACGCAATGCGCCCTGCGCGGCCACACGGCCACTGGCCATTGCTGCCGTCAGCAGGTAACCGCCAGTTGGCGCCTCCCAGTCGAGCATCTCGCCGGCACAGAAAACCCCTGGGCTCGAATGCAGCATCAAATCCGGATCCATGGCCTCGAATCGCACGCCACCGGCGCTGCTGATCGCCTCAGTCACCGGCCGGGCCGCGCTCAGTTGCAATGGCACTGCCTTGAGGGTCGCGGCCAAAACCGCAGGATTTGCCATCTGTTCGCGCGTCAGTACCTCATGCAGCAGCCCGGACTTGATGCCGTCGACGCCAAGCCGGCTCTTGAGATGGCTGGACAAGGATCGCGAGCCCCGGGGGTGCGATACCTGGGCCGCAACCTTCTCAGCGCTGAAATCTGGCAACAGGTCAACCGTGCAGTGGGCCGCTCCGTGGGCTGCGATCGTGTCGCGCAGCCAAGCCGAAGCCGCGTAGACAAGACTGCCTTCGATGCCGGTAGCGGTCACCACGAATTCGCCCCTGCGCTCGAACACGGTTCCTGTCGAAGCGTCCAACCGTAGCACCACCGACTTGAATGGCAGGCCAGCGAAACGCGTACTGAAATGCGGACTCCAACCGCCCGCGAC